>JBHJOG010000341.1:0-4219 GCA_050329975.1 Alphaproteobacteria bacterium | reverse complement strand
TGCCAGAGCCAGCAGCGCCCCCAGCAGAACAGCCTCGGCAATCCGTCTCGCCATGGGTCAGTCCTTCGGCGGGATCACGCCCATCTTGAGGATGATGCAGCCATAAAAGCGGGTCTCCCCGGTCGCGACGACCGCGAAGCACTGCTTTGCCCGCTCATAGAAGGCAAAACGCTCGAGAGTCGCCAACGGAAACTTGCCGGCGCCCTCATGGCGGTCGATCACCGCCTGGAAATCCACGCGGATCGGCGGCACTGCCGCCGGATCACCCACCACCTCCATGTGCCAGGCCGAGGCGTCGACGAAGGTGTCGAGCGGCATGACCGACAGCACCGCGTCGAGCACCCGCGGCGCCGGATGTCCGTCCATCCGGATCAGCCGTTTCGTCGCCATCGTCGTCGCCGGGAAGTTGGCGTCGACGATGGCGATGTCGTCGCCATGGCCCATCGCGCGCAGCGTGTGCAGCAGGTCCGCATTCAGCAGCGGATCCAGTCCCTTCAGCATCGTCCTCTCCCCCATGCCTGCCCGTCTGCGAGTCAGGGCCGGCCGCCCGCACCGATCGGTGATTCGGGTTGACCATAACCGCTGGCCGATGCAAGCACAAAGCCCTGCCGAACATGCCGAGCCAGGAGCCGCACATGCCCGAATCCGCAGCCCCCGACGCCTGCGTCGCCGCCATCGATATCGGCACCGGCAGCGCGCGAGCCGCCATCGTCGGTCCCACCGGCGCGATCCTGGCCAAGGCCGCGGCGGCGATCTCGGTCAACCGGCCGCAGGGCGAGCATCGCGAACAGTCGTCGGACGAGATCTGGGCGGCGATCGGAACGGCGATGCGCGAGGCGGTCGCGGCGTCCAAGGTCGATCCGCGCACCGTGCGCGGCCTGAGCGTCGATGCCACCTCCTGCACGCTGGTCTTCCTCGACCACGACCGCGCGCCGGTCGGCATCTCAACCGCCGGCGACCCGCGCTGGAACGTCATCCTGTGGGCCGACCACCGCGCGATCGCCGAGGCCGAAGCCTGCACCGCCACAGGCCACCGGGCGCTGCGTCACGTCGGCGGCGTCATGTCGCCGGAGATGCAGATCCCGAAATGCCTGTGGGTGAAGACCCACCTGCCCGAGGCCTGGGCCCGAACCGCCTATATCGCCGACCTGACCGACTTCGTCACCTGGCGCTGCACCGGCATCGACGCCCGCTCCAACTGTACGCTCACCTGCAAATGGGCCTATCTCGGCCACGAGGAGACGCCGTGGCAGCGGGACCTGTACGCTGCGGTCGGGCTGGCCGATAGCCTGGAGCGGACAGGAGCCCCCGCGGCCGCGACCCCGGTGGGTATGCCGATCGGACGGCTTACCCCGGAGGCTGCAGCAGCGCTGGGCCTCACCACCGACTGCGTGGTCGCGGCGGGACTCATCGACGCCCATGCCGGCGTCCTCGGCGTGCTGGGCGGTGCAATCGGCGAGGCCGAGGGCGGCCCCGTCGATGACCGGATCGGACTGATCGCCGGCACCTCTACCTGCCACATGGCGCTGTCGCCGGAGCCACGGTTCATCGGTGGCGTCTGGGGACCCTATCGCGGCGCGGTCGTCCCGGGCCTGTGGGTCAACGAGGGCGGCCAGAGCGCCACCGGCGCCCTGCTCGACCACATCATTGCGATGTATGGGCAGACACCCGACGCCGCCACCCATCAACGCCTGATCGACCGCATCGAGACCTTGCGCAGCGTGGAGGGCTTCGGGCTCGACCCGCAGCTGATGGTGCTGCCGGACTTCCACGGCAACCGCTCCCCCCTCGCCGACCCGCACGCGCGCGGCGCCATCGCCGGGCTGACAATGGACAGCTCCGAGGACGCGCTGGCCCGGCTCTACTTCGCCACCTGCCTCGGCATCGTCTTCGGCACCCGGCACATCATCGACGCTATGAACGCCGAGGGCTTCCGCATCGACCACCTGCACCTGACCGGCGGCCATGCCAGGAATCCGCTGCTGGTCGAACTCTACGCCAGCGCCACCGGCTGCACGGTGGTCCTGCCGGAGCAGGAGGACGGCGTGCTGCTGGGCACCGCCGTGCTCGCCGCCACCGGCTGCGGCCTCCACCCGTCGCTCGCAGCGGCCGCCCGCGCCATGGTCCGCACCGGTGCCGAGATCGCACCCGACCGGTCCCAGGCCGCCCATTACGCTACCCGCTACCGCGCCTTCCTGAAGATGCTCGACCAGCGCCGCGAGCTGACAGCGATACTGCGCACGGGATGAGCGCAAGGGCGCTGGACGGCACTGCGGTCCAGTAGCGGCTGCTCCCTTGTCGCCTCCGCCGCGATGTGGCTTGCTCGCCGGCAGCGAAAAGGGAGGTGAACCCAGATGCCAGATCCGACCGCGTGGGGATTGTTCGTCGTCGCGTCGCTGGTGCTGCTGCTGACGCCCGGCCCGGCGGTGCTCTACATCGTCGCCCGCTCGATCGCCCAGGGGCGAGCGGCGGGATTGGTCTCGGTGCTCGGCATCCATCTCGGCACCATCGTCCACATCGTCGCGGCGGCGGTCGGGCTCTCGGCCCTCTTGATGTCGTCGGCGCTCGCCTTCGCGATCGTCAAGTATCTGGGTGCGGCCTACCTGATCTGGATCGGCATCCGTACGCTCATGGCGCGTGACCCCGACCCGGAGGCGCCAGCGGCGCCGGCCGAGCGGCTGCGCCGCGTCTTTCGCGACGGGTTCCTGGTCAACCTGTTCAATCCGAAGACGGCGATCTTCTTCCTCGCCTTCCTGCCGCAATTCGTCGACCCGGCGCGTGGGGCGGTGCACTGGCAGATCCTGGTCCTCGGCCTCACCTTCATGGGCCTCGGGATGCTCAGCGACGGGATCTTCGCGCTGGCGGCCGGGGCCGCCGGCGATTTCCTGCGTCGCAGCCGGCGCTTCCTGCGCCTCCAGCGCTGGTTCGCCGGCACCTCGTTCATCGGCCTCGGTGTCACCGCCGCCCTGGCCACCCGCAAGTAGCCGCCGCAACGATCGGACGGGAGATCACCCGTCGGATGCCTGCAGCGCCGGCGGCAGGAAGTCGAACTCGGCCGAGGCGCGGTCCTCGGCGACCCTGTCCTCGTGCAGCACACTGACGACGAAGCGGTCGCTCGAGGCCGGCGGTTCCGGGCCGAAATGCTCGATCAGCACGGTGACGGCATTGCCGACCGGGGCGCCGACCTCGCGTATGATGAACGGCGCGGCGATGCCGTCGGGGGTGCTGATGACGATCTCGTGCGGGTCGAGTTCCGGTGCCCGGACCGAGCGCGTGGTGGCGGATGCCGAACGGTCGGCGTGGCCGAACTCGAGCGTCAGCCGCCAGGTGCCGCGGCCATCGGCCGGCGCTGCCTGGACGGCGTTCAGACTGAGCAGGGACGGGGTCTGCGCCCCGGCCGGCAAGGCCGCGGCGCCGGCGATGACGGCGGCCAGTACCGCGGAGGCGAGGCTGCGTTTGAACATGGGAAATCGGATCCTGTGCTGGGGGAAGGTGATCATGTGACGCGGTCGGGAAACAGTGTGCTGAGCCCCTCCTCCGAGGCGGCGCAGATGCCGCGTTCGGTGATGAGCCCGGTAACTAGGCGGGCCGGCGTGACGTCGAAGGCGTAGTTGGCGGCCGGGCTGCCGTCCGGCGTGATCTGCACCTGGACGACGCGGCCGTCGGGGCCGAGCCCGCTGACCATCTTCACCTCTTCGGGGCTGCGCTGCTCGATCGGCACCTCGTGGATGCCGTCGCTGATCGTCCAGTCGATGGTGGGCGACGGCAGCGCCACGTAGAAGGGCACGTCGTTGTCGTGGGCCGCCAGCGCCTTCAGATAGGTGCCGATCTTGTTGCAGACGTCGCCGGTGCGCGTGGTGCGGTCGGTGCCGACGACGCAGAGGTCGACCTGCCCGTGCTGCATCAGGTGACCGCCGGTATTGTCCGGGATCACCGTGTGGGGCACGCCGTGGTGGCCGAGTTCATAGGCGGTCAGCGCTGCGCCCTGGTTGCGCGGCCGGGTCTCGTCGACCCAGACATGGACCGCCATTCCCAGGTCGTGCGCCTTGTAGATCGGTGCCGTGGCGGTGCCCCAGTCGACGGTGGCGAGCCAGCCGGCATTGCAGTGGGTGAGCACATTGACCGGCCCCTCGCTGCCGCGCGCCGCCTTGTCCTTGGCGATGCGCTGGATCAGCGGCAGCCCGTGGTCACCGATCGCGCTGTTCATCGCCACGTCCTC
>JBHJOG010000340.1:0-37375 GCA_050329975.1 Alphaproteobacteria bacterium | reverse complement strand
CGACCCCGCCAGGGACAATCCGGTCGCGCATCAGCCGGTGCCCGAAGGCGGCGTCGGCGGCGCGCAGCACCGCCTCGCGCAGTACGCCGGTGTGGGCGTGCATCATCGTGAAGGCGGCGTCGTTGCAGATGGCGCCGATGTCGCCCAGGTGGTTCGCCAGCCGCTCCAGCTCCGCCATCAGCGCCCGCAGGAAGTCTGCTCGCAACGGTACCTGTGCGCCGAGCGCCGCCTCGACCGCCTGGGCGAACGCCAAGCCATAGGCAACCGTGCTGTCGCCGGAGGTGCGAGCCGCGAGCCTGGCGGCCCGGTCGAGGTCGGCACCGATCATCAGCCCCTCGATCCCCTTGTGGACATAACCGAGGCGCTGCTCCAGCCGGACCACCGTCTCACCGCTGGCGGTAAAGCGGAAATGGCCCGGCTCGATGATCCCGGCGTGGACCGGACCGACCGGGATCTGGTGCAGCCCCTCGCCTTCGCTCGGCAGGAAGGCGTAGGGCGGTGGCGCAGCCGGTCCGTCGCCCGGCTCGCCGAGAGGGTGGCGGATGCCCCAGCGGCCATGGTCGAGCCAGGGGCGCAAATCGGGCAGGCCCTCGGGTTCCAGCCCGAACAGGTCCCGGACCGCGCGTTCCAGCCTGAGCGCCGGCGGATGACGCTGGGCGACTGACAGGTAGCGGCCATCGGCACAGTCCAGGCTGATGACACCGAACTCTTGTGCGCGTGGATCGAACAGCGCCATGTGCACGGCGTCGGCCTCCCCCCACAGCCCGAGCAGAGACCACTGCCCGTCGGCGAGCCGGTCGATGGCGGTGCGCCAGCCGGCGGGGTCGACGATCGCGCGCGGCCAGGGCCGGTGATGGCCGACCCGGTGGCCGCCGCCGATGAGGGTGCCGAGCGCTAGGCTGGTTTCCATCGCTACCCCAGCAGCCCGGCCACGTGCTGGAACCAGGCGACCAGCGGCGGCGGCAGGTAGACGCCGGCGCCGAGGACCAGCGCCAGGTGGGCGAACATCGGCACAAAGGAGGCCTCGGCGGGCTTCAGGCTGCCGTTGGGCGCCCCGAAGGCGAGGCCGTTCAGCCGCAGCAGCAGCGCGCCGAAAGCGATCAGCAGGCCGAACACCAGCGGCACTGCCAGCAACGGCTCGCGGGCGAAGGTCGAACTGACCACCAGGAACTCGCTCATGAAGATGCCGAACGGCGGCAGGCCGGCGATCGAGACGACGCCGATGACGAGGCCCCAGCCGAGCCAGGGGTGGCTCTCGGTCAGTCCGCGGATCTCGGCGATCTTCTGGGTGCCCTTGATCTGGGCGATGTGGCCGACGGCGAAGAAGATCGCCGACTTGGTCAGGCTGTGCATCACCATGTGCAGGAGGCCGGCGAAGTTGGCGAGCGGGCCGCCGATGCCGAAGGCGAAGGTGATGATGCCCATGTGCTCGATGGACGAATAGGCGAACAGCCGCTTGATGTCGCGCCGGCGGTAGAGCATGAAGCCGGCGAAGACCAGCGAAGTCAGGCCCATCGTCATCATCAGCGGGCCGGGTGCGATGGCCTCGGGATTGGCCGTCAGCAGCATCTTGAACCGCAGCACCGCGTACAGGGCGACGTTGAGCAGCAGCCCGGAGAGCACCGCGGAAATCGGGGTCGGACCCTCGGCATGGGCGTCGGGCAGCCAGGCGTGCAGCGGCGCCAGGCCCACCTTGGTGCCATAGCCGAGCAGCAGGAAGACGAAGGCGACGTTGAGCAGTGCCGGATCGAATTCCGCCACTCGGGTCATCACCACGGTCCACACCATGGCGTCCAGCCCCTCGCCCACCACCGGACGCGCCGCCATGTAGACCAGGATCGTCCCGAACAGCGCCAGCGCGATGCCGACGCTGCCGAGGATGAAGTACTTCCAGGCCGCCTCCAGCGCCTCGTGGGTGCGGTAGATGCCGACCATCAGCACGGTGGTCAGGGTCGCCAGTTCCACCGCCACCCACATCAGGCCGATGTTGTTGGAGACCAGCGCCAGGTTCATGCCGAACATCATCACCTGGTACATCGCGTGGTAGAATCGCAGGTGCACCGAGGTCAGCCGCCCCTCCTCCAGCTCGTGGCCGATGTAGCTGGCGCTGAACACGCTGGTGGTGAAGCCGACGAAGGTGTTGAGCACGATGAAGACGACGTTGAGGTCGTCGACGAACAGATACTGGCCGGGATCGGGCCGCTCGGCGAACAGGGAGGCTGCTGCCACCAGGGTGAGCAGGCTCGCCAGCACGTTGAGCCTGGCCGACAGCCGGTAGCCCGGCAGCACAGCCAGGATCGCGGCGGCCGCGATCGGGACCGCAAGCACGAGGGTGACCGGGTCGGGCGCGAGGCCCGTCACTGCCGGTCTCCGCGGAAATCGTCGAGTGCTCCGACGTCGACGGTGTCGAACCGCTCGCGGATCCGGAACAGGACGATGCCGATCACGATGAAGGCGATCAGGATCGAGAAGGCGACGCTGATCTCGACCACCAGCGGCATGCCCTTGGCGCCGGTGGCCGCGAGCACCAAGCCGTTCTCCAGCGCCATGAAGCCGACCACCTGGCTGACCGCGTTGCGCCGGGTGACCATGGTCAACAGGCCGAGCAGCAGGACCGCGAGCGCGAAGGCCAGGTCCTCGCGGGCAAGCGGATCGGCCTCCGGCGTCACCCGCAGCATCACCACCATCGACAGTGCGACCAGCGCCATGCCGGCGAGCATGGTGAAGCCGGTGCCGACGACCGTCTCGATCTCGCGGTGGATGCCGAGACGCTGGATGATACGGTGGAGCCCAATCGGAATCACGATGGCCTTGAACAGCAGCGCGATTCCGGCGGTCACGTACAGATGCGGCGCGTCCTGGACGTAGGCCTGCCAGGCGACCGAGGCCGAGAGCACCAGCGCGTGCAGGGCGAAGGTGTTGAGCAGGGCGTAAAGGCGCTGCTGGTACAGCATCATGAAGCTGACCAGCACCAGCCCGCCGGCCAGCATGTGCGCGATGTCGAAGGTGATGCCGCCGCTCATCGCTACAGGCTCCGCGACATGAACAGCAGCAGGGTGCCGAGCAGGCCCAGCATCAGGGCGGCGCCCAGGAACTCGGGCACGCGGAATACCCGCATCTTGGCGATGGCCGTCTCGAACACCGCCAGCAGGACGCCGGCAGCGGCGAGCTTGAGCAGGTAGGTGGCGAGGCCGACCAGGTAGGCGAGCGGCCCCGCGGCGGACAGCGCGAGCCCCCAGGGCATGAACAGGCAGGCGATCAGCGAGACGTAGAGCAGCAGCTTGAGGGACGCAGCGAACTCGATCATCGCCAGGTGGCGGCCGGAATATTCCAGCACCATCGCCTCGTGGACCATGGTCAGTTCCAGGTGGGTCGCCGGGTTGTCCACCGGAATGCGCGCGTTCTCGGCGATGCCGACAATGACCAGCGCGATCAGCGCCAGCCCGAGCGAGACGCGCAGGCCCACCTCCGGCGAGACCATGAAGGCGGCGATGGCCGAAAGCTGGCTGGACCCGGCCACCAGCGCCAGGGTGAACACGATCAGCAGCATCGCCGGCTCGGCCAGCGAAGCGATCATCACCTCGCGGCTGGACCCGATGCCGCCGAAGCTGGTGCCGACATCCATGCCGGCCAGCGCCAGGACGACTCGCGCGCTGGCCAGAAGCGCGATGATCGCGATCAGGTCCGCCGACCAGCTGAACATCAGCCCGGCGGCGAAGGTCGGGACCAGCGCGGCGGCGACCCAGGTTGTCGCGAAGATCAGGTAAGGCGCGACGCGGAACAGCCACGACGCCCTGTCGGCCAGCACCACGTCCTTGCGCAGCAGGCGGTGCAGGTCGCGATAGGGCTGCAGCACCGACGGCCCCCGACGCAGCGTCAGCCGCGCCTTCACCTTGCGCACGAAACCAGTCAGCAGCGGCGCCAGCAGCAGCACCAGCAGCATCTGCCCGCCCTGGACGGCGATCTCGAGGATCACTGCCATATCGCCAGCACCAGGAGCAGCAGGACGACAGCCATGAAGACAAGGCTGAGGTAGCGGCGGATGGTGAGGAACTGCAGGTGGTTCAGCCGGTCGGCCGCGACGGTCACCGCGCGCGCGATAGGGGCGTACAGCGCCTCCCATACCCGGTCGCGCATGACCACCGTCAGCCGGGCCGGCCGCAGCTCGCCCGGCGCGGGCATGTCGACCTGCTCACCGGCGCCGAAGGCGAACGGCCCGAACACACGGCGGATCGGCTGGGCGAAGCTGCCGGCCGTGTATTGGGTGGCTGCGCTGGGATCGGGGAAGCCGCAGTCCCAGGCCGGCGCGCGGCGGACCGCCCGCGAGGCGAAGCGATGGATCAGCCACACCGCCAGTGCGGCCGAGACGCCGATGAACAGAAACACCAGCAGGCCGTTGTAGGAATTGCGGCTGTCGGCCATCGGCACGATCGACAGCCAGGGCACTTCGGCCTGAACCGGCATGCGTTCGCCGACCAGCAGCTGAGTCACCGGCGCCAGGACGTCGATCAGCAGCCCCGGGGCGATGCCGGCCAGCAGGCATAGCCCCGCGAGCAGAGCCATCGCCGCCAACGAGCATCGGTCGACCTCCCGGGCGCCGGCTGCGGCCTCGCTGCGCGCACGGCCCAGGAAGCCGATTCCGAACAGCTTGACGAAGCAGGCGGCGGCGAGGGCAGCGGCGAGCGCCAGCAGGCCGCCGACCGCCGGCACCATGATCTTCAGCGCCCATTGCGGCAGGTCAGGGCTCTGCAGGATCGCCTGGAAGCTCAGCCATTCGGAGACGAAGCCGTTCAGCGGCGGAAGCGCCGCGATCGCCAGGCAGCCGACCAGGACCAGTGCGCCGGTGCGCGGCATCCGGTGGATCAGGCCGCCGAGCTTGTCCAGGTCGCGCTCGCCGGTTGCGGTCAGGACGGCGCCTGCACCGAAGAACAGCAGGCTCTTGAACAGCGAGTGGTTGAAGACATGGAACAGGGCGGCCGTCAGCGCCAGTGCCGCCGCACCCTCCATCGCACTGCCGCGAAAGGCGAGCGCGAGGCCAAGGCTGACGAAGATGACACCGATATTCTCGATCGTGGAATAGGCGAGCAGCCGCTTGATGTCGCGCTCCATCAGCGCGTGCAGGATGCCGAGCACGGCGGTGGCGCCGCCCAGCGCCAGCAGGACCAGGCTGGGCCACCAGGGCAGCGGGCCGAGCAGGTCGAACACCACCCGGACAAACCCGTAGACGGCGACCTTGGTCATGACCCCGCTCATCAGCGCCGAGACATGGCTGGGTGCTGCCGGATGGGCCAACGGCAGC
Source organism: Alphaproteobacteria bacterium (assembly GCA_050329975.1). GTDB lineage: Bacteria > Pseudomonadota > Alphaproteobacteria > CALKHQ01 > CALKHQ01 > CALKHQ01. The sequence continues at coordinate 32,076 of JBHJOG010000340.1, read as the reverse complement.
CAGACGTGCAGCGGCACCAGCCCGGCCTTCGAGCCGGCCCCGAGCAGCAGCAGGCCGAGCACCAGGGCCGTGGTCAGCGGCGTGTGCACAACGCTACGGATCGCCTCGAAGCCGTAGCCGCCTTCCGGGCCGGCGAGCATCCCGAAGGCGAGCAGCAGGGCGAGCGTCCCGAAGCTCGCCATCGCCAGGTAGACGAGGCCGGCGCGCGCGTTGCCCTGGACCTTGTGGTGCGACATCACCAGCGCCCAGGAAACCAGCGACATGAACTCCCAGCAGACCAGGAAGGTGAAGGCATCGTCGGCCAGCACCACCAGGTTCATCGCCGCCAGGAAGGCGGGATAGAACGGCAGCACCCGGTGCGGCGCCGGATCGTGGCGGCTGTAGCCGATGGCGTAGACGCTGGCCAGCGCCGCCCCGAGGTTGACGACCACCAGGAAGAAGGCGGCCAGCGCGTCGACCCGGAAATGCGCGCCGAGCCACGGCAGCCCCAGCGGCAGGACCGCCGTCGACGCCGCGCCCGCAGAAGCCAGATGGATCAGGGCAGCGACCAGGGCGAGCGTGCAGACTGCCGCGCATGCGCCATAGACCGCGGTGCTGCCATGACGCTTCCCGGCGATGCCGATCGCGACGCAACCTGTCGACAGCAGCGCGGCGACGCACGCCAGCAGCAGTGCCGCCATCAGCGTTCGCTCCCCGGCGGCCGGTCCGGCGCCGCCGCCTCCTCCGGCTCGCTTTCTGCAGCCGACCGGGTCAGGCGGACTCCGCGCCCGCCGCCCGGGCTGCCGGCACCGTCGCCGATGAGGGCGATACCGGCGGCCTCGAGCGCGGCAATCAGCTTCATCAGTGAATCGACGTTGCCGCGGATGACCCCATGGCTGGCCTCCATCCGCTGGATGGTCGGGACCGAAAGCCCCGCCAGCTCCGCCAGCTGGCGCTGGTCGATTCCGAGCAGCGCGCGGGCGGCTTTGAGCTGAGCGGCCGTGATCATTGGCGCACTGGTCGGGTGCGGAACATGATCAATCAACCTTGAGGAACCTAACTTGATGTGTCAACCATCAATATGCATGGCTGAGCTAGCTTTGGCGACTGCGGCAACCCGCGCCTTGGGTAGGGCGCCCCGGATCACCATCTCGATGCGATCGTCCCGCTGAAGGAGGTTCGTGATGGCCGAGCCGGTCCACGTGGTCTGTCCACGCTGTGACGCGATCAACCGCATGCCGTGGCAGCGTCTCGCCGACCATGGCAAGTGCGGCAAATGCGGTCAGGCGCTGTTCGACGGGCGGCCGCTGGCGGTCGACGCGGCGCGCTTCGCCCGTCATGTCGGGCAGAACGGGATTCCGGTGCTGGTCGATTTCTGGGCGCCCTGGTGCGGTCCCTGCCGGGCGATGGCGCCCGAGTTCGAGAAGGCGGCAGGTCGCCTGGAGCCGGGGGTTCGCCTGCTGAAGCTGGACACCGAGGCGGTACCGCAGGTCGCGGAGCAGTACGCGATCCGCAGCATTCCAACCCTGATCCTGTTCGCCGCCGGCCGGGAGCTTGCGCGGACCGCGGGTGCGATGAACGCCGCCGGCCTGGCCGAATGGGTGGGATCGCGGGTGCCGGCACGGCACGATGCGGCGTAGCTGCCGCCGCGCCACGTACGGTCAAGGGGTCAGGAGGTCGATCCGCAGACCGGCATAGCTGGTGGCAACCTGGTCGCGCGCGCGGGCCAGGGCGCGGAAGGCGCCGGATCGGTCGACGGCGACCGAGATCGCAAGCCGGCTGCACCGGCGGCGGCCGCATAGGCGGATCAGCGCATCAAGCATCGCGTCTGCGACCCCCCTTACGTCGAGTGCCGTGGCGAAGGCGAGGCTGGTTACCTGCAGCGCCTGCACGCCGCCATCCGTAGCAACGACCGAGACCTGACACAGGCCTCGGATATGGCCACTCGGGTCCAACGCAACCAGGAAGCCTCCGTCCTCGCCGGCGCGGCAGGCCGACCGCCAGCGTTCGAGTGCAAGGTCGGGAATCGCCAGCATCGCCACCGGATAGGCTTGGTCGATCTTGTCCGGCGAGAGGGCACTGATGGTGTATGATTGCATGATGCATCGAACAACAGTTCAGCCTCCGAGTAGCTCCCTGGCGCACACCAGCCGCATTGATCCTCGTCAAGCCAGTGCTGATGCGGGCTGAACCGTCAATCCGGCTGGCGGCAACGGCAGCAGCGGCAGCCGTTGCCGCGTTCGCGCTCGACCTGGCCCTGGACCCGGACTATCCGGTCGCGTTCGTCCAGGTCGCCGTGATGCTGCTCGGATTGCGGCTCGAGCGGCGCTTCTCGCTCGGGCTCGCCCTGCTCTGCAGCCTGGCGATCGTGCTCGGGCACCTGCTGACGCCGGCGGCCACGGACGAGACTGCCGAGATCGCCGGTCGCACTCTGGCGGTCGCCCTGGTCTGGCTGATCGCGGCGCAGTCCCTCATCCAGCGGCGCTCGAATGCGGCCGGCGATGGACCGTTCCCGATCGGCGATCCCGGCCGCTTCGCGCTACCCACAGATCCGGCCGGGCCGGCTGCGCTCAGCGAGGAGGCGCGCCGCATCCTCCGGCTGCCTCCCCAGGGACCTTTGACCGGACACCAGATACTGGCGCGGATCCATCACGAGGATCGCGAGCGGGCGGAGGCCGTACTGCGGCAGGCAGCCGAAGGGGACCGCGTCCAGTTCGAGTTCCGGGTCGAGGGGGAACCGATCCGCCACGTCCGGGCGACCGGGCAGTGGATGGCGCATCCCGTTGGCGATCGGCAGCAAATCGCCGGAACGCTGATGGACCTGACCGAGCTGAAACGGGCCGAGCTGGCGCTGCATGAACAAGAGGCCCGTCTGCGCTCGATCCTGGAGACCGCGCCGGAGGCGATCATCACCATCAACGACCAGGGCATCGTCGAATCCTTCAGTGCGTCGGCGGAGAAGCTGTTCGGCTACGACCAGGACGAGGTGATCGGCCGCAACGTCTCGATGCTGATGCCGGCGCCCTATGCGGCGGAGCACGACGGCTATCTCGAACGATACAGAACGACCGGTGAGCGGCGGATCATCGGACTCGGCCGGATCGTCGACGGGCTGCGCAAGGACGGCACCGTCTTTCCGATGGAGCTCGCCGTCGGCGAAGTCGCGGCGGGTTCCGAGCGGATGTTCACCGGCTTCATCCGCGACCTCACCGCGCGACAGCGCATGGAGCAGGAGCTGCGCCAATCGCAGAAGATGGAAGCGGTCGGCCAGCTCACCGGCGGTGTGGCCCACGACTTCAACAACCTGCTGACCGTAATCATCGGCAATCTGGAGATGGTGCAGGACCGGATCGGCCCCGAACAGGGCAAGCTGTCGACATGGCTCGACGAGGCCAACCAGGCGGCAGAGTCCGGCGCACAGCTGACGGCGCGCCTGCTTGCCTTCGCACGCCGGCAACCGCTGAACCCGCACGTGACCGACCTTGCCGAGCTGGTGACGCGCTCGTGCGAGCTGCTGGGTCGCACGCTCGGCGAGAGCATCGAGATCAAGACCGTCATCGACCCTCATCCCTGCCAGGCGATGGTCGATCCGAGCCAGCTGCAGAACGCGCTGCTCAACGTAGCGATCAACGCGCGCGACGCTATGCCGGGCGGCGGTCGGCTGACCATCGACCTGACGAACGCGCAGATCGACGAGCACTATGCCGGGATGCAGGCGGATCTTCCGGCCGGCCGTTACGCGGTGATCGCGGTGACCGACACCGGCAGCGGGATGCCGCCGGACGTTCGCGACCGCGCGTTCGAGCCATTCTTCACGACCAAGCCGACTGGCGCCGGCACCGGGCTCGGACTCAGCATGGTCTACGGCTTCGTCAAGCAGACCGGCGGCCATGTGCAGATCTACAGCGAGCCGGGCCGCGGTACCACGGTTCGGATGTACCTGCCCCAGATCGACGAGAACCGGGGAGCCTCTGCCCGGGCGGCCAAGCCGACAGTCGGCTCATTCACCGGCCGCGGAGAAACGGTGCTGGTGGTCGAGGACGACGCCAGGGTAAGGCGGGTGACGGCGGAGCGCCTGCGGGAGCTCGGCTACAGGGTGGTCGAAGCAGCCGACGGACCGAGTGCGCTCGACATCCTGAGGACGGATGGAACGATCGACCTGCTGCTGACGGACATGGTCATGCCGGGGGGCATGAATGGGGCGGAACTGGCCGACGCGGCGCGCGCGGCACGACCGTCGATCCACGTCCTGTTGACCTCGGGCTATGCGGAGCCGGACCTGATCTCGCACGGTCTGCTCGACCGCGTTCGCTGGCTGCGCAAACCGCACAGTGCGCTGGATCTGGCGCGGACGGTGCGCGAGGTGATCGACGGCTGAAGGATCAGCGCCGCACGACCTTCGGCACGAAGATATAGCCGGCGCCGCGGACAGACTTGATCAGCTGCGGGTTCTTCGGATCTGTCTCGACCTTGCGCCGCAATCGGGCCACCTGAGCGTCGATGCTGCGATCGTAGGCTTCCCAGTCCCGGCCTTTCGCCAAGCTCATCAGCCGGTCGCGCGCGAGAACCCGGTTCGCATTCTCGGCAAACGCCAGGAGCAGGTCGTACTCGCCACTGGTCAGGGCCACGTGACGGCCTCGCGGGTCGGCGAGTTGACGGCGCTGGAGGTCGATCATCCAGCCTTCGAACTCGAGAATGCCATCCGGGACCGGGGACGACGCGGCATCCGCGGTCGCATCCTTGGCCACGGGCCGCGCGGTCCGCCGCAGCACGCTCCTGATCCGCGCCAATACTTCGCGTAGATGGAAGGGCTTGGCCAGATAATCGTCCGCCCCGACCTCCAGTCCGACGACGCGGTCGACGACGTCGCCGCGACCGGTCAGCATGATGATCGGCGTGTCGGTCCTCGCCCGCAGCTGAGCCGCGAGCACCAGGCCGTCTTCGCCGCGGGGCAGCACCAGATCGAGCAGCACGACGTCAGCCGGCGCCTGTTCCAGGCGAGCCCACATCTCCCGTCCGTCCTGGGCAAGCGTCACACGCAGGCCCTGATCGCCGAGATAGTCCGCCAGCATCGTCCGGATACGAAGGTCATCGTCGACAACCAGGACATGGATATCCTCGGGCGGCCTCGGTAAAACCGGCGGTTGCACGACGTTCCTCTTGCAGCGAGTCTTGGTGACCCCGTCACATCCTGTTACAGACTGTCACCTATCGCTGTCGAGAGTCTATCGTTCAGGCATAATCATGGAACAGGCGTATGGTTTGATACGAGCGTCCGAGGACAAGGGGAGGATCTAATGACATTGACCCAGTCCGATGCCGCCAGCCGCGCCCCGACACCACAGTCGGTTTTCGCCCGCGCCTTCGCCGATGACACGTTGCGCGCGCATATCATGGGCCGGCCTGTAGAGGCTCTGGAGGCGAACGAAGTCCTGTTCTGGGAGGGCGACCCTGCCGACAGCGTCTTTGAGATCGTCGCAGGCGTTCTCCGGCTGAGCCGCCTGCTCGCCGACGGCCGGCGCGCCATCGTGGGCTTTCTCTACCCAGGCGAGATGCTTGGGGTGCCCTGCCGGGACGCCTACGCCTATTCGGCCGAAGCGGTGACCGCATTGCAGGTCCGGCGGTTGTCACGGTCCCAGGTGATGCGGCTGATCGATGAGTCGTCCGGCGTCCGCCACGATCTGCTGGCCCTGGCCTATGACGAGATGTGCGCCGCCCAGGACCACATGCTTCTGCTTGGCCGGAAGACTGCCGAGGAGCGTGTCGCAACCTTCCTGCTGCAGTCGACCCGCCGCACATCTCCGCAGGGGGCGATGGCCAGGGAGGTGACGCTGCCGATGACGCGGCTCGACATGGCCGACTTCCTCGGGCTCACCATCGAGACCGTCAGCCGGTTGATGTCGAAACTGAAAGCAGACGGGCTGATCGCCCTGCAGACCCCGTCGCGCGTGGTCCTGCTCGACATCGACGCACTGCACGCGCTGGCCGGCGAAGACGGGCCGGCATCACTGGAGCCGAGAACCCTGCGGGCGGTCCACACGGCAGTCTGGCCCCACTGAGCGTCCGCAAGCGCCCCGCGGCGGCGACCGCCCGGCTTGGCAAATGCCGCCTGCGCGTTACCATCGTTTCGAGAGATGGATCGGCGGGTGTAGCGGACATCGGCCCATGGCACCGCATTGCAAGGGCCCGGAGAGACTGCTCGCTTGCCTGGCAGCGACCGGCGGGGAGCCGACGGCAACAGCGAGGTGTGACATGGCAGAACATCATCGAGATGCGAGCGCCGGGACCCTTGACGCAGGCGAAATTCGGCGCCGATGCGGCGACATCCTGGACTGGCAGGTCGAAGCCATCCTCGAATCCGGGGCTGACGCCGAGGATCTGATGGCCGCCCTCGCCTGGATATCGGGCCAGGACGACGTAATGGGCGAAGCGCGGCGGCCGCTCGCCGGCACGGCGGCCCAGGTCTACGAGATCCTCGAGGCCGGGGAAGATTTCGGCGACGACGATGGAACCCCATTGCCATAGCCGCCCACTCCCTCGACGTCTCCACAGGAGAAGCCGATGAAGAAAATCGTGACTTGGGTCGTGATCGCTGACGGCGGCCATGCCCGAATCGTGGCCAATGACGGCCCCGGCAAAGGCCTGCACGACGTGCCCGGGGCCCAGTGGGAAGGCGACCAACGTCAGACCGGCGAGATCATGGCCGACCGGCAAGGCCGCAGCTTCGAGAGTGTCGGAGAGATGCGCCACGGCATGGAGCCGCAGTCCGACCCGCGCCAGCTGGTCGAAGACGCGTTCCTGAACGGGATCGTCGGCTATCTGGCCGAACATGAGCAAAAGGGCCGGTACGACCGGCTGGTGATCGCGGCGGAGCCTCGCGCGCTCGGCACCTTGCGCCGCTCTCTGACACCGGCGCTGCAGCGCCGGCTGCATGCCGACCTGCCCAAAGACCTGACCAAGGTCCGCACCGACCAGCTGGCGGGCCACCTCGGGGCCGTCATGCCGGTATGACCGCGCCCGCCGCAGCGACCGGCGCCCCGGCGGCGCGTGGTCCTGCGCTGTTCGAGCGCGGATATCGGCCGATGTTCCTCGGCGCGGCGCTCTTTGCCGGGGCCGCGCTGCCGATATGGCTCGCCATGCTGGCGCTCGGGCTGGAGCTACCGAGTCATCTCGCACCCCGCGACTGGCACGTGCACGAGATGGTTTTCGGCTATGTGGGCGCGGTGCTGGCCGGATTCCTGCTTACCGCCATCCCCAACTGGACCGGTCGCTTGCCGGTCGCCGGCTATCCGCTGATGACGCTCGCCGTGCTGTGGCTCGCCGGCCGTCTGGCGCTGTCGGTGTCGGCGGCCAGTCCGCTTGCCGGCATCGCAGTCGACTCTGCCTTCCCGATCGCGCTCGCCGCGATCGCGTGGCGCGAGGTGCTGGCCGGACGCAACATGCGCAACGTGCCGATATGCGTCGCCGTCACATTGTTCGCTGGGGCAAATATCGGCTTCCACGCCGCCATCCTGGGCGGGGCCGACATGCGCTATGCCGAGCGGGCGGGGCTGGCCGTGATCGCCCTGCTGATCTGCCTAGTCGGCGGCCGGATCGTGCCGAGTTTCACCCGCAACTGGATGGCGAAACGCGGGGCGAAACGGCTGCCTGCCCCGTTCGGCGCTGTCGACAAGGCAGCGCTGGCGGCCACCGCCGCCGCGTCGATCGCATGGACAGCGGCCCCCGGCTCTATCGTGACGGCGGTCCTGGCAGCGGTGGCGAGCGCGTTGCTGGCTTGGCGGCTCGCGCGCTGGCGCGGGTGGAGAACGGCCGCGGAGCCGCTGGTGCTGATCCTGCACCTGGCCTATCTATGGCTGCCGATATGGCTCGCCCTGACCGCGGCCCAGGCCGCCTGGCCGGCCTACGTCGACCCCTCGACGGCGATGCACGCTCTCACGGCCGGCGCAATCGGCACCATGACGATCGCGGTGATGACCCGGGCCACGCTTGGCCACGCGGACCGCCCGCTGAGGGCAGGCCCGTTGACCTCGGCGGTCTTAGTCCTGATGCTGGCCGGCGCATCCATTCGGGTGCTGACCCCCTACCTGCCCTTCGACGCGCTAGCGCTGCTCGCAGCGAGCGGGCTGATGTGGAGCGCGGCGTTTGTCCTGTTCGCGGCCGGATACGCCCCGATCTTCTTTGCCAGGCGCTGAACGCGACGGACCACCCTCAACGCTCCCAGTCGTCGATCAGGGGGTGCGGCTTCGCCAGCGACTCCAGGTCTGAAATCCGCGTGAGCCGGATCTGGGAACCGTTCACCTCGACGCCATACGGCTTCAGGGTGCCGAAAGCCCGAGACAGGTTCTCCGGGGTCATGCCGAGGAGCGAGGCGAGCGTGCGCTTGTCGTAGGGAAGTGCCAGCCGGCCGGTCGCTCCCTGCTCTGCGTTGAGCCGCAGCAGCCGGTTGGCCAGGCGCTCGACGCCCGTGCGCAGCTTGTGGTTCTTGAACTCCTTGACCAGCGTCCGGAAGCTGCCAGCCAGCTCGGCCACGACGGCTCGGGCAAAGGAGCCACCCTCGGCGAACGCAGTCCGGATGTCGCGGGCGGGTATCAGCAGCACGCGCGATTTCTCGGCCGTGCGGCCCGACATCAGATAGTCCGCGTCCCGGACCACAGCTGCCAGGATGAAGGTGGAAACCGGGTAGACCAGCGCCATTGTGGTCTCGCGGCCTCCGGCGGACGCAAACAGCTCCACGCAACCTTCGACGACCACATGCAGGAAATCAGCGGGATCGCCTTCCGCGATGAGCTGGACCTGCGGTGGAAAGAGCTGGAGATAGGACGCCTGCATCAGCCGGGCGAAGGCCGCGTCGCTCATGTCGGCGAACAGCGGGAGTTCATGAACGACTGTCATATCTTCAGGTCGCATCGGGGGGCATGCTTAGGCTGATGGGTTCCAAAAACTGATTGGTGTAGCCAGAGCCGCCCAGTCGAGAGAGCGGGTCCGAGCCCCTGCTTAGCAACATCGCGCGGATACCGCCACCGGGCTCTGCGTCCGGCTGGGTGCCGCCGAGCGCCCACGCACCAAGAATCCCACTTGGTACTGTTGATAATAAGCAAGCTAACGATTACCCACAGTCAACTTGAGATGAAGTTATTGACCGATTCCAAGTGACACTCGTTAAATCGGATGCACAGCATAGTGGATCCGGCACTTATTTTCGTCGCTCTGTTCCGAGAACTTGATCCTAATCAAACGACCCGCTCCCGCTTCGCGCTTTGCCTAGCCGCAGGAGATAGCGATCCCGTCGGCAGGCGGCGTCGCTCGTGGAGCAGTCCGATGGCACTACCGGCCCAAGCGACCCCGTCGCAACAGAACCAGGTCCTCGGCATGAGCACCTTCGCATTCGCGATGTGCTTCGCCGTCTGGACGATCTTTTCGATCATCGGCGTCCGAATTCAGCAGGACCTGGGCTTGAACGACAGCGAATTCGGCCTGCTGGTCGCAACCCCGATCCTGAGCGGCTCCATCAGCCGGATCTTTCTCGGGATCTGGACCGACCAGTATGGCGGGCGACTGGTGTTCACCCTGGTCATGGTGTTCGCCGCGATCGCCGCTTTCCTGCTGTCGACGGTAGAGACCTACCCGATGTTCCTGCTGGCCGCGCTGGGCGTGGGCCTGGCGGGCGGATCCTTTGCCGTCGGCGTCGCCTATGTTTCGCGCTGGTATCCCTCGAACAGGCAGGGCACCGCACTGGGGATATTCGGCGTCGGCAATTTCGGTGCGGCGATCACCAATTTCGCAGCACCCTTCCTCCTGATCGCCGTGGGCTGGGAAGCGACGGCCCAGGTCTATTCCGGCGTGCTGCTGCTGACTGCGGCGATCTTCTACCTGACGACACGCGACGACCCGCTTACCGCCGCGCGCAAGAAGAGCGGCGAGCGGCCGCGGAGCACCTTCATGGAGCTCGAGCCGCTGCAGAAGCTGCAGGTCTGGCGCTTCTCGCTGTACTACTTCTTTGTCTTCGGTGCCTTCGTCGCGCTGGCGCTCTGGCTGCCGCGCTATCTGATGGGCGTCTACGGCCTCGACATCGCGACCGCCGGCATGATCGCAGCCTTCTATTCCGTTCCCGGCAGCCTGTTCCGCGCCTATGGCGGCCATCTCTCCGACAAGTACGGCGCCCGCAAGGTGATGTACTGGACATTCGGCGTGTCGGTCCTGTGCACATTCATGCTGTCCTACCCGAACACCGACTACGTCATTCACGGCATCGAAGGGCCCATTACCTTCTCCACCAGCATGGGCGTGGTGCCGTTCGCCGTCACCGTCTTCGTACTCGGCGCCTTCATGTCGTTCGGCAAGGCAGCCGTGTTCAAGCACATTCCGGTCTATTACCCCAATCATGTCGGTTCGGTCGGCGGCCTGGTCGGCATGATCGGCGGACTCGGCGGTTTCGTGCTGCCGATCGCCTTCGGCGTGATGAATGATCTGACCGGCGTATGGACCAGTTGCTTCTTCCTGCTTTTCGGCATCGCGGCCGTTTCCCTGCTCTGGATGCACTTCGCCATCCGCCGGATGGAGCAGGCTGCCGTCGCCCGGCAGGAGGTGTCCCTGCCCGAACTTCCGGAGATGCAGGAGATCCATGAGCCGCAGCCGGCCAGGAGCAGCGCGGCGATCGAGGACTGGCGCCCGGACGACGCGGAGTTCTGGGGCAGGACGGGCCGCCGGATCGCGATGCGCAACCTGTGGATTTCCATCCCCAGCCTGCTGCTCGCCTTCGCGGTGTGGATGGTTTGGAGCGTCGTCATCGCCAAGCTGCCGTCGATCGGTTTCAGCTACACCACCGACCAGCTGTTCTGGCTCGCCGCCCTCCCCGGTCTGTCGGGCGCGACACTGCGCATCTTCTATTCCTTCATGGTGCCGATCTTCGGTGGCCGGCTGTGGACGACCGTAACCACAGCTTCGCTGCTGATCCCGGCCTTCGGCATCGGCTATGCGGTGCAGGATCCGGATACGCCGTACCTGATCTTCCTGGTGCTGGCGCTGCTCTGCGGGCTCGGCGGTGGCAACTTCGCCTCCTCGATGGCCAACATCAGCTTCTTCTTCCCGAAGCGGCAGAAGGGCAACGCCCTGGCGCTGAACGCAGGGCTGGGCAACCTCGGCGTCAGCATCATGCAGTTCACGATCCCGCTCGTGATCACCGCCGGCGTGTTCGGCGTCCTCGGCGGCGAGCCACAGGCAACCAGCGACGGCACCCGGCTCTGGCTGCAGAACGCCGGTTTCGTCTGGGTGCCGTTCCTGATCCTGTCCACCTTCGCCGCCTGGTTCGGCATGAACGATATCGCGTCGGCCAAGGCCTCCTTCCGGGAACAGTCGGTCATCTTCACCCGCAAGCACAACTGGATCATGTGCTGGCTCTACACGGGCACCTTCGGGTCGTTCATCGGCTACTCCGCCGGCTTCCCGCTGCTCGCCCAGACGCAGTTTCCGGCCGTGGACTCGCTGCAGTACGTGTTCCTCGGCCCGCTGGTGGGCGCCCTTTCGCGCGCCGGAACCGGCTGGGTCTCGGACAGGTTCGGCGGCGGACGGGTCACGTTCTGGACCTTCGTGGTGATGATCGCGGCGGTCGGCGGCGTGCTCTATTTCCTGTCGGTCCCGGAGGCGCCCTACGCCTTCTGGGGATTCTTCGCGATGTTCATGCTGCTGTTCTTCGCCACCGGCGTCGGCAACGCATCCACCTTCCAGATGATCCCGGTCATCATGCGCAAGGAGATCGACCGCCTGATGCCGGCGCTCGACGCTGCGGCACGGGTGCGCCAGGCGGAGAAGGAGTCGGCGGCGATCATCGGCTTCACCTCGGCGCTCGCCGCCTATGGCGCCTTCTTCATCCCCAAGTCCTACGGGTCCTCGATCGCACTGACCGGCGGGCCGTCGGCGGCACTCTGGGGATTCCTGATCTTCTATGCGACCTGCGCCGCGCTGACCTGGTTGGTCTACACCCGCCGCGGCGGCCTGCTGCGCGATATCGAAACCCGCAAGGCGCCCCCCGCGACCGCACCCGCCGAATAACCGGAGACGCACGATGAGTCACCTGCTCGATCGCCTGAACTTTTTCGCCAGGAAGAACATCGACCGCTTCTCCGACGGCCACGGAGTCACCACAAACGAGAGCCGGGACTGGGAAGACGGCTACCGCCGGCGCTGGCAGCACGACAAGGTCGTTCGCTCGACCCACGGCGCCAACTGCACCGGCTCCTGCTCGTGGAAGATCTACGTCAAGGGCGGGATCGTCACCTGGGAGACGCAGCAGACCGACTATCCGCGCACCCGGCCCGACCTGCCGAACCACGAGCCGCGCGGCTGCTCGCGGGGCGCCAGCTACAGCTGGTACATGTACTCCGGCAACCGGGTGAAGTACCCCCTGATCCGCGGCCGGCTGCTGCGGGCCTGGCGCGAGGCGCGGGTGCTGCGCACGCCGGTCGCGGCCTGGGCCTCGATCGTCGAGGACCCCGGCAAGCGGGCGTCCTACGTCAAGCAGCGGGGGCTGGGCGGCTTCGTGCGGGCGACCTGGGACGAGGTCAACGAGGTCATCGCCGCCGCCAACGCCTACACCGCCCGGACCTACGGCCCCGACCGGATCATCGGCTTCTCGCCGATCCCGGCGATGTCCATGGTCTCCTACGCTGCCGGGTCCCGCTACCTGTCACTGCTCGGCGGGGTCTGCATGTCGTTCTACGACTGGTATTGCGACCTGCCGCCGGCGTCCCCGATGACCTGGGGCGAGCAGACCGACGTGCCGGAATCGGCCGACTGGTACAATTCCGGCTTCCTGATCCTCTGGGGCTCCAACGTGCCGCAGACGCGGACCCCGGACGCCCATTTCTACACCGAGGTCCGCTACAAGGGCGCCAAGTCGGTGGTGATCTCCCCCGACTACAGCGAAGCGGCGAAGTTCTCCGACCTGTGGCTGCACCCGAAGCAAGGCACCGACGCGGCGCTGGCGCTGGCGCTGGGCCATGTGATCCTGCGCGAGTTCCATCTCGACCGGCAGGCGGAGTATTTCGAGGACTACTGCCGCCGCTACACCGACATGCCGATGCTGGTGCGGCTGGTCGAGAGCCAAGGCCACTATGTGCCCGAGCGCCTGCTGCGCGCCTCCGACTTCGACGGCGCCCTCGGCGAAACCAGCAACACCGAGTGGAAGACGGTCGCCGTCGACCGCAGGACCGGCGCTGTCGTCTCCCCGACCGGCTCGGTCGGCTATCGCTGGGGCGACGAAAAGGGCAAATGGAACCTCGAGGCCAAGGACGGCAAGGGCAGCGACGTCGACCTGGAGATGAGCTTCATCCAGGACGCCGACAGCGGCGCCGTCGCCGACGTTGCCTTCCCCTATTTCGGCAATCGCGAGCACGATCACTTCCAGGGCACCGACCATCCCGACGTACTGGTCCGCCGGGTGCCGATCCGCTCGCTGAAGCTCGCCGAAGGCGAGGTACTGGTCGCGACGGTGTTCGACCTGATGGTCGCCAACTACGGTCTCGACCGCGGGCTCGGTGGAGATAATGTCGCCAGGACCTACGACGAGAACGTGCCCTATACGCCCGCCTGGGCGGAGAAGATCACCGGCGTACCGGCGAACGCGATCGTCACCGTGGCGCGCGAGTTCGCGCTCAACGCCGAGAAGACCCACGGCCGCTCGATGGTGATCGTCGGCGCAGGGCTGAACCACTGGTACCACATGGACATGAACTACCGGGGGATCATCAATCTCCTGGTGATGTGCGGCTGCGTCGGCCAGTCGGGCGGCGGGTGGTCGCACTATGTCGGCCAGGAAAAGCTGCGGCCGCAAACCGGCTGGCTGCCGCTGGCCTTCGCGCTGGACTGGGGGCGGCCGCCGCGGCAGATGAACTCGACCTCGTTCTTCTACGCCCACACCGACCAGTGGCGTTACGAGACCCTGGACGTGAGCGAGATCCTGTCGCCGACCGCGCCCGAAGGGTCGTGGGGCGGCGCGCTGATCGACTACAACATCCGAGCCGAGCGAATGGGCTGGCTGCCGTCGGCGCCGCAGCTCGAGACCAATCCGCTGGACGTGGCCAAGGCCGCCCGCGAGGCCGGACTCGAGCCGAAGGACCATGTGGTCCAGGCACTGAAGTCCGGCGCGCTCAAGCTCTCCTGCGAGGACCCGGACAACCCGGTCAACTGGCCGCGCAACATGTTCGTCTGGCGGTCGAACATCCTCGGCAGTTCGGGCAAGGGTCACGAGTACTTCCTGAAGCACCTGCTCGGCACCAGCAACGGTGTCCAGGGCAAGGACCTCGGGGAGGACGGGAGGCAGAAGCCGCAGGAGGCGGTCTGGCACGACCAGGCGCCGGAGGGCAAGCTCGACCTGCTGGTCACGCTCGACTTCCGGATGTCCACCACCTGCGTCTACTCCGACATCGTGCTGCCGACGGCGACCTGGTACGAGAAGAACGACCTCAACACCTCGGACATGCATCCCTTCATCCACCCGCTGACCGGCGCCGCCGATCCGGCATGGCAGGCCCGCTCGGACTGGGAGATCTACAAGGGGATCGCCGCCAAGTTCTCGGAGGTGGCGCCGGAAGTGCTGGGCGTCGAACAGGACGTGGTGCTGGTCCCGATCCAGCACGACACGGCCGGCGAGATGGCCCAGGCGTTCGACGTCCGCGACTGGAAGAAGGGCGAGATCGAGGCGACTCCCGGTCGGACGATGCCGCAGGTCGCGGTGGTCGAGCGCGACTATCCGAACCTCTACAAACGATTCACCGCGCTGGGACCGCTGATGGAGAAGGTCGGCAACGGTGGCAAGGGCATCGCCTGGAACACCGACCATGAGGTCGAGCACCTGCGCCGGCTGAACGGCGTGGTAGCGGCAGAAGGCCCGACCAAGGGCATGGCCCGGATCGAGACCGACATCGACGCCGCCGAGGTGATCCTGATGCTGGCGCCCGAGACGAACGGCGAGGTCGCGGTCAAGGCCTGGGACGCCCTGACCAAGGCCACCGGCCGCGAGCACGCGCATCTCGCGATGCCGAAGGAGGACGAGAAGATCCGCTTTCGCGACGTGGTCGCCCAGCCGCGCAAGATCATCTCCTCGCCGACCTGGTCGGGCATCGAGTCCGAGAGCGTCTGCTACAACGCCGGCTACACCAACGTGCACGAACTCATTCCCTGGCGCACGCTGACCGGCCGCCAGCAGCTGTACCAGGACCATCTGTGGATGCGCGCCTTCGGCGAGGGCCTCTGCGTCTATCGCCCCCCGATCGACACCAAGACGGTGAAGCCGATCATCGACGAAAAGTCCAACGGGTCGCCGCAGGTGGTGCTGAACTTCATCACCCCGCACCAGAAGTGGGGCATCCACTCCACCTACACCGACAACCTGCTGATGCTGACCCTGTCGCGGGGCGGGCCGATTGTCTGGATTTCTGAGGTGGACGCCGCAAGGGCGGGCATCGTCGATAACGACTGGGTCGAGGCATACAACACCAACGGCGCGCTGGTCGCGCGCGCCGTCGTCTCCCAGCGGATGAAGGAGGGCACCCTCTTCATGTACCACGCCCAGGAGAAGACGGTGAACGTGCCGGGCTCGGAAACCACGGGCAAGCGCGGTGGCATCCACAACTCGGTGACCCGGGCGATCGTCAAGCCGACGCACATGATCGGCGGCTACGCCCAGCAGTCCTACGGATTCAACTACTACGGCACGGTCGGTTCCAACCGCGACGAATTCGTGATCGTACGCAAGCTGGAGAATGTCGACTGGCTCGAAGGGCCCGCCGACACCAGCAGGGAGGCAGCGGAATGAGGATACGCGCACAGGTCGGCATGGTGTTGAACCTCGACAAATGCATCGGTTGTCACACCTGCTCGGTGACCTGCAAGAACGTGTGGACCAATCGCGAGGGCATGGAATACGCGTGGTTCAACAACGTCGAGACCAAGCCCGGGGTCGGCTACCCCAAGGAGTGGGAGAACCAGAAGCGCTGGAACGGCGGCTGGATCCGCAAGCGAAACGGGAAGATCCAGCCGAAGATGGGCCCGAAATGGCGCATCCTGGCCAACATCTTCGCCAACCCGGACCTGCCGGAGATCGACGACTACTACGAGCCTTTCACCTTTGACTACGAACACCTGCAGACGGCGCCGGAATCCAAGGCGGTGCCGACCGCGCGGCCGCGCTCGCTGGTCTCCGGCGAGCGGATCGAGAAGATCGAGTGGGGGCCGAACTGGGAGGAGATCCTGGGCGGCGAGTTCGCCAAACGGTCGAAGGACGTTAACTTCGAGGGCATCGAGAAGGAGATTTACGGCCAGTTCGAAAACACCTTCATGATGTACCTGCCGCGGCTGTGCGAGCACTGCCTCAACCCGACCTGCGTCGCGGCCTGTCCATCGGGCGCGATCTACAAGCGCGACGAGGACGGCATCGTGCTGATCGACCAGGAGAAGTGCCGCGGCTGGCGGATGTGCGTGTCCGGCTGCCCATACAAGAAGATCTACTACAACTGGGAGAGCGGGAAGTCCGAGAAGTGCACGTTCTGCTTCCCGCGCATCGAAGTCGGCCAGCCGACAGTCTGCTCGGAGACCTGCGTCGGGCGCATCCGCTACCTTGGCGTGCTGCTCTATGACGCCGACCGGATCGAGGAGGCCGCCTCGGCGCCGGACGAGCAGGACCTCTACGAGGCCCAGCTGTCGATCTTCCTCGACCCGCACGATCCGGCGGTGATCGCGCAGGCGCGCGCCGACGGCGTGCCCGACGCCTGGCTGGACTCAGCCAAGCGTTCACCGGTCTACAAAATGGCGATGGAATGGAAGGTCGCCTTCCCGCTGCACCCCGAGTACCGCACGCTGCCCATGGTCTGGTACGTGCCGCCGCTGTCCCCGATCCAGTCGGCGGCGGAAGCCGGCAAGATCGGCGTCGACGGCGCGATGCCCGACGTCCGCTCCCTGCGAATCCCGGTCCGCTATCTCTCCAACCTGCTGACCGCCGGAAAGGACGAGCCGGTGGTCCAGGCGCTGGAGCGCATGCTGGCGATGCGGGGCTATATGCGATCGAAGACCATTGACGGCCTGATCGACGAGGGCATCGCCGAGCGGGTGGGGCTGAGCGGGAGCCAGATCGAGGAGATGTACCAGATCATGGCCATCGCCAACTACGAAGACCGCTTCGTCATTCCGACCTCACACCGCGAGGTGGCCGAGGACGCGCACGATATCCGCGGCTCATGCGGCTTCTCCTTCGGCAACGGCTGTTCCGGCGGCACTTCCGGTGCCGACCTGTTCGGCTCCAAGCGCAGGAAGGTGGTGCAGACGCCGACCGACATCTTCAAGGCCGACGGCTATAAGGAGAGGATTTCCTGATGGCGCAGACGTTCAAGGTCCTGTCGCTGCTGCTGTCCTATCCGACGGCGCAACTCAAGACGGTGATTCCGGAGATGCGCGCGGCGATCGCCCGCGATGCTCTGCTGAACCAGTCTCAGCGCCGCAGGCTCGACCGGCTGCTGGACAGCCTGCTCGCCGGCGACCTCTACGATCTGCAGGAGCGCTATGTGTTCCTGTTCGACCGCACACGCACGCTGTCGCTCCACCTCTTCGAGCACATCCACGGCGAAAGCCGGGACCGCGGCCAGGCGATGGTGGACCTGATGGCGATGTACGAGGAGCACGGCCTCGAGATCGCCGCGCGCGAGCTGCCGGACCACCTGCCCCTGTTCCTCGAGTTCCTGTCGGTGCTGCCGGTCGAGGAGGCCCGCGACATGCTCGCCCAGCCGCTGCACATCATCGCCGCGCTGGGTGCGCGGCTGCGCAAGCGAGAGAGCGACTACGCTGTCGTGCTCGAAGCGCTGGAGGACATCGCCGCGGCGAAACCTGACCGCGCCGGGACCGATGCCCTGCTTGCCGAGGCGGAGGACGACCCCACCGATCTCGCGGCCCTCGATCGCGTCTGGGAGGAGGAAGCCGTCACCTTCGGCGGCAACGCCGGCGAAGGTGCCTGCGGGATCGATCGCATTCGCACCCAGGTCCGCGCCGCTCAGCGCAGGCCTTCGCAGCCCGGCGCCACCTGAGGACCGGCTGGACGACGGTGGGCCACGGGACTTGAAGAGGTAAGGATCATGGCAGAATTCCTGAACACACTGCTGTTCGGCATCTTCCCCTACGTGGCACTGGCGGTGCTCGTGGGCGGCAGCATCATCCGCTACGACCGCGAGCCCTACACGTGGCGATCCGGCTCCAGCCAGCTGCTGCGGCGCAAGCAGCTGATGTGGGGCTCGATCCTGTTCCACGTGGGAATCCTCGTTATCCTGCTCGGCCATGTGGTCGGGCTGCTGACCCCGATCGCGCTGTTCGACATGATCGGCATCAGCCACGGCGCGAAGCAGGTGCTGGCGATCATCGCCGGCGGCATCGCCGGTGCGATGGCGATCGTCGGGGCGAGCCTGCTCATCCACCGGCGGCTGTTCGACGCCCGTGTGCGGGCCTCGTCGCGCCTCAGCGACACAGCGATCATCATCCTGCTCTGGATCCAGCTCGCGGTCGGCCTGATCACGATCCCGCTGTCGCTCCAGCATCTCGACGGCGGGGAGATGGTGAAGTTCATGAGCTGGGCCCAGGGCATCTTCACCTTCCAGGGCGACGCGGCCAGCCACGTCGCCGATGTTCATCCGATCTTCAAGCTGCACCTGGTGCTGGGACTGATCATCCTGCTGCTGTTTCCGTTCACCCGGCTCGTCCACATGCTCAGTGCGCCGGTGCGCTATCTCTGGCGCCCGGGCTACCAGGTCGTGCGCAGCCGCAACGTTGCCCGCCCCGCCAAGTGAGGACGCAACCATGACCAGAATCATCGAGAACGGCGTCCATGTCGGCCCGGTGCCGCTACACCGGGCGGCACGAGCCGGCGAGAAGGCGGATCCGCCCGTCGCACCGGAAGTGACTGTCAATGGACGTGTCATCCCGCGGTTCGAGATCGAGGCAGAGGCGCAGAACCATCCGGCAGCAAGCCCTGGACTGGCGCTGCGCGCCGCTGCCCGCGCCCTTGCCGTGCGCGACCTGCTGCTGCAGGAGGCGGACCGGCTGGGAATCGAGCCGAGGCCCGCGCTCGTCGACCCCGGGCGGCGGGAGATGCCGGAAGACGCAGCGATCCGGCAGCTGCTGGAGCAGGAAGTGAGGGTGCCGGAGGCGGACGAGGCGGCCTGCCGCCGCTATTTCGACAACAATCGCCGGCGATTCACCTCGCCGACTCTCTACGAGGCGCGCCACATCCTGCTGGCAGCGGCGCCCGACGACACCGAAGCATGCAAGGCGGCGCAGGATCTGGCCGAACGCCTGCTCGCGATCCTCGCCGACCGTCCGGACCGCTTCGGCGACCTGGCGGCGGAATGGTCGGCCTGCCCGTCCAAGGACCAGGGCGGCAATCTCGGTCAGGTCAGCAACGGACAGACGGTTCCGGAGTTCGAAGCGGCCCTGGCCGGCATGGCCGCGGGCGAGATCGGGGCGAGGCCGATCTCGAGCCGGTTCGGGCTCCACATCATCGGGCTCGAACGAAGGATCGACGGAGCCGAACTGCCATTTGAAACCGTGCGCGACCGGATCGCCGCCTATCTGGAAGCGGCGAGCTGGAGCCGGGCGGTCTCCCAGTATCTCAGCCTGCTCGCCGGCGCGGCGACCATCGAGGGCGTCGACCTGGGGGCCGCGGACAGCCCGCTGGTCCAGTAGGCCGGGCTCCGGACCACACCCGGCTCCATCCCCGGTTGGGCGGGATTGTCTGCGGGTTCCCGCTGCGCCATAGTCGCGCCCATGCTCCTGTCCCGCCTGCGCCGGCCCCATCGCAAGAGTCCCGACGGCAAGCTGGCTGCGGTGCTGGAGCGGCACGGCATCCGCACGGTGATCGACGTCGGCGCCAATGCCGGGCAGACGCGCGACCGGCTGCGAGAGCTTGGCTTCACCGGCCGGATCGTGTCGATCGAACCGATTTCCAGGCTGCAACGGCGTCTGGCCGACCGTGCCCGGGCCGACGCCGACTGGACCGTCCTCCCGCCTATGGCCCTCGGCGCCGCCGAGGGAGAGGTCGAGCTGCTGGTGTCGGCAGCCGACGACCTGTCTTCCCTGCAGCCGGCGCTGGCCGCCCTGCGCGAAGCCCTGCCGAATGCGGCGGTAGCGGAGCGGGAGACGGTCCAGGTCAGGCGCCTCGACGACCTGTGGCCCGAGATCGGCGCCTCTCCTGAGGATACGCTCCTCAAGCTCGACGTCCAGGGCAGCGAAGCAGACGTGCTGCGCGGAGCTCCCGTGACCCTGTCGAACCTGCGGGCGGTGCTGGTGGAGATGTCGCTGCAGCCTCTTTACGAAGGCGAGTCCGACTATCTGGCACTCTGCACGATGCTGCACGACGCGGGCTTTCTGCCGGTGCTCTTCCTTCCCGGCTATTTCAGCCAGGCCCAGTGCCGCCTGCTGCAGATGGATGGCCTGTTCGCTCGCCAATAGGAGGGCAGCCGGCTGTTATTTGCTCTGCTCCCGCCGCTGCCGCTCCAGCCGCACGATCGCATGGCCGGCCACTGCAGCGGTGATCACCGTGAACGTGGCGACCAGCACCGCGCGCAAGATCAGGCCCAGTTCCCAGATCGACAGCGTGGCGGCCAGTATCAGCAACGGACCCAGCACCACCGCCTTCGATATCGCATGCACCTTCACATAGGTGTCGGGAATGCGGACCAGTCCGACCACGGCGAGGGTGAGGACGGCGGTGGCCGCGATCACGACGAAGGTTACGGCAACACTGGTCAGGTCGCTCATTGCAGTGTGCTCCTGCGTTCGAGAAGACGGGCAGCCGCCACGGTCTGCACAAAGCCGAACATGGCGACGATCAGGGCGATGTCGAAGTAGAACGGATCCCGCCGCTCGATCGCGACAATGGACAGCGCGGCGACGAACACGATCGACAGGGCGTCGAAGCCCACCAGCCGGTCGATCACCCGCGGCGTCGTCATCGCATAAAGGAGCAGCATCATGATCAGCAGCGCGTGCCAGACCATGACGAGTTGGAACAGCCAAGGATGGATCATGGGCAAACCTCCTTGCCGTGCTACGGCACCGACCGTTTCTGATAACGGTCATAGAACCGCTTGACCTGGCGCCCTTCGCGCTCCGGATCGCTGGCGTCTAGCGCGTTGAACACCAGCGTGCCGGTCTCCCTGTCGGCCTCGGCAACGACGCTGCCGGGTGTAGCCGACTGGACCAGGGCCAGCACCACCAGCCCGTGCTCGGACTGCGCAAGATTGCTGCAGGTGACGAACCCGGCGTTGCGCCAGCTACGCCGCCCGGTGAGAACCAGCAGCATCTGCCAGCTGCCGCGGACGGCCTCGATCACGGCGCCCCAGACGAGCCAGGGCAGCCAGAGCAGGCGGACCGGACGGCCGGTCAAAGACGTCCCACGCCACGAGTCCAGCACGAGACTGACGACGACGGCGAACAGGCCCCCTAGGAGCCAGTTCCAAAGGTCGTCATGCCCGGTCAGGAGAGCGTAGGTCAGGGCATAGGGAACAGCGCGCATGATCGTGCTCATTGGCCGCCTCCGATGTAGAGTTCGCTGCTGAGGGTGACCATGAGGCCGTCGAGCGGTGCGGCGAACAGGGCAAGCACGACAGTTGCCGCCGCCAGTACCGCGGAGGCCGGCACATTGCCGGCCTCGGGCACCGGCAGGCGTCGCACCTGGTCCCAGAAGCGGACCGCGGCGACGAACAGGAAGCAGGTGCCGATGGCGAGCACCGCCGCCAGCAGGAGCCCCGCCGGCGCCAGCACGGTGGCCCTGAACAGCTCGATCTTGGCAAGCAGGCCAAGCGTGAGCGGCAGCCCGGCGACGCCGGCGGCGGCCGCGAACGCAGTGGCGCTCCGCAGCCGGCCGGAGCCTTCCTGGCTAAGGAACATGGCAGCCTTCTCGAGCGAGCCGGCAAGCACCACCAGCAGGGCCGCGGCAGCCCCCGTCCGCCCGCCGGCGCCGAAGGCGAGGACGATATAGCCCGCCTGGGCGATCGAGGCGTAGGCGATGATCTCGGACGGCGTCTCCCGGCGGGCGGCAAGCAGGGCACCGTAGACGATGGCCACCGCGCCCAGCCCGAGCAACAGCGGTGCGGCTTCTGCGCGGGCACCCTCGGCGGCGAGCAGGCCGATCCGCAGCATGCCGTACGCCCCGATGTTGATCAGGGCGCCGCTCATCACCGCGGCCACAGCCGGCTGGGCATGACTGTAGATCACCGGCACCCAGCCGTGCAGCGGGAACAGCCCCAGCTTCAGCGAAAAGGCGGCGAACAGCAGCGCGGCGCCCAGCAGGTGGATGCCATGCCCGCCCTCCTCCGCCCGCTCGGCCAGCTTGATCAGGTCGAGCGTGCCGGCCGTGTGGTAGACGACGGCGATCCCGATCAGGAACAGGCTGGAGCCCAGCAGGTTGGCGATGATGTAGATGAAGGCGCCGCGGACCTCCTCGCGCCCGAACCCGTAGGCGGCAAGCGCGAACGAGGTGACCACCGAGATCTCGAAGAAGACGTAGAAGTTGAACAGGTCGCCGGTGGCGAACGCGCCGTGAAGGCCGGCGCACATGAACAGGATCAGCGCCGGGAACGATCGCGACCGCACGCGCGCTCGTGCCTCGTGCACCAGCACCGCCGTCAGCACCAGACCGCAGACTGCGCCGAAGAAGAGCGAAACCGGATCCACATAGAGCCGGATACCCGGCCCGGCCGGCCAGCCGCCGGTGACGACGGACAGCGGCGGCTGCTCCAGCCAGACCATCGCCGCGAGCAGGACCAGATCGGCGACCGTCACGATCGCCAGCAACGCCGCAGCGACCCAGGCGACCGCCGGCTTGCAGCCGTCGAGGAGCAGGAAGACCGGCGCACACAGCCAGCACAGGGCGAGGGGCAACAGTTCGCTCACGACGGACGACCGGCTTCATCATCTTCCGGATCCGACTGGTCGGCGACCTCGGCACGGACCAGGTCTTCCATATCGAGCGTGCCGTGGGTGCGCTCGACCGCGAGCGCGACCCGCAGCAGCAGCACGGTGGTGGCGAAGCTGATCACGAGCGCCGTCAGCGCCAGAGCCTGCACCAGCGGATCGGCCACCGTGCTGGGGTCGTCGACCGGCAGGATCGCGGCCTCGCTGCCGTCGAAGGTCCCGGCCATGAGCAGGAACACGGCAGCATTGCCGAGCAGGACGGTGCCGCCCACCAGCTTGAAGGCGTCGCGCCGGACCATCAGATGGACGCCGGCTCCGAACAGGATGCCGAAGACGAGCGCGGTCAGCAGGGTCACGACTGGCCTCCCTTGAATGGCGGGAACAGCCGGTCGAACGTGCCGGTGATGGCGCCGTAGACGGCCAGGGCCACCCCGAGGTCGAAGAGGGCTGCGGTGTGGAGGTCCAGCGCTCCGAGGTGGATCAGCTCCCGGCCGGGGCGCGGAAAATGGGTCACCGGGGGCTCCCCCCAGGCAAGCGGCGCCAGCACCACGACGAGCGCTATCAGCAGGCCGACGGCAAGAAACGCCGGCGCGAACCGAGCAGCCACCCGCCGACGCGCGGTTTCCAGGTCGAGGGCGACGTATTGCAGCGCCGCTCCGAGCCCGGTCACCGCGCCGGCACTGAACCCATCCCCGACCGCCGCGTAGCCGCGCGCCCACAAGGCGAGCCCGGTCATGACCGTGAACGGGAACAGGATCCGGGCGACGACGTCGATCATGTCCGCCGGCCCCAGAGGATGGCGGCAGCCCCGAACATCGCTACCACCAGCACCGTGAGTTCGCCCGCCGTGTCCAGCCCGCGGAAGTCGGCGAGGATGCCGGTGACCACGTCGTCGGCATGCGCCAGCCCGCTCAGCTCGACATAGTCGATCGCGACCGACTCGGCCGGCTCGGTGGACAGCGCCATCCAGGCACCCGCCGTGCCGACGATTCCGGCAAGGATGCCGGCAACCGGCCCGCGTTCGCGAGAAACCCGCTCCCGCGCCTTTCGCAGCACCCGCGGGCGGACCTGCGCGAGCACCGCCAGGAACAGCAGGGTGAAGGCGGTCTCGATGAGCGCGAGGACCAGGGCGACGTCGGGGGCAAAGGCCAGTGCGAACGCCAGCGCCAGACTGAAACCGACGAAGGAGACCAGCAGTACGAAGGAGAGGTGGCTGTGCGGCAGTACCGAGACCAGGGCTGCACCGGCGGCAACCACCATTGCTGCGGCCAGGGGAAGGTCTGCAGCGTCGATCGTGCCGGTCTTCGGCCAGACGCCGACCTGTGCGATACCGAGCACGACGACGACGGCGGTCGGCGCCAGCACATAGGTCAGCCGGTCGCGCAGGTCGCGCACCTCGCGCCCGTGCAGCAGGCTGGAGAGAGCGGCGCCGAAGGAAGCCAGCCGATCGGCCCAGGCCGCAGGCCCCAACCAGGTCCCTGCCCGCGCGACCGGGCGGGTCAGCATACGGGGCAGCCTGCCGCTGACGATCGCAAGCACTATGCCCGCACACCAGCCCGACAGCGTAAGCCAGAGCTCCGGACTCGGTTCGAGCCGATAGGCCAGGTGCGCATGGACCGGCTCTCCTGCGATCCAGCTGCCGGCCGCGACGAACACGGCCTCCAGCGGCCCGGTCCACAACCCGCCGACCACGACCAGCGCCGCGAGCCCCGCTACCGGCAGGGAGAGCCCCAGGGGGAGACTCCCGCCGTCGCGCGCTGCGCCACCGAAGATGCCGAACCAGAAGCGGGCCGAATAGGCCAGCGTCAGCGCCAGCGCGGCGGCGGCAAGCACGCCGCCCAGCGGGCCGACCTCGAGGGCTGCCTGGATCAGGAGTTCGTCCTTGAAGTAGCCGATGGTCAGCGGCAGGCCGGCAAGGCCGGCGGCGGCGATCCCGCTGCCGACCGCCAGCACCGGCATCCGCCGGGCAAGCCCGCCGCTCTGCGACAGCCGCTTCTCCCCCGTCGCCGTCGTCACGGCACCGGCTGTCAGGAATAGCGCGCATTTGGCAACGCCGTGCGAGACCAGGAAGAAGGCGGCGCCGACTGCGCCATGATCGCCGCCAACCGCCACCAGCGCGACCGCATAGCCGTACTGGGCGATGGTCGAATAGGCCAGGATCCGCTTGAACTCGTCGGCGAGCAGCGCCAGCAGGCCTCCGACCGCGATCGACAGGAACGCGAACCAGACCAGGCCGTCGAGCAGCATCGGCGACGCTTCCAGCAGGAAGCGCAACCGCTGGAGCACGAACACTCCGGCGGCCACCAGGGCGGCAGAATGCAGGTACGCCGAGACCGGCGTGGGCGCGACCATCGCGCGCGGAAGCCAGAAATGGAGCGGCACCTGCGCACTCTTGCCCAGCACTCCGGCGGCCAGGCAGAAAAGAGCGGCGGGCGGCACGTCCGCCAGGGCGTCCTCGGCGGTCAGCTCGGACAGAACGGTCGTGCCCGTCCGGGTCGCGATCAGCAATGTGCCGACCAGGAACAGGAGAGAGCTGCCGGCTGTGACCACCAGCGCCAGCAGCGCCGCCTGGCGCGATTCGGTCTTATCCTGGTCGAACCGAATCAGCAGGAACGATGTGACCGCGGTCAGTTCCAGGGCCACGAAAATGACCAGGAGATCCTGCGCGACGATCAACAGCACCATCGCGACCATGAACGTGAGCATGAGCGCGGTAAAGCGCGCCGCAGCCCGCGGACCATGACCTTCCTTCTCGAGATGATGCGGGAGGTAAGCCGCGGTGAACAGAAGCACCGGCCCGGCGATCGCGGTGACGAAGACGGAGAGCGGAGCGCCGAGCGCGTCGAACCCCAGCTTGAACCGGCTGCCGATGGAAGGAAGCCACGGCAGGTCGACCAGGACTTCCGCCTGGCTCGCCCACAGCAGGGCGAGGACGCCGGCGGCGGCAAAGGCCGCGACTGCAGCCGCGGCCGCAGCCAAGCGCGGACGGACATATCCCAGGAGGCTCGCTGCAGCGGCGATCAGGACCAGGAGGCTGAGGTGAACCATCGGGTGGCACCGATCCGAGGGCGAAGCCGGTCACCTCGGCGACTCCCGGATTCGTCGATTTCAGTCCGCATCCAGCCATTGCGGCACATCCCGGTAGAGCCTACCCCAGGATCCCGCTCGGCTTCGCACGTCGTAACACCGGCGGTGCAGTGCAGTTCCACCCGGCCGATGGTTCACGGCTCCTGTGTGTCCACTTACCCTGGACATAGCGTGATCGACGGCAGGAAGGCGGCTGGCGCGACCGGTCAGGAGCCGCGCAGGATCTGGATTCGCCGCACGGTCCTATCCCCGCCGCGCGCGTTGCCGTTGACGCCAACGATGAACTCGATCGTCGAACCGGCCTCCACCTGCACTGCCGGCATCGCCACCACCAGTTCGCCGGCGGTGGTCTGGCTGTAGATCTCGGTGCCGTCGACGACGATCGTGAGCAGGATCCCGTCCTCCGACTCCTGTGAGACCCGCCAGCTGCCTTCGATGGCGACAATCCCCGCCTCGGCAGCGGTGAAACGCTCGACGACACTGTATTGATCCTTCGGCACCTGCCCATCGGCGAAGTCGACGGGCGTCACCGAAGTCGGTTCGACCGCCAGCGGGCGCAGCCAGTCGTGCCCGATATAGGGCCGCCAAGCCTCGTCCGAGACGGCACCGCCGCCGCGGGTATGGAGGGTTTCGCGCCTACCCTCGCCATTCAGCGCGAAGTAGGACCATGCCCCCCCGCGTGCGTCGGTCCCGTCGTTGACGACATCGAACTGGAACAGGCTGTCGCCAACCACATCGGTGGCTCCGAAAGCGATGTCCTGTCCGAGGACGATCGGGCGGTCGGCGACCAGGATGACGGGGTCGTTTTCGTCCAGGTAAAGCGGGCGTCCCCCGATCGTCCTTCCCTCCGCATCATAGGCGGTCACCCCGGTCCCCAGCCGGATCTCACGCGGGATGCCCCAGGCAACGAGGACCCGGTCCCCGTACCGGTAGACGCGCGACAGGCGATCATCCGGGCTGACATCCTGCGGATTGCCGAAGCTGTCCAGAATCGACTGGATGAAGCTGAAGGCCCGGCTTGCCGGGCGCGAGGCGCGATCGGTCTCCAGCAGGCCCATGTTGCGATAGTAGGGCTGCTCGAGCAGGGCGTACCAGGCGGCCGTCGCCACACCCGACGCCGCCATCACCGTTACCATCTTGACCAGATAGGGTGCCGCCTCGGCCGGCGTAGAAACCTCCTGGCTGAACTCGGTGACATGGATGGGCACCGCGTCGCCGCCCATCGCCGCGCGCAGCACGGCCAGATGGTCGCCCAGGTGTTCGGGCAGCGAGGTGTAGGGGTGGACCGCAATCCCGTCCATGTAATCGAGCGCGCCCAGCGCGAACAGCTCCCTCAGATAGGCTACCGGGATCGAGTGTGTCGCTCCACCCAGCACCTGCACGTCGGGGTGCCGCTGCTTGACGGCCAGGTAGACCGCCCGCAACAGCTCGAAATAGTACGCGGTTCGCTGCTCGTAAGGATCGGTCCTCACCGGCCCGGTCACGAAGTTGCCGGCGTTGAACTCGTTGCCGATCTCGATGATGTCGATGTCGGGAAACCGGTCGAGGGTGGCCACAACGAACGCCGCGTGGGCTTGCCGCCCGGCATCGGTATGCGGCGTGAAGCCCTGGTCATAGTGCGGATTGGGATAGCTGAAGTTGATGATCGTCGCGAACCGCGAATCGATCGCTGCTGGAAATCCGGTGCGACGGTGGGAGAAATCGTAGTTGCCCGGGGTAGTCTCGACGAGGGTCCAATTGATGCCGTCGCGCAGCAGCTTCGCGTTCAGTGCGGCCGCCTCTTCCTGGAGACCGATGTCCCACCCCTGCCCGAAATGGGTCACAACCCCCAGCGCCATCCTCGACGGCGCATCCTGGGAAGCGGCGGGTCCGCCGGCGATCATCGCCAGGCAGAAGGCGGCAATCCCCCGAACAAATGCGCCGCAATCCCGGCTTGGCCTGAACGCGATCCCGCGCTGGTCAGTCGGCATCGCAGTCGTTCTCGCCAGTGGTCAGTCACGGCCCGTACAGACGCGAGCGCCGATGCGACCGAGTGCCGTCCGCCTACCGAACGACCGGATTCAGGCTACCACCTGCATCGATAGGGACCGGACTGAAAACTTCGTCACCAGTCCGAAGGGAGGTCGTCAAACCAGGTCTGCGAGGGCGAACAAGGCCAGCACCATCAAACCCCAACCGGCGCCGGCATAGGCGAACAGAGCCGCAGAACGACCGACACGCCCGAAGTGAACGGCATCCCGCGTATCCGAAAAGAATGCTCCGCGGTCCAGCCTGTCAATACTCTCCATCTGTCGCACTCTCGCCTCCA
This sequence comes from Alphaproteobacteria bacterium, assembly GCA_050329975.1. Classification (GTDB taxonomy): domain Bacteria; phylum Pseudomonadota; class Alphaproteobacteria; order CALKHQ01; family CALKHQ01; genus CALKHQ01. The sequence goes on along the minus strand of JBHJOG010000340.1, from coordinate 3,755 downwards.
GTACCCAACTGCGAAGCTTATTTTCTCGTACCTCTGTTGTAAATATAACGTTAAACGCATACCTGTCCACTCTCATGTCGTTCGCTTGACATTGCCATTTTATTTCTCAAACGTTAACGAAGTAACTTTAAGTTAACACCCAAATATCCCCCCACTTGTTTTGACAATTTTTCCGGCTTCTGTTGTATTAGCGGCGCAAACCCGTCCGTTCGAGAAACGGCGGCACGGGCGCCGGCTCGCTCGCCTCGCCAACTGAGAGGGGTTCGGACTCGAAGCGTCCCGGCCGCCGGCAACCCGCCGGGGCACCGGTGGCGCTTCCGTCAGCCGTGGGTGATGGGGGTCAGATACTCGTGCTCTTCGCTGGACGTCTTGCGACGCACGCCGTTCATGACAAAGCGAACCTTGTGGAGGCCGACCCGCGGGATCTCGTCCATCGCCTTGGCGACGCTGGCGATCCGGGTTTGCCCTGCCATGACCGAAAAGGCCACGCAATCGGCGATCCCGAACAGATGGTGGCTGTCGGCGACCGGGCCTACCGGCGCGGAGTCGATGATGATCACGTCGTAGTCCTGGCACATCCGGAACGCGTCCGAGCCCAGGAACGATTTGATCAGCCCGGCCGGGCTGCCGACGCAGTTGCCGGGACCGATGTAGTCGAATCCCAGGCCGGTCCTGACGATGCCAAGCTGCGCCCGCGCCGAAGGCTCTGCCGCGAAATCGCCGACACCGATTCCGCCCTGCTCGGCATTCGGCCATATCGCCTGCAGCGAAGATGCCCGCAGGTCCATGTCGATAAGCAACGCGCGACTGTTGATCTGGCCGGCGACCAGGGCCATCAGGAACGCGAGCGTCGATTTGCCCTCGTTGTGTGCATAGGAGGTCACGGCGATGGTAAGCGCGCCATCGTGCTGCACCTCGTCCTCGGCCCTGATCAGGATCTGGCCAACCTGCTCGATCGCACGGACAAGTGGTCTCGTCAGCTTGCGTTTGCGGACTCGTTCGACCAGTTTGCGCACGCTCGGGCAACCAATGGACGACACCTGGCCAAAGTAGCGGCCAACCCCCACCATCGCCAGGTGATCCGCCCGGCTGACCTGCTTGCGCGAGAAGTCCACGGCGAAAACCAGCACCAGGGCCAGCGTACCGGCGACGAAAAACGCTGCCACCGACAGGAGCTTCTTGTTGGGGCGCGGCGTATTGTTCGCCTTCACCGCCGTCGACAGCACCTCCACATCAACGCCACGCGTGGCGCCGATCAGGCTGTACTGGGACGACAGCAGAAACATCTGGTCGAGCGCGTTGCGGTCGGCCGAAACCTGTCGCTGCAGATCCTGGATCGTCAACTCGCTCGTCTCGAGGGCCGCTCGCGTCTGCGACAGGCCGGACAGGCCGGCTTCGAGCGAAAGCAGCTCGGCCTCGGCCTGCGCCAACTCGGTCTCGACGTTGGTCCGGATCCGGGCGATTTCGGCGTCGATGCCCTGCTGGACGCGCGCCAGGCCGCCCTGCACCGTCCGGTAGGTGGGATGCTGCGGCCCGAACTCATCGACGATGCCGGTCAATTGCAGTTCAAGCGCGAGCTTCTGGTCGACCAGGTTGTCGAGAACCTGGGAGTAGAGGTCGGATCCGGGCAGACCGCTGGAGATCGCGGCCTCGCCACCGGCTTCTATGGCGTCGAGCGAGGCCTGCCGCCGCGCAACCTCCTGTCGGGCCCGTGCGATCTGCAGCCCCATCTCGCCGACCTGGCCCACCAGATCGCTCGAACTCTGGCCTGTGCCAGCTGCTGCCTCCATCCGATAGTCGGCAATCAGCTGCTCGCCCGCCTGGACCCGCTCGCGCAGCGCGTCGACCTCCTCCTGGATCCACGCCATCGACGCTTCGGCATTGTCCCGCCGACGCTCGGCGCTGAAGCGCTCGTACTCGCGTACGATCTCGTTCACCAGAAAAACGGCCACCTCCGGCTGGCGGTCCTGATAACTGACGCTGATGACGTTGGTGTCGAGTACGACCTCGCTGCCGAGGTTGGAGGCGATCGTCCGATATTGCTGTTCCAGGTCGTCGGAGGGGCGAACTCCGGGGGCGGCAAGCGGAAGGTCGATGCCGATTGACGGCTCCCTGCCGAAGAGTTCGTTAGCCTCGGCGAGAAGCCGGTCGAGCAGGCTCGGTTCCGGCGATACGGCCAACTGCTGCGCCAGCGCCTCCGGCAATCCGTCGATCACCCGATAGAGCACCGCGCGGGAGGCGAGGATCTGCCGCTGCGTTCCCAGCGTCTGTTCATTGGCAACGGTCGCCGTCTGCGAGGTCGGCGAAACGGAGAAAGCGCCCTGATCAGTGACCAGCAGCTTCGCTTCCGCCGCATATTTGCTCGGCATCCGCACGATCAGCACCAGAAACAGGGCAAACAGGGCACAGGTCGCTGCGAGGAAAAGCCATTTCCGCTGCCACAGCGTGGAAAACGCGTCGCTGATGTCGCTCGATGCCCTGCGCTGCGGAAAGCCGTCGCCGGCGGCAGCCCGCGGCCGGTCCTCGCGGACGAGCGCGCCGAACGGATCGCGGCGGTCAAGGGTCAGGGACTTGTTGAGATCTGCGTTCATGTCAGCCGGTCATCGCGCGGCGAAACTGGGCTGCGGAGGTGTGCCAGCCACACTCAGGTGGCGCCCCGCGCTCGCAGCACCGCAGGAATGGTGCGGAAGATGATCATCAGATCGCCGGCCAGCGTCCAGTTCTCGACATACATCACATCGAGCCGAACCCGTTCCGGATAGGCGATGTCGGAGCGGCCGCAGATCTGCCACAGCCCGGTGATGCCGGGAGGCACGCTGGTATAGGCTGCGAAATGCTCGCCATATTTCTCGACCTCGTCCTGGACGATCGGGCGCGGCCCGACGATACTCATCTCGCCCCGCAGCACGTTGATCAGTTGCGGAAGCTCGTCGATGCTCGACTTTCTGAGGAAACGGCCGAGCTTCGTCACCCGCGGATCGTCCCGCAGCTTGTGCGTCTCCTTCCATTCACGGGCGGCGTCTTCGTTGCTGGCCAGATGCTCAGCCAGTTTCTCCTGCGAATCCAGGACCATGGTGCGGAACTTCAGGCAGCGGAATCGCCGACCGTTGATGCCGATCCGCTCCTGCCTATACAGGGCCGGTCCCCGGGTCTGCCAGATCAGCAACGCGGTGAAAAACATCGCAGGCCCAAAGACGACCAGGCCGCCGCCGGCAAGCAACACATCCAGCAGCCGCTTGACGGCGCGCTGGAGTGATCCGTCGCCCGAATGCCGGGTCCGGCGCCGCGCATCGATCGACTGCTGATTGGCCTCGAGCGACTCCACGCGCGACCCCGAATAGGTCAATTGAGACATTCTGGAGCTCCTCCAGTTACCGGTTCAGAGATCCTTAGCTAGACGCTATCTCGCACATGCGAAGACTGTCAATTGATAGGATATCCACCCCTGATAATTCTTATCCATAATGACAAACCAGTAATATTCCTGCTATTTACCTATCTGTCTGGAACGTTAAGCCTGATACATAATATTGCGACGCCCCAGTTGTTAACATTTTCGGGATATACTCACTTCCGACCGCCAATTATGACCTCATTATGGCAGGACTCTGCAGGATGAAGGCTGATACACTTTCATCATACAGATGTATGCTTCGCCCCCGCTCGATGCAATGCCGGCTCGGGCGGCAGGGCGTCTTGTGCAGCGCACAAGAGCGCACCGAGAGCGAAGGCGCCACGGCCGACGGCAATTGTGA
>JBHJOG010000339.1:0-13806 GCA_050329975.1 Alphaproteobacteria bacterium | reverse complement strand
AACTGGAGTTCCCAGGGCCTGAGCGTCGTCGACGGCGCCGGCTCGGCGCGGGCGCCGGTCAGCCGCGCCAGCTCGTGGCGCACCTCCCAGGTGCGGAAGGCGCCGATCGGCTGGTTGGTCGCGATCAGCACGGCATAGGATGAGTCCGGATGTTCGGCGACGATCGCTTCGAGGTTGGCCACCGCCTGGCCGTAGAGCTCGATCGCCTGGGCGGGGGCCGCCTCGCGCGCCTGCGCCGAGAGCAGGATCGCCTCGACCAGCAGCCGGTTCGCCTCCGACTCGTCGGCGCGCGCCCCGCCTGCCCCCGCCAGAGCCACCGCAATCCCGGCCGCCGCCATCATCCGCCGCATCGCCCTCTCCCTCATTGCCGCCCGGAAGTAGACAGCGCGAGCGTGCGGGAGGCAAGCTGACCTTCCCGTCCTCGGGACTATTCGCGCGTTCGTGTGTCGGCTCGGCTAGACTTCCGGCGTCAGGTTCGGCAGCGATCTGGCGGCGGCGAGGGTCACGGTGACCGGCTCGCCGTCGCGTGCGTAGACCAGGCCCAGCCGCGACCGGTGGGAGACGAGGGTCGCCGGCAGCGGGTCGTAGCGCGACTCGCCGCCACCGATCGTCGGGGTGAGTGCGCCAAGGTCGGTGGTGCGCGCGAGCTCGACCCTGAGCAGCGCAAGCCGTCGGCCGTCGGCATCGCGGCTGAGGAAAGGGACGCCCGCCAGCCGCAGGAAGCTCACCGGGTCGGTCGCAGCGTGGAAGCCCTCGACGAAGGCGGCCTCGACCAGGTCGAAGTCCCGCGGCTCCGGTGCGCGACCTGTGTCCGGCGCCGGGGCGTCGGGGCGGTGCGGGGTCTGCCACTGCACGTGCGGACGCGGCGGGCCGTTGTGGCCGATGAGGTGGTGGTTGTGGTGGTGGTCGTCGTGTGGGGCCATTGGGCGCTTCTTCCTCGTTCGTCATCGCGAGCCGCCACTGGCGGCGTGGCGATCCAGGGCCGCCGCTGAGACGCCTGCGCGGTTGCCCTGGGTTGCCGCGTCGCGGAGCCTGTCCTTGGGCCGGCCTCCGGCCGGTCCCGAGGGCTCCTCGCAACGACGGCTTCTAGTAGCTGACCGGCCTGTCGATCAGCGGCTTGTGGCGCCCAAGTTTGCCGTGGGCGACGAGTGTGCCGAGGGCCTCGACGATGATGCGGGTGGCCATCAGCGCGGTGATCTCGGAGCAGTCGTAGGGGGGCGAGACTTCGACCACCTCCAGCCCGCAGATGCCTTCCTTGACCACCAGCCCGAGCAGCTTCAGCGCCTCGCGCGGCAGCAGGCCGCCGGGCTCTGGCCAACCGGTGCCGGGGACGAAGCCGCAGTCGATGCTGTCGATGTCGAAGCTGAGATAGACCGCGTCGGCGTCCTTCCAGGCGACCTCCAGCGCCACCTCGGCCACCTTGTCGAGGCCCAGCCGCTCGATGTCGGAGATGGTGAGGATGGTGGTGCCGCGCTCGCGGGCGACTGCCACGCCCTCGCGCGGGACCTGCCAGCCGCCGATGCCGATCTGGACTAGGTTGGTCGCCGGCACGTTGGGCAGGTTGGTGGCGTGGAACCAGGGGGTGGTGTGCATGCGCTCGTCGAGGTCCATCTCCTGGATGTCGACGTGGCGGTCGAAATGGATGATGCCGATCCGCTTCGAGGTGCACTGGGCGACGCCGCGCACGCAGGGAAACCCGATCGAATGGTCGCCGCCGAGCATGATCGGCAGCGCGCCGGACGAGAACACGTGGGCGACGCCCCGCGAGATCTGGTCGAAGCTCTTCTCCAGGTTGGCCGGGATGGTGAACACGTCGCCGGCGTCGCAGAGCGTCATCTGCTCGCGCAGGTCGACTCCGAGCTCGTAGTTGTAGGGCGTGTACAGCGCCGAGATCTTGCGGATGCCCTGCGGTCCGAAGCGGGTGCCCGGCCGGTAGGTGGTGCCGCCGTCGAACGGGATGCCGAGCACGGCGGCATCGAATTGGCCGACGTCGCGCACGTCTTCGACATGGGGCGCCTTGAGGAAGGTGTTGATGCCGGCGAAATGCGGGAGCTCGCCGCGGGCGAAGGTCGGGATCGAGCGGTCGGTCAGCGATTCCGCGCCGGGGAGGCCCAGCTTGAGCGCCCGCTCCTGCTCCCGCTTCCAGCCGGCGAGCGGCAGCTTCGCCTCGTCGTGCATCGCCCGCCAGCCACGGGATTCCAGCTTGTCGAAGTCGGGGTGGTGCCGGCGGCGCTGGCCGGGTATCGGGCGGTCGGGGATCGGGCGTCGCATGGGCGGGTTCCTTCAGATGGTCGTGCCGGTCTCCCGGCGTGCATGGCCGGGGAGGTCGTAGGTGATGGTGGCGCCGAAGGCGTCGGGCTCGTGGGGGTCGAGGCGGACCTTGTCGAAGGTCAGCACCCGGGTGCCGAGTTTGAACGCCTCCTTCAGGTCGTGAGTGACCATGAACACGGTCATGCCGGACTGCCGCCAGAGCCCGGTCATCAGCCCGTGCATGTCGTTGCGGATGCCGGGGTCGAGCGCACCGAACGGCTCGTCGAGCAGCAGGATCCGCGGCTCGACGATCAGCGCCTGGGCGATCGCCAGCCGCTGCTGCATGCCGCCGGAGAGCGCCGACGGCATCGTGTCGCGGACGTGACCGAGGCCGACGGCGGCGAGCGCCGCCTCGCCCTTCTCCAGCGCGTCCCTGCGGGCGCGACCGACCAGGTGGCCGGTCCAGCGGGCGCCGAGGAATTCTAGGCCAAGGATCACGTTGCGGATGACGCTGAGGTGCGGGAACACCGAGTAGCGCTGGAAGACGATGCCGCGGTCGGGGCCGGGCTCGGCCTTGAGGGGCTTGCCGTCGACCGTGATCGTGCCGCGGCTCGGCTGCTCGACGCCGAGCAGCAGGCGGAGGAAGGTGGTCTTGCCGCAGCCGCTGGCGCCGACCAGGGTGCAGAAGCCGCCGCTCTCGACCGTCAAGCTGATCCGCTCCAGCACCGGGCGGTCACCGAACGACTTGAACAGGCCGTCGACCGCGACAGTCGTCATGTCCGTTCCGCCCAGGCGAACAGCCGGCACGACGTCCAGGCGAGGAGCGCGTCCATGACATAGGCGAGCAGCGTGACCCAGGCGACATAGACCAGGATCACGTCCATCGCTAGGAAGCGGCGGACCAGGAAGATGCGGTAGCCCAGGCCGTCGGTGGACGCGATCGCCTCGGCGGCGATCAGGAACAGCCAGGCCGGCCCCAGGGCAAGCCGGAGCGCGCCGACCAGCCGCGGCAGCGCATGCGGAAGTGCCACCCGGACCAGGATCTGCCAGCTGGAGGCGCCCAGTGTCTGCGCCTTGATCAGCAGCTCGGACGGCAGCTCGGCGGTGCGCATCGCCAGGTCGCGGACCATGAACGGCGCGATGCCGAAGATGATCAGCATCACCTTGGCCAGTTCCTCGGTGCCGAAGGCGATGAACAGGATCGGCAGCAGCGCCAGCGGCGGGATCATCGACATCACTGCGACGAAGGGCGAGAGCGTCGCCGAGACATAGGGGAACAGCCCGATCGCCACCCCGAGGCCGAGCCCGATCGCCGCCGCCACCGCAACCCCGATCGCCAGCCGCTGCAGGCTGGCGGCAGTGTCGACCCAGAGCAGCACGCCGCCGGTGCGCTGATCCTCGCTGAACGCCATGGTCTCGATCGCCTGGCCCATGCTGGCGAAAGAGGGCAGCAGCTTGTCGGCCGGGTTCTCCGCCAGCCGGGCGCTGGAGGCGACCTGGTAGGCCAGCAGCAGCAGCACGAACGGCAGCAGCCCGATCAACAGCCGCGCCTGCCGCCCCGGCCGCCGGTTGACGAAGCGGTGCTTCACGCGGCCTCCCTGTCGCTGTGAGGAGCCCTCGGGACCGGCCTTCGGCCGGCCCAAGGACAGGCTCCACGACGCGGCAATCCAGGGGCATCGGCACGGTATCCCTGGATCGCCACGCCGGCGTTGCCGGCTCGCGATGATGGCCGGAAGGTCAAGGCTGCAGCGCGACCCCGGCAGCCTTGACCATGTAGCTTGCGTCGAAGCGGAGTTTGACGTTGGCCTGGTCGCCCAGGATCTCGCCGCCGGGAAAGGCGATGCCGACATAGTCGAGGTCGGTGCCGATCAGGCCGTGGGTGTCGGAGAAGCGGCGGACGCTGTCCATGGTCTCGATCAGGGCCGGGCTCTCGACGAAGGCGACCGCGTCGGCAGGGTCGTAAAACATCTCGGTCGAGGCGAGCTGGGCCTCGAAGCCGGCGAGGTCGGTGCCGGAGGCCGCCGCCATCGCCTCGCGGGCCGCGACCGCCTCCGGGTCGCCGCCGGCCATCCGCGCCATGGTCTCGTACCAGGCGCCGACCAGGGCATGGCCGAGGTCCGGGTTGGCGGCGAGCACGTCCGTGTTCACCACCATCATGTCGATGATCTCGCCGGGGATCTGGCTGGAGTCGAACAGCCGGTTGGCGCCGGGTACGGCGGCGACCTCGGCGAGCAGCGGGTTCCAGGTCACCACCGAGGTCACCTCGGCGGAGGCGGTGAATACCGAGACCATGTCGGCGTCGGAGGTGTTGACGACGGTGAGGTCGCGCTCGCTCAGGCCCGCCTCCTCCAGCGCGCGGGCGAGCAGGTAATGGGAGACGCTGAGCTCGACCAGGTTGATCGGCCCGCCGGCCAGCTCGGCGACGCTGGCCGCGGTCTTGGAGACTATGCCGTCGTTGCCGTTGGAGAAGTCGCCGACGATCAGCGCGGTGGAGTCGACGCCGCCGACCGCCGGGATGGTCAACGCATCCATGTTGGTCATCGCGCAGCCGTCGAACGCGCCGGCGGTGTACTGGTTGATCGACTCGATATAGTCGTTGATCTGGACCACCTCGATCTCGATGCCGTAACGATCCGCCCACTTGTCGACGATGCCGGCGTCGGCGGCATAGCCCCAGGGCATCCAGCCGACATAGATCGACCAGGCGATGCGGAACGAGGTCCGCTCCTGGGCGGCGGCGCCGCCGGTCGTCGCCAGAACGGCCGCAAGTGCCAGCAGGGCCAAGCCTGTCGAAAATCGCATCTCCCAGTCCCCTTCTGTTCAGCGCAGGAGGCCGGACCGGTTTGCGGGCGAAGCGACGTCGGAGAGCGCATCGCCCGACGGCCGTCTCCGGCCGTCCGGTCGAGCCTCCCGGGCTTTTGTCCCGCCGTGGCTCCGGGCGCGAGGCTGGCGCCCGGGAGTGCATCTCTCGGACCAGGCGCCGCCCCCTGATCGGATGGGGCGGCCGGAACCCTAGACGCATTATCGGTGACCAAGCAGCAAGGGGCGTGCCAGCGGGCGGACGGCCGGTGCAGGCCGTGGTGCGGGCGCAGGATCGCCTATTTCCTGGGCACCGCCCAATTCGTGGCCTGGGTGACGCGCCAGCCGAGCCCGGGTCGCGCCTTCGGCTCCACCTGGGCCCGCGCGCCTTAATCGCGGTTCCGCAGTCGCCGGACGTGCTCGAAGCCGACAGCGATGATGATGAAGGTACCGACGAAGGTGCCCTGCCAGAAGGTGCTGATGCTGAGCAGCGTCAGGCTGTTGCGGATCACCTCGATCAGCAGGGCGCCGACGACGGCGCCGAAGGCGGTGCCGGCGCCACCGGCCAGGTTGGCGCCGCCGATCACCGCCGCGGCGATCACGGTCAGCTCCATCCCCTGGCCGAGGTTGGTGGTGACGCCCCCCAGCCAGCCGGCCAGGAGGAAGCCGGCGATGCCGGCGGTGAAGGCGGAGAACATGTAGACGCTGATCTTCACTGCGGTCACCGGCACGCCGGTGAGCCGGGCCGCCGCCTCGTTGCCGCCGATGGCGAAGATGTACTGGCCCCAGCGCGTCCAGCGAAAGGCGATGCTGGCGAACACCGCCAGCACGATCAGCACGATCAGCGGATGCGGCACCACGATCCACGGGTCGGCGATGCCGAAGGAGGCCCCGCCGCCGATCAGCAGGAACAGGTCGTGGTCCGGCCCGAACTGCCAGATCTGGGCGTTGTTCGAGGCGACCATGGCGAGGCTGCGGGCGACCGACAGCATGCCGAGCGTCACCACGAACGGCGGCATGCCGACACGGGCGATCAGGATGCCGTTGACCAGTCCGACGGCGAGCGCGGCGGCGAGCGAGAGCCCGAGCCCTACCCAGATCGAGTAGCCCGCGCCCATCAGCACCCCGACCACGATCGCCGACAGCACCACCGTCGAGCCGACCGACAGGTCGATGCCGCCGGAGCCGATCACCGCGGTCATCCCGATGGCGATGATGCCGACGAAGGCGAAGTTGCGGGTGACGTTGAACAGGTTGCGCTCGGTGGCGAAGGTGTCTGTGATCAGCGACAGCGTGATGCAGGCGACGACCGCCGCCATGAACACCCAGAACACCTGGCGGCTGGCGATCCAGCTGAGGGCGGTGCGGTGCTGGCGGCCGGCGATCGCTTGGTCGAGGGTGGCAGTCATGGCGTGGCCTCGTATGGCTTGGCGTGCATTCAGACGCGCTCGATGGCGCCGGTGATCAGCCCGGTCACCTCCTCGGGCGAGCTGTCGGCGATGCGCTTGTCGGCGACGAGCCGTCCGCGGCGCAGCACCGCGATGCGGTCGCAGACGTCGAACACGTCCGGCATGCGATGGCTGACCAGGATCACGGCGATACCCTGGTCGCGGAGGTTTCGGATCAGGTGCAGCACTTCGGCGATCTGGCGTACGCTGATCGCGGCCGTCGGCTCGTCCATCAGCACCAGACGCGCCTCCGACAGCAGAGCGCGCGCGATCGCCACTGCCTGGCGCTGGCCCCCGGACATCCGCCGCACCAGGTCGCGCGGCCGCGTCTCCGACTTCAGCTGATGGAACAGTGTGCCGGCGCGCCGGAACATGGCGCGGAAATCGATGAAGCCGACGCTGTTCAGGATCTCGCGGCTGAGGAACACGTTCGACGCCGCCGTCAGGTTGTCGCAGAGCGCGAGATCCTGATAGACGATCTCGATCCCCCGCCGCCGGGCGTCGAGCGGCTTTTGGAACTCGACCGGCCGGTCTGCGATCCGGATCGTGCCATGGCTGGGCCGGAAGTTGCCGGCGATGATCTTGACCAGCGTCGACTTGCCGGCGCCGTTATCGCCCATCAGTCCCAGCACCTGCCCCGGCTCGATCGAAAGCGAGACGTCGTTCAGGGCCTGGATCGCCCCGAAATGCTTGGACAGTCCCTCGAGCGCAAGTATCGCCACCCTTCCCCCCGCATGGTCGGTCTGTCGTGCCGGCTACGCTCATTCTGGTGCGCATCCCGGCAGAAGCAGTCTCATGATATGATTGGCCGTGCAATGATCATACAATAGTTCGGCGATCATACAATTGTTCGGTGACCTGACGCGCGTTGCGGCGTCCCGTTGCGCAGCGGGACGCCGCGGTGCACGCCGCCAGGGAAACCATAAGCCGTTGTCTCTCCTTGCTTTACTTCCGCCGTCTGCCTCCCGTTGAATGGTCGCACTCCACCACGGCCAGCCACCGCGGCATCACGGCGGGCAACCCGGAACCCCTTCCAATTGTGTCGCAATCATACTATCAATATCGCCACTGACAATAGCCAGTGCGAAGGCAAACCGTAACAGGGAGGAAAGAGATGAAACTGAGACACGCCCTTGCAGCGACCGGAGCGTCGCTGCTGGTCGCCGTCGGCGCTGCCGAGGCCCAGGACCAGCAGACTCTCGCGATCGTCGTGAAAGGCCTGGACAACCCGTTCTTCGAGCAGATCAACCTGGGTTGCCAGCAGTGGATGGCGGAGAATCCGGACTCCGAGTACGTGTGCCTGTACACCGGTCCCGCCTCCAGTGCCGACGAGGCGGGCGGGGTGCAGATCGTCGACGACCTGCTGACCGCCGGCGTCGCGGCCATCGCGATCTCACCGGCGAACGCGCCCGCGATGGCGAACCGGATCCGGGAGATCGCCCCGGACGTACCGGTGATGACGATCGACGCCGACTTGCTGGAGCAGGACCGCGACCTGCGCCAGACCTATCTCGGCACGGACAACTACCTGATGGGCGTCCAGATGGCCCAGGAGCTGGCGACGCTGAAGCCCGAGGGCGGCACCGTCTGCCTGCAGCTGGGCAACGTTGCGGCCGACAACATCAACGCCCGCGCCCAGGGCTTCCGCGACACCGCCGGCGGCGAGGCGGGCATCGACAGGCTGGACGGCCAGGGCGGCTGGAGCGAGATCGACGGCTGTCCTGTGTTCACCGACGACCAGGCAGACCGCGCCAACCAGCAGATGGCCGACATCTTCATCGCCAACCCGGATCTCGACGCCTTCATCCTGGTTGGTGGCTGGGCGCAGTTCGCGCCGCAGGCCTACGCCCAGGTCACCGACCAGGTGATGGACAAGCTGCAGTCGAACGAGCTGATCATCATCGCCGGCGACACCCTGCCGCCGCAGCAGGCCGCCTTCCTCGAGGGTCGCAGCCATGCCCAGATCGGCCAGCGGCCCTTCGAGATGGGTTACCGGGCGCCGGACATCATGATCCAGTTGATCAACGGCGAGCAGGTCGACGATCCGCTCTACACTGGCCTCGACACCTGCAACCTGCAGGATCCGGGCATCTGCAAGGGTCAATGACTCCAGGAAGCACGATTCCCTTGCCAACTCGGGGCGCCTTCGGGCGCCCCTTCTTTTTTGGGTCCGCCCCACGCTGCGCGACAGGCGGCCTACCGGACGCGTCCCGGCGCTTGTGCGGCCCGGGCATTCGTCCCAAGCTATGCGCCTGAGCGGGCATGCAAGCCCGCCGCCCACCGGGAGGACCCGCCATGCTGTTTCCGACCACGCTCGTCGGTAGCTACGCCCAGCCCGAGTGGCTGATCGACCGCAAGAAGCTCGCCGGCCGCTTCCCGCCGCGGGTCCGCGCAGCCGAGCTGTGGCGCATCCCGTCGGAGCACCTCGCCGAGGCGCAGGACGACGCCACCATACTCGCCATCAAGGCGCAGGAGGAAGCCGGGCTCGACATCGTCACCGACGGCGAGATCAGGCGCGAGAGCTACTCCAACCGCTTCGCCACCGCGCTCGACGGCGTCGACATCGACAACCCCGGCACCGCATTGGACCGCTCCGGCCACCCGAACCCGGTGCCGCGCATCGCCGGCAAGATCCGCCGCAGGCATGCCGTCGAGGTCGAGGACGTGCAGTTCCTCCGCCGCCACACCGACCGGATGATCAAGATGACCGTCCCCGGGCCTTTCACCATGTCGCAGCAGGCGCAGAACGACTTCTATCCCACGGTGGCCGAGGCCGCGATGGACTACGCGGTCGCCGTCAATGCCGAGATCAAGGACCTGTTCGCCGCCGGCGCCGACGTCGTCCAGATCGACGAGCCCTACATGCAGGCGCGGCCCAAGCTCGCCGAGGAATACGGCCTAGAGGCGCTCAACCGCGCGCTCGACGGCGTCACCGGCCCCACTGCCGTCCACATCTGCTTCGGCTACGCCGCGATCATCCACGAGCGCCCCTCGGGCTACAGCTTCCTCCCCCAGCTCAAGGACTGTCGCTGCACCCAGGTCTCGATCGAGACCGCCCAGTCCAACCTCGACTGCTCCGTTCTCGGCGAGCTCAAAGGCAAGAAGATACTGCTCGGCGTCCTCGACCTCTCCGACATGACCGTGGAAACCCCGGAGACGGTCGCCGCCCGCATCCGCCGCGCGCTCCCCTATGTCGCCGCGGAAGACATCATCGTCGCCCCCGACTGCGGCCTGAAGTACCTGCCCCGCGAGGTGGCGTTCGGCAAGATGCAGGCGATGGTCGAAGGGGCGAAGATCGTGCGGGCGGAGATCGGATCATCAGCGGCAGAAGAGAAGGCGCCGTAAGGCAGCCTACAGCGTTGAAGGGGATCCGGCTCACTCTCGTTAAACTGGCACAAGGACTCGCGACAGGGAACCTTGGGATCGACGACAGCCGAAGAAAAGTTTGTCAAGTGTCGGCTTGACGTTTGTTGCCCGGAGACTTGTGAATTGGTGTATTCAAAGATGGTAGTGCCTGCCTGGCGCATTTTCGAAACGATTTTGTCCCGTTCATAACTTCTGTTCTCTAGAGCGGATGGCGACCCCACTGCCCACCATTGGCAGCCGCGGCACCGCGCCGCCTGCCGGATCGGCACAAGAGGAAGCTGTTATGAGACTTTCTACCCTCACCCGGATCGCCTACTGCGTCACGATAGGCCTGACCGTTCTCATGGCCTCCGCCCTGTTTCTGTCCTCGGACGCGACCAGGGTGGAGCGGGAGGCGATGGCGCGGCAGACCGAGCTGGTGCAACTGGGGCGTGACCTCGCCGCCGCGTCCGACTATCTGACCAACGAGGCAAGACGCTACACCATCTTCGGCGACAGCCAGCATCACGACAACTACTGGCGTGAGGTGAACGAGAGCCGGACGCGCGATCGGGTGGTCGAGCGGCTGGTGGAGCTGGGCACGCCGCAGGCCGAGCTCGACCTGATCGAGGAGGCGAAGAACAACTCCGATGCCCTGATCGCCACCGAGGACGCGGCAATGGAAGCGGTCGCGGCCGGCGATCTCCAGGCCGCGCAGACGCTGATGTTCGGCCCCGCCTACGACGCCAACAAGGCCCTGATCATGGCGCCCATCGAGCGTTTCCTGGCGCAGATGACCACCCGAATCGAGAGCGAGGTCTTGGCGGCGCGCGACAGCGCCGAATGGCTCGCCGCCGTTGCCTATGCCTTCGTCGCCCTGACTGCCGCCGCCTATCTCGCCATTCTCTACGCCGTGTTCAGCCGCCGCGCGATCGCGCCGCTCAGCCGGCTCAGCGCCGTGGTCGGGCGGCTCACCCAGCAGGATTATGCGGCCGCCGTCCCGGATACCGGCCGCAGCGACGAGATCGGCGAGCTGGCGCAGGCGATCGAGGCGTTCAAGGCCGGCGCCATCGAGCGCCAGGAGATGGATCGGCAGCAGCAGGCGGAGGCCGCGGCCAAGGTGGAACGGGCACAGGCGATGGAGGAGAGCATCCGCCGCTTCCAGGGCGAACTGTCGTCCGTCCTTGACACGCTTGCCGCCGCCGCAACCGAGATGAACTGCACCGCCGAGGCGATGCAGTTGACGGCCGCCGACAGCGACGAGCAGGTGGTCGCGGTCTCCGCCGCCGCCCAGCAGGCCAGCGCCAACGTGCAGACCGTCGCGGCGGCCAGCGAGGAGCTCTCGAAGTCGATCCAGGAGATCGGCACCCAGGTCGACCGCTCTCGCACCATCGCCGGCAAGGCTGCCGACGAGGCCGATCGCACGAACGGCACCGTCGCCGGGTTGCAGCAGGCCGCGCAGAAGATCGGCGAGGTGGTCGAACTGATCAACGGCATCGCCGCCCAGACCAACCTGCTGGCGCTCAACGCCACCATCGAGGCGGCGCGGGCGGGCGAGGCTGGCAAGGGCTTTGCCGTTGTCGCCTCCGAGGTGAAAAGCCTCGCCACCCAGACCGCCAGGGCGACCGAGGAGATCGCCGCCCAGATCCAGGCGGTGCAGAGCATCAGCGGCGAGGCGGCGCAGGCGATCGGCGGCATCGGCGGCACCATCGGTCAGCTCAACGAGATCGCCACCGCGATCGCGAGCGCGGTGGAAGAACAGAACGCCGCCACCGCCGAGATCGCCCGAAACGTCCAGGAGGCGGCGCAGGGCACGGAGCAGGTGGCAGTCGGTCTCACGGGCGTGCGCGACGTCGCCGACCAGACCGGCACCGCGGCCACCCAGGTGCTGTCGGCCTCCGGCGACCTCTCCCGGCAGGCCGAATCGATCCGCGCCAGCGTCGAGGCCTTCGTCTCCCGCATGCGCGCGGCGTAGCGAGCCGCTCACGCAGATGTCGAAAGCCCCCTCCCCGCACCGGGAAGGGGGCTTGCATCCCGCCCTCCGACAGGGCAGCTTTGCCTCCCTGTGACGCGCCGCAAGAGCGCCCCCCGGGAGGAAGCAGACACCGATGGACGGCCAGACGCCGGCGACGGCGCCGATCCTGCAGCTTGACGGCATCGCCAAGTCGTTCCCCGGCGTGAAGGCGCTGAAGGGGGTGAGTTTCGACGTCCGCCCCGGCGAGGTGCACGCGCTGCTCGGCGAGAACGGTGCCGGCAAGTCGACGCTGATCAAGATCATCTCCGGGGTCTACCAGCCCGACGAGGGTTCGATGTCCCTCGACGGCAGCCCGGTGCACTTCGCCTCGCCGCAGGAGGCGCAAGGCTCGGGCATCGCCACCATCTACCAGGAGCTGCTGCTGTTCCCGGAGCTGTCGGTGGCCGAGAACATCTTCATGGGGCACGCCCCGCGCGGCGCGCTCGGCATGATCGACTGGAGCAAGGCCCGCGCCCAGGCCCGCGAGCTGCTCGCCTCCCTCGACATCCACGACCTCGACGTCACCCGGACCGTCGGATCGCTCTCGGTCGGCAACCGGCAGCGGGTGGAGATCGCCAAGGCGCTGTCGCACAACGCGCGCATCCTGATCATGGACGAGCCGACCGCCGCGCTGACCGAGCACGACGTGCTGCGCCTGTTCGGCATCGTCCGCCTGCTGCGCGACCGCGGCGTCGGAATCATCTACATCAGCCACCGGCTGGAGGAGATCTTCCTGCTCGCCGACCGGGTGACCGTGCTGCGCGACGGCGAGTATGTCGCCACCAACCAGGTCGCCGACATCACCACCGACGACCTGATCTCGATGATGGTCGGGCGCCGGATCGAGGCGCTGTTCCCCAAGCTGGAGGCGACGATCGGCGCCCCGGTGCTGGAGGTGGACAACCTGGTCCGGACGCCGATGACCCGCGGCGTCAGCCTGACCGTGCGCGCCGGCGAGATCGTCGGGCTGGCCGGGCTGGTCGGCGCCGGCCGCAGCGAGTTCGCCCAGGTGGTGTTCGGGATCACACCGGCGCATTCCGGCACGATCAAGGTCGACGGCAAGCCGGTACGCATCCGCTCCGCCGGCGAGGCGAAGCGGCACGGCATCGCCTATGTGCCCGAGGACCGCGGCCACCAGGGCCTGGTCCGGCCGATGAAGATCCTGGAGAACGCGTCGCTCGCCGTGCTCGGCCGGGTCTCGCGCAAGTCCTTCATCGACCGCAAGGCCGAGCGCCAGCTTGCCGTCGACGCGGTGAAGAAATTCAGCATCCGGGCCAGCGGCATCGACCAGGTGGTCAACAAGCTCTCCGGCGGTAACCAGCAGAAGGTGGTGCTCGGCAAGTGGCTCGCGACCCAGCCGAAGCTGCTGATCATGGACGAGCCGACGCGCGGCATCGACGTCGGCGCCAAGGCGGAGATCCACCGGCTGATGAGCGAACTGGCGCAGCAGGGCCTGGCGATCCTGATGATTTCCAGCGAACTGCCCGAGATCATGGGCATGAGCGACCGGATCCTGGTCATGCGCCAGGGCCGGGTCGTCGCCGAATATCCGCGCGGGTCCGCCACCCAGGAAAAGATCGCCGGCGCGATGATGAGCGACGCCGAGGTCCCCGCCGCCGCCGCTGGGGCGGCGTGATGATGGTCCCGGCCGCCGCAGGTGACCCCCTCCCTCGGAACGGGGGAGGGTCGGGAAGGGGGGCCTGGCCTGGTCTTCGCGTTGCGCGATGCCAGCCCAAGCGGCCTCTTGCCCCCGATCCCGTATTCGGGCCGCAGGCGCTGGCGCCGTCGCCCCCTCCCCAACCCTCCCCCGTTCCGGGGGAGGGAGGCGCCTCGCCCGTGGCCGGAGCCGCCTGATGGCCCAGGCCGCCGCCGCCCTTCGTCCCGAGCGACCGCTGCTGCATCGGCTGCGCCGCCTGTTCGGCACCCAGGAGGCGGTGCTGTTCCTGGCGC
>JBHJOG010000338.1:0-9153 GCA_050329975.1 Alphaproteobacteria bacterium | reverse complement strand
TCGCGCAAGGAGGTGGCCGACATGAAGGAGGCGGCGCGCGCCGGCGCCACCAACTTCCTGACCAAGCCGGTGGACCTGGAGCTGCTGCTCGACTGGGTGCGCGGGGTGACCAACTCCGGCGGCCCCAACACCAGCACGCCGACGCTCAGCGAGGGCATGCTGCGGATCGACACCCAGGCAATGCGGGTCTGGTTCCAGGACAAGCCGGTCAAGCTGACCCCCACCGAGTACCGCATCCTGCACTACATGTTCGTCAACCGGGAGCGCCCGGTTTCCGCCGATGAGCTGGTGAAGCACAATTTCGACGGCAGCAGCGCCAAGACCACCAACGAGATCCCGGTCTATGTCAGCCGGCTGCGCGACAAGCTGCACCGCCGGGTGATCCAGACCGAATACGGCTACGGCTACCGGCTGGTGTGCGACATCGGGTGACCGCCGCCCCGCCTCCCTGGCGCGGCCGGCGCGCGCGCCGGAAGCCGCCCCGCACCCTGTTCGGCCGGCTGCTGGCGGTCGCGATCCTGCTGGTAGCGGTCGCCGCCCCGGCGATCTGGCTCGGCGCCGGTGCCCTGATCACCGCGGCGGCGGAGGAAGTGGTCGACGCCCAGCTGCGCGCCTTCGGCAATCAGCTGCGGGCCGCCCGCGCCAGCGCCCAGGCCACCGGCAGCTTCTCCTTCAGCGAGCCGGACCTGGAGTGGGTCTGGCAGATCTCCGACGGCGACGCGCCGCTGGCGCGCTCCACCGTTCTCGACCTCAGCGACCGCACGCTGCCCGCCATCAACGCCGCGCCCCGGGCCGACTTCGCCGTCGACTTTGCCGACAGCGCCATCGGGCGGCTGCGGCTGGCCGAGCGACTGGTGACCGAGGACGTCCGCGCCGGCGGGGAGGTGCGGACCATCCGCTACCAGGTCGGCATCCGGGAAGCCAAGTACGACACGCTGGTCGCCGACTATGCCGGGCAGCTGGAGCCGCTGGTCTGGTACGCGGCGGTGCCCGCCTTCGTGGTGCTGCTGGCGATCACCGCGGTGGCGGTGGGCGTGGTGCGCGGCGGGCTTTCGGGCGTGCACGGCGCGATCGAGCGGTTCCGCGCCGGTGCGACCGATCGCATCGAGGGCCGGCATGCGGCCGAGCTGCAGGAGCTGGTCGACCAGGTCAACGAGCTGCTGGAGCGGCAGGCCGACATGCTTGCGCGCAGCCGCAAATATGTCGGCAAGATCGCCCACGACCTGAACCATCCGATCGCCATCGTCGGCAACGCGGTCGATGGCGCCGGCCTGCCACCCGACCAGGCGGCGCTGGTGACGCGGCAGCTGGCGCGGATGCGCGGTCTGATCGACCGCTATTCGGCGCTGGCTCGCGCGATCGGGCCGGGAGCGCTGACCGTGCGGACGGTCGCGATCCGGCCGATCCTGGAGGACATCGCCGACAGCCACCGGCTGCTGTTCCGCCGCGCGCCGCTGACGATCGCCGTCGACTGCCGCGCAGACCTCGCCTTCCCGGTGGAAACCGCCGACCTGGAGGCGATCCTGAGCAACCTGGTCGGCAACGCGCACAAATATGCCGCCGGCCTGATCCGGATCTCGGCGGATGGCGACGCGGAGGACCTGCGGCTGGCGGTGGAGGACGACGGGCCGGGCATCCCGGACGACCAGCGCGCCGCGGCGCTGCGCTGGGGCGAGCAGCTGGACGAGGCACCGCCCGGCAGCGGCTTCGGGCTCGCCATCGTCCAGGACCTGGCGCAGCTCTACGGCGGGCGGCTGGGCCTCGGCCGGGCCGCGGCGGGCGGGTTGCGCGCCGAGGTCACGCTCCAACGTCCGCACCCATGAGCGTGCGCATTCCGCTAGAGCGCCGGTGGCGGATCGGTCATACAGTCGCCCATCCAATTCCGGTGCGGCGCTGCCACCATGCCGATGTCGCCGCTACGGGCCTATGCCGTGTCCGATCTCTATCCGGACGTCGGAAGCCGAGCCGGTCGGCCCGGCCCGGGACCCTCGAGGCGATGGTATCGCCAGATCGCGTCCGTTCTGCTCGCTGGCGGCCTCGGCGTGGCGCCGGCCTTCGCCGTGCTGGCCCAGGATGACGGAGGCGCCTCCGCGCTCGACGATCCACGGGTCGCCGCCTTCGTCGTCAACAACACCATCGGCACGCTCTATCACGAGCTCGGCCATGCCTACGTCGACCTGTACCGGATCCCGGTGCTGGGCAAGGAGGAAGACGCGGTCGACAACCTCTCGACGCTGCTGATGCTGGAGCAGCAGCCGGACGAGGCGCTGGACCAGATGCTGCACGACGCGTCCGATGTGTACTGGCTCAGCGATCTGGAATCGCAGGAAGACGGCTGGCTTCCGGACTATTCCGGCGTGCACGGCCTGGACATGCAGCGCTACTACGGCGTCATCTGCCTCGTCTATGGCAGGGATCCGGAGCGTTTCCAGGAGCTTGCCGACTATGCCGAGCTTGACCCGGAGCGGCAGGAGACCTGCGCCTTCGACTACGAGCAGGCCCTCACCAGCTGGAGCACCCTGCTGGCGCCGCACCTGATCGGCAGCGCCGAGCCCGGCGGCAGCCTGCTGGTGCAGTTCGACGAGTTGGCGCCGGAGAACGCGGCGCTGGCCGCGCTGATCCAGGAGTCCTCCGAGCTGGAACAGACGGTCGCCGTCTTGAACGAGACCTACGCGCTGCCGCAGGACCTCGAGGTCTGGTTCGCCGAGTGCGACGAGGAGAACGCCTGGTACGACCCGGACGACCGGTCGATCACCATGTGCTACCAGATCCTCGCATCCTTCCAACGCCTGATCGTGCGCGCCATGGCCGAGGAATAGCCGCTCGGCCGCTGGTGGGTGCCGACCCAACGGCAAGCGCAAGCGAGCCGGGATTATCAGGCGCGCGCTTGGAGGACCCGGTGCCGGCGCATTGACCCTACCCAGGCCGCCCGCATTTTGCTAACCGATGCCGTCGGCCGCACGTGCTGCGCCGCCGGCATCGGTGGGCCTGTAGCTCAACTGGTTAGAGCGAGCCGCTCATAACGGCTTGGTTGCGGGTTCAAGTCCTGCCAGGCCCACCAAACACTCTCATCGGTTGGACTGATGGACGGCGTGTCGAGAGATTTCCTCGCATTGAGGACAGCCGCCCAGCGCCCTCACCTTCAGCGAACGAGGCGCATTGAGCACACCGACTCGCCTGCCAAGTCCTCGCACTGGGCATCCTGCCCGGTCGGAGGCGCGGCATGAATCCGGAACGAAAGGCGCTGTAGCCAAGCAGCGCGTTTCGGTCCAGAGTCGCAGCGGCGGAGCCGGCCGGCTCGCGCATGCATCGGGGGCTCTGGCAATGACGGCGGAGCGGGTCCAGCGCAGGCTTGCCGCCATCCTTGCGGCCGACGTGGTCGCCTACTCGCGACTGATGGAGGTCGACGAGGCCGGAACGTTGGCTCGGCTGAAGGCACTGCGCGGCGACGTTATCGACCCTGCCGTCGCCCGCCATTCCGGGCGCGTGGTCAAGCTGATGGGCGACGGCGCCTTGATGGAGTTCGCCAGCGCGGTCGATGCCGTGACCTGCGCGATGGAGATCCAGAAGCAGATCGCCGAGCATGAGCGCGAGGCCTCGCCGGAGACGCGCATCCAGTTCCGCATCGGGATCAATGTCGGCGACGTGATCGTTGACGGCGACGACATCTACGGCGACGGCGTCAACGTCGCAGCGCGGATCGAGGCGCTTGCGCAACCGGGCGGCATCTACATCTCGCGCACCGCCGCCGACCAGGTGCGCGACAAGGTCCCGGTCGCGATCGAGAGCCGTGGCTCGCAGACGGTGAAGAACATCGCGCGGCCGATCGAGATCTTCTGCCTGGTCGACGGCAGCACGCCGCAGTCGGTCACCATCCGCGTCGGGCCTGCGCCTGCGCGCGCGCAGCTGCCGGAGAAGACCTCGGTCGCCGTGCTCGCCTTCGCCAACATGAGCGGGGACGCGGACCAGGGGTACTTCTCCGACGGCATCAGCGAGGACATCATTACCGACCTGGCGAAACTCGCCGACCTCCACGTCATCGCCCGCAACTCTTCCTTCGCCTACAAGGGAAGCGCGACGCCGGTCCGCGAGATCGCCGACGCGCTCGGGGTCCGCTACGTGCTGGAAGGCAGCGTGCGCAAGGCCGGCAATCGGGTGCGGGTCAGTGCCCAGCTGATCGACGCAAACACCGGGGGCCATGTCTGGGCGGAGCGGTTCGACCGCGATCTCACCGACATCTTCGCTGTGCAGGACGAACTGACCCGGCACATCGTCGCCGCGCTCAAGCTCAAGCTCACCCGGTCTGAGACCGACCGGCTATTCGGCCGGCGTATCGCCGACGTCACCGCCTACGACCATTTCCTGCGCGGCCGGGAGCAGGTATGGCTGCATACCCGTGCCGGCAACGCCCGCGCGCGCGCCTTCATGACGAAGGTCATCGAACTCGATCCGGCCTGCGCCGCCGCCTATGGGATCATCGCCTTCACCTATGTAAACGACTACGCCAACGGCTGGGCCACTGATCCGGAGGGGTCGCTGGCGACCGGGCACGAGCTCGCCGTCCGTGCGGTGGCGATGGACGACCAAGAGCCGCAAGCGCATTTCGCCCTCGGCGCCGCCCTGACCTTCATGCGCGAACTGGACCAGGCGATGGAGGAGTCGGCCAGGGTGATTGCCCTAGTGCCGAATACGACCGAGGCGCGCCTGCTGCGCGCCCACGTTCAGATTTTCAGCGGCCGCGGAGCCCAGGCGGTGGAGACGCTCGACGCCTTCATGCAACTCGACCCACTCTATCCAGAGATCGCGTTGCAGTTCCTGGCCGAGGCGCGGTTCACGCTCGGCGAGTTCGAGCTGGTTGTGGAGGCGCTGCGCAAGCGGTTGTTGCGCAATCCGGATTCGCCTACAGCCCATGCACTCCTCGCCTCTGCCTGCGGCCATCTCGGCCGGATCGACGAGGGGCGGGCGGCCTGGGAGCAGGTGTTCCGCATCGACCCGGGCTGGTCGGTGGAGAAGAGGCGCAAGCTGCTCCCTTTCAAGGACCCCGCGGACTTCGAGCGGCGGGTCGAGGGCGTGCGACTGCTAGGCATCGCCGTGTGACGCACCAGTCGCACCCTACATTAGCGGCGCTTCCGATCTCCGCCAGCGCCGTCATGCTCGATGTCTCGGTTGCCGGTGTGCGGTGGGTCACGCCGGAACAGGCACCTTGATTTCCCAGTGACCCGACTGTCCTGACCGGCGCTCTTCTTCTCAAGGAACACCGGGCCTTGGATCGGTTCCTGGGCGATGTCCGTGGCTGTTCTGCATCCAAGTCACGCGTTACGCTTGACGGGCGTGTGCACGCGCTGTCCGCTGCAGCTCGCAGCCATCAGCGATAGCCGGTGGCGTCGGCCGGTTTGCCGGCGTCCTGCACCTCCTCGACGTAGCGCCAGGCGTCGGGGCGGGAGCCGTCGAGGTCGGTGAAGCCGTAGATCTTGGCCAGCCCGCCGCTGGACAGCGACTGCCCGTTCCAGCGCGCGCGCTCCGGGTCGGCGGCCAGCGCGGCGACGGCGCGGCCGACGAAGCGCGGGGTCTCGGAGATGACGAAGTGAGGGATCCTGGCGGTGGCGTCGCGCCAGTTCTGCTCGCGCACGCCGAAGGCGTCCAGCATCATCTCCGAGCGCAGCCAGCCGGGGGTGAGCGAGACCGAGGTCGCCTGGTGCGGCGCAAGGTCCCTGGCATGCGCCCAGCCCATCCGGTTCACCGCCACCTTGGCCAGGTCGTAGAAAGGCGACA
The DNA here is from genome assembly GCA_050329975.1 of Alphaproteobacteria bacterium. Lineage (GTDB taxonomy): Bacteria > Pseudomonadota > Alphaproteobacteria > CALKHQ01 > CALKHQ01 > CALKHQ01. Next base: position 3,381 of record JBHJOG010000338.1, on the reverse strand, counting down.
GCCGATAGGTGCGCGCGTTGTAGTCTGCCGTGCCGTCGGTCATTTCGACCAGCAGCCCGCCCGGGCGCTCGATCAGCAGCGGAAGGGCGTAGTGCGCGGTGACGAGGTGGGTGTCGATGGCCAGCCGCAGCATGCGCAGGCCGTTCTGCAGGTCGTGCTCCCAGACCGGCTTGTTCCACTCCATCAGGGTCTCGCCGCCCCAGATGTCGTTGACCAGCACGTCGAGCCGGCCCTGTTCGGCGCGGATGCGCGCGACGAGTGCGGCGACCTCCTCGGGGACCAGGTGGTCGACCCGCACCGGAATGCCGGTGCCGCCGGCGGCCGCGACGAGGTCCGCCGTCTCCTCGATGGTCTCCGGCCGGGCGTATTCGGATTGGCGGTCGCGGGTGGTGCGGCCGGTCACATAGACCGTGGCGCCGGCGGCGCCCAGTTCCACCGCGATGCCGCGGCCCGCGCCGCGCGTTCCCCCGGCCACCAGCGCGACTTTTCCTTTGAGAGGCATTTGCGAAACTCCCGACAACAAGCATCCTGTCATCCGACCGGCTGGATGCCGTCGCCGGCTGGATATATAAACGATCGTTCGGTTATACAAGGATGTCAAGATGCCCCGGCCGAAGATGGTCTCCGACACGGATGTGCTCGCCGCAGCCCACCAACTGATCCATGAGCGCGGGCCCGACGCCCTGACCTTTGCCAGTCTGGCCAGGGCCTGCGGGCTGTCGGCATCGACGCTGGTCCAGCGATTCGGCAGCAAGCCCGAGCTGGTCCGGAGCACCCTGCTGCAGGCGTGGGACCGCCTGGACGAGAAGACCGCACGGCTCGCGGCCACCTTGCCGAAGACCGCCGACGGCGCGATCCGGCTGCTGGCGACGCTGTCGCGCGACTATGGCGGGATCGAGTCCTATGCCGAGGGCCTGCTGATCCTGCGCGAAGACCTCCGCGATCCGGTGCTGCGCGCGCGCGGCGCAGCCTGGAAGCGCTCGCTTTCCGGCGCCCTGGACGACTGCTTCTCCCAGGTTCCGCGAGCCCCGGAGGGCATCGGCCTGCTGATGGCGGCGCAGTGGCAGGGCGCGCTGCTGTGGTGGAGCTTCGATCCGCAGGGCGACGTGGATCGCTTCGCCGAGGATTGCCTCCGGCGCTTCGTAGCAACCGTCGTCGCCGCGCCAGGATAGCGACGACCCGCAGGCCCCAGCGTGGGCGCTGGGGATGGAGGCGCGGCGGCGCCCGTCCTCAGTCCGAGCACGGAGTCGGCAGGCTCCGTTTCAGCTCCGCCTGCTGCTGCGTTCCCGCCGCCAGTTCGCTCTCCGACATTGCCGTGGCCAGGTCGGATGCGCTCTCGCTCGCCCTGGCGATGCCGGCCTCGGACGCCACCTGCAGATAGGCATAGGCCATCGGCAGGTCCGGCGCGCCCGAGCCCAGGCCGGTCATGTACAGGCGGCCGAGGCGATCGGCAGCCACGTACCAGCCGGCCTGCAGGGCCTCCTGGTACAGGGCCGGGGCCTCGGCGCTGCTTGTCGCCTCGTCGGCCCGGATCAAGGCCAGGCGTCCGCGGTCGCAGGCATCCCCAGTCAGGGCGGCCTGCTCGATGCTTCCGTGCAGGTAATCGTCGACCTGCGGGTTGCCGGCCGCCAGGCTCAGCAGCTCTTCCAGGGCGCCCGCAACCCCCTGGCTGTGGGCGGCGAGCAGCCAGTCGGCCGCCTCCTCGGGCCGGTTCAGCTTGATCAGCACCACGCCGTACCAGTAGGCGACCAGCGGGTCGCCGGCCTGGGCGGCCGGCGTGGCGAAGTCCAGCGCCCGCTCGTAGGCCGACGGGCCGCTGCCGTGGCGCGCGGCGTTCCGCAGCAGCCGGTAGGCCGAGCGGCCGTCGCCGGCCAGCAGCGCCCGCTCGAAATAGGCGGCGGCGTCCCGTTCGGTCATGCCGCCGACGCCGTCTTCGGCGAGGTCCCCCAGCCGCCGCATCGCCCCGGCATTGCCCTGCTCAGCGGATTGGCGGAACAGGTCGAGAGCGCGGGCTTCGGCCTCGGCTCCACCGGCGGCCAGCAGCACATCGCCGAGGGACACCATCGCGTCGGGATTGCCGCTCTGCACAGCGCGTTCCAGGGCTGCTTGCGTACTCTGCCCGTCGACCACGCCCGGATTGTCTTCGGCCAGCCTGGCCAGCCGCACCGCCGCATCGGGCTGGCCGGCATTGACGGCAGCGGCGAAGCTCGCGGCCGCGGCCGCCACCTGGCCCGTCGCTTCCTGATAGCGCGCGAGTTCGACCAGCGCGCCGGACTGGCCCAGGCTGGCCGCGCGCCGGTAATAGTCCGCGGCCCCGCCGCCCGAAGCGGTCCCGCCGCCCTGGCTCAGGAGGCGCGCCGCACGCAGCGCGCCCTCCCCGTTGCCGCCGTCGCCCGCCAGCGCGAAGTAGCGGATCGCCTGTTGTCGGTCGGCAAGGTCGCCGACCCCGTCTTCGAACATGCGTCCCAGCCGGTAGTGGATCGTCGGGTCCCCGATGCTGTCAGCCCAGGCAGTGACGATCGCGATCGCAGGTCTCCGGTCCCCGTCGGGATCGGGGACGTGGTCTTCGAGGAGGTTCAACAGCCGCAGCGGTGCCGCCTCGCGCCCGGCTCGGTGCGCCGCTTCCAGATAGGCATAGGCCTCGCCGCGCCGGGTCGGATAGGAGTCGTCCAGGATCGCGCCCGCTTCATAGTTGAGCTCGACCATGCCCTCGGCGATCAGCTGCCGATAGGTCGCCAGCGCCTGCTCGGTCCGGCCGGTGGACTGCTGCAGCTTCGCCAGGCCGAGCCGCCCCTCCGGGATGCCGGCGTCGATCGCGCGTTGGAACGCTGCCTCTGCGGCCGCCGGATCGTAGCCGAGGCCGGCAGGATCGGCCGAGAGGCTGCCGATCACCAGCCAGGCTTGCGGAAGGCCGCGGCTGGCGGCCGTTTCCGCCCAGGAGCGGGCCTGTTGCGGGTTGGCGAGCGGGGTGTCGGCGCGGGCGTAGAGCCGAGCCAGCTCGAGCGCGGCTTCCGGCCGCCCGCGTGCCTGGGCGTCCTTCAGCAGGCTCTCGGCCCGCGGGTAGTTCAGATGCCCAAGCTCCGGCTGGGTGTAGATCCTGGCCAGGTCGAGCATCGCGGACGGATCCTTCGCCTCCGCCAGGTCCTCCAGCGACGCGATCGCACCGATCAGGTTCTGCGGCACGCCATGCCCGCCCGAGACCTGCAGGCGCGCCAGTTCCAGCGTAGCCGAATCCGATTGGCGCAGGGAGGCGACGAGCAGTCGGTCATAGGTCAGCGTGTCGTCGAGGACGATATCGCCGCGGGCCGCGAGCAGGCCCAGGCGTTCGGACGCCCTGGGCTCGCCGCGGCGGTGGGCCTCCTCGAACAGCCCGACCGCCCG
>JBHJOG010000337.1:0-12423 GCA_050329975.1 Alphaproteobacteria bacterium | reverse complement strand
CGACGACCAGCAGGCCCCGGTCCGCGTCCAGCCAGGCCGGCGCGCCGGCCGGCAGCTCGCCCGCCGCCTTGCCGAGGCCGACCAGCATCGGCACGCCGCGGCCGCGGGCGAGGATCGCGACGTGGCTGGCGCGACTGCCGGCGGCCAGCGCCATGCCGGCGGCGTGGCTCCAGTCGACCTCCAGGAAGCGCGACGGGGTGACGTCCTCGGCGACCAGGATGGCGCCCGGCGGCAGCGTGCCGAGGCCGCCGGCGCGGCCGCACAGCGCGTCCAGCACCCGGTCGCGCAGGTCGATCAGGTCGGCGGAGCGGGCGGCGAAGGTGGGGTCGTCGCTGTCGGCGAAGTCGGCGATCAGCGCACCGAGGGTATCGAACCACGCCTCGTCGGCCGGCTGCCCGGCCTCGATCGCCGCATAGGCCGGGTCGCTCAGCGTCTCGTCCTCCAGCATCGCCACCTGGAAGGCGAGCATGCCGGCGGCCTCGTCGCTGTCGGTGCCGCTCATCAGCTCGGTCAGTGCGTCGGCCGCGCGCGCGATCGCGCGCGCGAGCGCGGCGCGGTCGGCCTCGGCGCCGCCGCTGCGGAAGGCGGGGCGCCGGTCGTGGAACGGGTGGAGGGTGCCGCGGGCCAGGCCGGATGCGGCGGCAGTTCCGCTCAGCTGGCGCTCGCCCGTCGCGGTCACCTGTCCCTCATTCGTCGAACTCGCGGGTGACCAGCCCGATCAGCATGGCCAGGTCCGAATGGGCGGTGCCGCCGGTGACGCGGAACTTCAGTACCTCGCCCTTGCTCGCCTTCAGCTTCATCACCTTGACGATGCTCTTGGCGTCGATCCACTCGTCGCGGCCGTCGATCGCCAGCTCGACCGCGCTCGGAAGCGACTTGGCGAGCTGCATCAGCTTGACCGCGGGGCGCGCGTGCAGCCCGACGGCGTTGGTCAGCCGGGCGCTGCCTTCGGCAAGATCGTTCACTGGCTCATCTCCTCGGCGGCTTCTCGCACCTCGTCCAGGCTGGCGCCGGTGGCGGCGACCGCGGCGGCGACCACCGCGCCCTCGACCAGCGGCGCCTTCAGTACGACGATGCCGGCGCCGGCATCCCCCTCGCGCAGTTCGATCGCCATTTCGCTGTTGGTCTCGGCGCCGCCCAGGTCGACCAGGATCGCGACCCCGGCCGGCGACCAGGCGGCGTCGATCGCCGCCATGATTCGGGCGACGTCGGAGCCGAGCCCGCCCTCGGCATTGCCGCCGGCATCGACGATGGTCACGTCGCCGCCCATCTGGCGCGCCATATCGGCGGTGCCACGGGCGACCTCGGCCGAATGGGAGACGATGACCAGTCCGACCTTGTCGCCGCTCATCGGGTGGCGGCCTCGACCAGGGTGTCGCAAATAGCGTGGGTCAGCAGCCGGCAGGACTCGCCGCCGGGGTCGATATGGCCGATCGAGCGCTCGCCAAGGAAGGAGGCGCGGCCGCGGGTGGCCAGCATCGGGCCGGTAGCGTCCTCGGCGAGGTCGGCGACCGCCTTCAACCTGGAGGCGATGGTGGCGAGGGTCGCGCCGGCGGCAACCGATTCGGCCAGCGCCTCGTGCACCGGGACCAGCACGTCGAGCATGGTCTTGGCGCCGACGTCGGACTTGCCGCGCGCCTTCACCGCCGCGATCCCGTCGCCGAGCATGGCGGCGGCCCGGGCGCCGTCGATGCCGTCGTCGATGCCTGGTGTCTTGCCCATCGCCATCAGGAGGCTGCCGTAGAGCGGGCCGGAGGCGCCGCCGACCTTGAGCACCAGGGTCATGCCTGCCTTCTTCAGCGCCTCGGACGGCGGCAGGGCGGCGATCTCCTCGGCGGACTCGCGCAGCACGGCGAATCCGCGCTTCATGTTGGCGCCATGGTCGCCGTCGCCGATCGCCTGGTCCAGCGCGGTCAGCCTGTCGGCGTTGGCGCCGATCGTCTCGGCGCACGCCGCGATCAGCGCCCGGCCGAGTGCCGTCAGGTCCTGCGGCATCCCGTTCCTCTCCCCAGCAGTCCGATTGCCCAGCCCGATTGCAGCGGTCCCCTTGCGGGCCTCGGCCTACGCGTCTATCACCCGGGCTGCGCCTGCCGCAAGAGCCGCGCCCATGACGAATTGCGAGAGCACGATGATCCCACGCTACAGCCGGCCGGAGATGGCTGCGATCTGGTCGCCGGAGTCGCGGTTCCAGATCTGGCTGGAGATCGAGACGCTGGCCTGCGAGGCCCAGGCGGAGCTGGGCATGATCCCACGCGCGGCCGCCGAGGCGGTGCGGGCGCGCGGCGGCTTCGACATCGCGCGCATCGACACGATCGAGCGCGAGGTGAAGCACGACGTCATCGCCTTCCTGACCAGCGTCGCCGAGCATGTCGGGCCGGAGGCGCGCTTCATCCACCAGGGCATGACCTCCTCGGACGTGCTCGACACCTGCTATTCGGTGCAGCTGGTGCGCGCCTGCGACCTGCTGCTCGCCGATGTCGACGCGGTGCTGGTCGCGCTGAAGCGTCGGGCCGAGGAGCATCGCCGCACGCCCTGCATCGGCCGCAGCCATGCGATCCATGCCGAACCGACCACCTTCGGGCTCAAGCTCGCCGGTCACTACGCCGAGTTCGCCCGCGGCCGGGCCCGGCTGGAGGCGGCGCGGGCGGAGATCGGCACCTGCGCCATCTCGGGTGCGATCGGCACCTTCGCCCATGTCGACCCGGCGGTGGAGGCCTATGTCGCCGAGCGGCTGGGGCTGGCCGCCGAGCCGGTCTCGACCCAGGTCGTGCCCCGCGACCGGCATGCGATGGCGTTCAGCGTGTTCGCCGTCGTCGCCGGGGCTGTGGAGCGGCTGGCGACGGAGATCCGCCACTTGCAGCGCACGGAGGTGCGCGAGGCAGAGGAGGCATTCACCGTCGGGCAGAAGGGCTCCTCGGCGATGCCGCACAAGCGCAACCCGGTGCTGACCGAGAACCTGACCGGGCTCGCCCGCACGGTCCGCGCCGCGGTGGTGCCGGCGCTGGAGAACATCACGCTGTGGCATGAGCGCGACATCTCGCATTCCTCGGTCGAACGGATGATCGGGCCTGACGTGACGGTGACGCTGGACTTCGCGCTCGCCCGGCTGGCGCAGGTGGTCGAAGGGCTGGTGGTCTATCCGGACCGGATGCTGGCCAACCTCAACCTGCTCGGCGGGCTGGTCCACAGCCAGCAGGTGCTGCTGGCGCTGACCCGCAACGGCGTCAGCCGCGAGGACGCCTATCGCCTGGTCCAGCGCAACGCGATGCCGGTCTGGGAGGGCAAGGGACGGTTCCGCGACCTGCTCGCGGCAGACCGGGAGGTGATGGCGCATCTGAGCGTGGCGGGGCTCGATGCCGAGTTCGACCTGGAGCGGCATTTCCGCCATGTCGACACCATCTTCGCCCGGGTGTTCGGGCCGGCGGCGCCATGACCGACGCGCCCGGCCGGGGACGCGACATCTGGCGGTCGCTGATGCTGGCGCTCGGGCTGTGGGCGCTGCTGGCGCTGGCCATGTTCGCTGTTTCCGCCGCCTTTCCGGCGGGAGAGGAGAGGCTGGACTGGCCGCTATTCGCGACCGGGCTGGTCGCCGCCTTCTACATCGCCGCCGCCTGGCAGTTCATCCCCAGCCTCGGCTGGTTCATCGCCGGCCTGGCGCTGTGGAGCGTGGTCGCGTTCGCCCTGCTGGCTGTGGTGCCGATCGCCTGGCTGGAGCCGATCTTCGGCCCGGCCGCCCCGGCGCCGGTCGACGTCGTTCCCCCACCGGGCGAGGCACAGCCGGGGCCTGTGTGAAGTTTGACCTGGGAGCGGCGCCGATGCATGACGACGATGCGCTTATATTCTCCGTCCATATCGACATCCTGGGGATCGATCCCGGTGAGGTGACGCGCGTGCTCGGCGTCGAGCCGGACGAGCAGTGCCGAAAGGGCGAACCGTCCCCCCTGCCGCCACGCGCTGATGGAGAACTTCGCCGCCGAAGCTTCCACGAATGGCGGATCGGCGGGCGCAGCCGGGATCCGGCGTTGGGTATCGGGGGCCTGCTAGATCCTCTGGTCGCGCGCTTGGCGCCCGTGCGCGAACGCTTCGCCCAACTCGAAGGTGACTACAATGTGTTCTGCCGAATCATGATCCGGATGTCCGCGGCGTCGGGCGCACCCAGCTTCTGCGTCAGCCCCGATGCCATGCGCTTCCTGTCGTCGATCGGCGCCTGGATCGACGCCGACCTCTACGACGCGGACCCACCGGCGTCCGAGCGCCCCGACTATCCGATAGAGTGAAGCCCGGCGTGGCCGCGCTGCGCTCGCAGTGATGGCAAGGGGAAGTCGACCTTGCCGACCACCGCTCTGGCGATGGGGCAGGCGCATCACGGGGCGCCTGCAGCCTTGGTCCGGGGCCGTCCGCCCTTGCGACCGTTTTCGCGTGCGCTGGCGGTCTTCGCCTGGCTGCGCGCCCGCCCGCCCGCGGCACCGAGCTGGCGCGCCATCCATTGCTGCGAACCGAACGCGCCCTGCAGCAGGGCGGGCACATAGAGGTCCGCATCGAGCCTTGGCCAGTGCAGCCCAAGGCCTGCCGGGCTGATCTCGATCTCCGCCAGGTCCTCGGGCGATGCCTCCGCCAGCCCCTCCGCCAGCCGTGGCGGGAACGCCAGCTCCAGCCCCGTGCTCAGGGTGACCACGACCCGCGCCCGCCGGCGGTCGTAGCGCGCGGAGACGGCATGGCCTGCCGCCCGAAGCTCCGCCATCCGCTCTTCGGCTCGCCCGAGTTCTCCGTCAGTATCGCCCATGGAACCTTCTCCAACTCTCGCACAGCCCAACGAGCCGCCGGGCAAGCGCCGCGCGGACGCGGGTGATTTCGGCGCCGCCGAATCCATGGCTCTCCCGAAGCTCCGGAGGTCCGTCGGGGCAGTGCAGGACGAAGACTGTCTCACCCTGCGGGCCGATGACGTGCACATGCGCCGGCCGATGGTCGTTCGGGTAGATCGCCACCCGCAGGCCCTCGAACCTCATGACCGTCGCATCGCCGCAGGCTAGCAGAAACCCAACCGCTTGGGGACACCTACCGGCAGGTCCAGATCACCACCGGCTCGTCGCGGCCCTTGATCTCGTGCGCTCCGAGCGGTTTCAGGCCTTCGAGCAGGTGGAGCGGGCGGGTGGGGGCGGCGAGGATGGCCTGCACCACGGCGTCGCCGATCACCGCCCGGCAGCCGAGCTCCCGGGTCAGCCCCTCCAGTCGGCTCGCCACGTTCACGGTGTCGCCGAGCACCGCCAGTTCCAGCCGTCGGTCGGTGCCGATGTCGCCCACCACCACCGGGCCATAGTGGACTCCGATCGAGATCTGCATCTCGGCCGCCTCGGCGGAATGGCGCGCCGCGTCCCAGTGCCTGAACTCCTCGAGGATCGCATGGGTGCAGGCGAGCGCGTTGGCGGCGTCGTCCGGGCCGGGGTCGGGGGTGCCGAATGTGGCCATCATCCCGTCGCCGATGAACTTGTCGAGGGTGCCGTGGTGGGTGAACACCGCCTGCTCCAGCCGGCCGTGCAGGTCGCGCAGCAGTTCGATCGCCTCGACCGGGGTGTGGTGCTCCGACCAGCTGGTGAAGCCGACCAGGTCGACGAACATCACCGCCGCGTCGAGCTCCCGCGGCTCGCCGAGCGCCGCGTCCTGCTGGGCGAGCCGGTCGACGACGGTCGGCGAGAAGTAGCGGGCAAGGTTGGAGCGCTCGCGCTCGAGCGCTGCCTGCCGCCAGACCAGCCGGCGCGAGCGGCCGACGATCATCGCCAGCAGGGTGGCGACGATCAGGAACACGACGATGTCCTGGGCGACCAGGCCGAGGTCCACATAGGTCGGATCGGCGAAGGCCATGATGATCGTCCCCGGCGTGTTGCCGGACGCCGGTACCAGGCGGGAATCCGGCAGGGAGGCGAGCCAGGCGACGCCGACCCCATAGCTGAGCGCGCCCACCAGCCCGCCCCAGAGCACGATCTGCGGCTTGTAGGCGAAGGCGAGCACGGTCAGCATGGCGTAGAAGTAGACGATGTTGCCGTAGCGCAGCGCAACCTGCGGCGGGTAGTCGAAGGCCGCCAGCGGGTTGGGGTAGATGACGGCGAAGGCGAGCAGCGCGAAGTCGAAGGCGACCAGCAGGTAGGCATGCCAGGACCGGCGCCAGGGCCGGTCGTTGAGCCACAGGCTGAAGAAGCCGAGCGCCGCGAAGCAGGCGAGCAGGCCATGGTAGTACAGCACACCGGGATAGGGCGTGATGAAGCTGATCAGCCCGGCGATGGCGAACAGCCCGATGGTCCGGCCCTTCACCGCCAGCCGGTGCCCCTCGCGGGATTCGCTGGCGAAGATGCGCACGATCCGGTCGGCGAAGCGCGGGCTGCGCGCGATCGCGGACCGCCTGCGCGACCGCTGGGGCTGGAAAGGGAGGTTCATGCCCTGACACGCCTGCCGGAAGGTTGTCGTACGAACCAGGCGCCGCCGACGGGCCTATTGTGACGACCGCCAAGGCAGCCGGCGCGAACGGACAGGCCCCATCCGTTCGCGCCTGACGCTCATTTCATCGATTCGGCGCGGATCTGGTCGACGGCGACGCTGTGCAGATCGTCGAGCTGGCGCCGCACCTTGTGCTCGGTGACATCGGTGCCGCGGGCGGCGAAGTCGGCGACAATCTTCTCGATCACGTCGTCGTGGCCCGGCCGCTCGAAATCGGCGGCGACCACTTCCTTGGCGTAGAGGTCGGCGGCGACTCCGTCCAGCCCCATCAGCTCGGCGGCCCACAGGCCGAGCAGCTTGTTGCGCCGGTTGACCACCTTGAACTGCAGTTCCTGGTCGTTCTTGTACTTAGCCTCGAACGCCTTTTCGCGCTCGCTGAAACTGGTCATCTCCGAACTCCCCGACAATGGTTGTCCGCCGGCCGCGACGCAGCGGGTCGACGCGCTTCGTTCTCCAATATAGGAAACCGGCCCGAGGGTCCAAAGCCGATCGCGGTGCGGGCGGCCGAGGCCAAACCGCAGCGCGACGTCTGCGGTCGTTGTCTTGACCCCGGCAGGTTGTTATATGCTGCCTGCACGCTGCGGGTCTGTCGCTTGACGCATGGCGATTCCATGGGTCGGATCGCGCGGCAGCCGCACGCACAGAGGGGCGGAATCCAACCGCCGAAAGTCCCATGGCAAGACGCAGACAGATTTACGAGGGCAAGGCGAAGGTGCTCTACGAAGGCCCGGAACCTGGCACGCTCGTGCAGTACTTCAAGGACGACGCGACCGCCTTCAACAACACCAAGCGCGGCACCATCACCGGCAAGGGGGTGCTGAACAGCCGCATCTCCGAGTATTTCATGCAGCGGCTGGGCGAGATCGGGGTGCCCACCCACTTCGTCCGCCGCTTGAACATGCGCGAGCAGCTGGTGCGCGAGGTGGAGATCATCCCGGTCGAGGTGGTGGTGCGCAACGTCGCGGCCGGCACCTTCGCCAAGCGCTTCGGCATGCCCGACGGCACCGCCCTGCCGCGCTCGATCGTCGAGTACTACTACAAGTCCGACGAGCTCGGTGACCCGCTGGTGACCGAGGAGCACATCACCGCCTTCGGCTGGGCGATGCCCCAGGACCTCGACGACATCATGGCGCTGTCGCTGCGGGTCAACGATTTCCTCAGCGGGCTCCTGCTGGGGGTCGGCATCAAGCTGATCGATTTCAAGCTCGAGTTCGGCCGGCTGTGGAACAACGAAGAGATGCGGATCGTGCTCGCCGACGAGATCAGTCCCGACAGCTGCCGGCTGTGGGACGTGCAGACCAACGAGCGCATGGACAAGGATCGGTTCCGCCAGGATCTCGGCGGGGTCGAGGAGGCCTATCAGGAAGTGGCGCGCCGGCTGGGCATTCTGCCCGACGCCGGGCCGCGCGACCTGAAAGGCCCGGCGACGATGCAGTAGGCCGGCGGATGAAGGCACGGGTGCTGATCATGCCGCGCGAGGGCGTGCTCGATCCGCAGGGCAAGGCGATCGCGCACGCCCTCAACGGCCTCGGCTTCGCTGGTGTCGACGGCGCCCGCCAGGGCAAGCTGATCGAGCTGGAGCTGGCGGGCAGCGACATCGACGCCGCCCGGCAGGAGGTTGTCGAGATGTGCGAGAAGCTGCTCGCCAACCAGGTCATCGAGACGTTCCGCATCCATATCGAGGCATGAGGGGACGCGCTCGACAACGCCGCTCGCACGTCCGTCATGGCCGGGCCTGTCCCGGCCATCTCTCGCCAGCGACGCACCGGAGGGAGATGCCCGGGACAAGCCCGGGCATGACCGCCAAGGAGGGGATGCGGCCCTGGTCCACCGGGCGGTGCTCGTCATGACCGCCGCCGTCATTGTCTTCCCCGGCTCGAACTGCGATCGCGATGCGGCGGTAGCGATCGAGCGGTTGACGGGGGAGAAGGCGCTCATGGTCTGGCATCGCGACACCGCGATCCCGCCCTGCGACCTGATCGTCATCCCCGGCGGCTTCTCCTACGGCGACTACCTGCGCTGCGGCGCGATGGCGGCGACCAGCCCGATCATGGCGGCGGTGCGCGCGCGGGCCGAGCAGGGCGCGCCGGTGCTGGGCCTGTGCAACGGCTTCCAGATCCTGGTCGAATGCGGCCTGCTGCCCGGCGCGCTGCTGCGCAACGCCTCGATGCGCTACGTTTGCAAGGACGTGTTCCTGCGGGTCGAGACCACGGCGACGCCGGCCACGGTGGGCGCGCGCCGCGGCGACGTGCTGCGGGTGCCGATCGCCCATGGCGACGGCAACTATTTCGCCGACGAGCGGACTCTCAGGGTGCTGGAGGACGAGAACCGGATCGTGTTCCGCTATTGCGACCGGGACGGGACGGTGAACGCGCGGGCCAACCCGAACGGGTCGGTCGGCAACATCGCCGGCATCTGCAGCGCCGAGCGCAACGTCGTCGGCATGATGCCGCACCCGGAGCGCCTGTTCGAGCCGGCGCTGGGCGGCGCCGACGGGGCGGTGATCCTGAAATCCGCCCTCGGGGTCGCCGCATGAACGTGGAGGCGCCGCAGCGGCCCGAAGACCTGATGGGGCTCGCCGTCGACGAGTATGACCGCATCGTCCGCCTGCTCGGCCGGACACCGAACCGCACCGAACTCGGCGTGTTCTCGGTGATGTGGTCGGAGCACTGCTCCTACAAGTCGTCGAAGAAGTGGCTGATGACCTTGCCGACCACCGGCCCGCAGGTGATCGAGGGCCCGGGCGAGAACGCCGGCATCGTCTCGATCGGCGACGGCCAGGCGGTCGCCTTCAAGATCGAAAGCCACAACCATCCGTCGTTCATCGAGCCGGTGCAGGGCGCGGCGACCGGCGTCGGCGGCATCCTGCGCGACGTGTTCACCATGGGCGCACGGCCGATCGCGCTGCTGAACGCGCTGCGCTTCGGCAGCCCGGACCATCCGCGCACCCGCCATCTGGTCGCCGGCGTGGTCCAGGGCATCGGGCACTACGGCAACTGCATCGGGGTGCCCACGGTCGGCGGCGAGACCGAGTTCGACTCCAGCTACAACGGCAACATCCTGGTCAACGCGATGGCGGTCGGCCTGGTCGACGCCGACAGGATCTTCCGCTCGGCGGCCGCTGGCCTCGGCAACCCGATCGTCTACGTCGGCTCGAAGACCGGGCGCGACGGCATCCACGGCGCGACCATGGCGTCGGCCGAGTTCGACGACGACAGCATGGCCAACCGGCCGACGGTTCAGGTCGGCGACCCGTTCACCGAGAAGCTGCTGCTCGAGGCCTGCCTCGAGCTGATGGCCACCGACGCCATCGTCGCGATCCAGGACATGGGCGCGGCGGGGCTGACGTCCTCGACGGTCGAGATGGCGGCCAAGGGCGGGCTCGGCGTCGAGCTCGACCTGGACCGGGTGCCGACCCGCGAGCCGGGGATGAGCGCCTACGAGCTGATGCTGTCGGAGAGCCAGGAGCGGATGCTGATGGTGCTCAAGCCCGGCAGCGAGGCGCAGGCGCGTGCCGTGTTCGAGCGCTGGGAGCTGGACTTCGCGGTGATCGGGACCCTGACCGACACCGGCCGCATGGTGCTGAAGAAGGACGGGCTGCTCGCCGCCGACCTGCCGCTGAAGGCGCTGGTCGACGCGGCACCGCTCTACGACCGACCCTATGTCAGCGCCACCCCGAGGCCGCCGCTCGAGCCGCACAGCTATCCCGACATGCCCGTCGGCGAGGGGCTGCGCAAGCTGATCTCCAACCCCGCGCTGGCCAGCAAGCGCTGGATCTGGGAGCAGTACGACCACATGGTGATGGGCGACACCATCGGACGCCCCGGCGGCGACGCGGCGGTGGTGCGCGTGCACGGCACGCAGAAGGCGCTGGCGATGACCACCGACTGCAACCCGCACTACTGCGCCGCCGACCCCTATGCCGGCGGCGCCCAGGCGGTGGCGGAGGCGTGGCGGAACCTGAGCGCGGTCGGCGCCGAGCCGCTCGCCTGCACCAACAACTTGAATTTCGGCAATCCGCAGCGGCCGGAGATCATGGGCCAGCTGGTCGGCTGCATCGAGGGCATGGCCGACGCCTGCCGCGCGCTCGCCTTCCCGATCGTCTCCGGCAACGTCTCGCTCTACAACGAGACCAACGGCGAGGCGATCCTGCCAACGCCGGTGATCGGCGGCATCGGCCTGCTGGCCGACCTCGAGCACCGGGTCGACGTCGCGCTGCGCCGGCCGACCCTGGCGCTGATGCTGGTCGGCGGCGACGCCGAGGCCCCGGGCTGGCTCGGGCAGTCGCTGTTCGCCCGGTTGGCGATGCAGCGCAGCGGCGACGCACCGCCGCCGGTGGACCTGGAGGCCGAGCGCCGCGCCGGCGCGCTGGTCCGGCGGCTGATCGGCGACGGCCGGGTGACGGCGTGCCACGACGTCTCCGACGGCGGGGTGATCGTCTGCGTGGTCGAGATGATGCTGGCCGGCGGGCAGGGCGCCTCGCTGAACACGCCACCCTCGCTCGGCACCGGCGCGGGTCTGCTCAACGGCTGGCTGTTCGGCGAGGACCAGGGCCGCTATGTGGTGGCCACCGGCACGCCGGAGCAGGTGCAGGAGCTGGCCGCGGCGGCCGGCGTCGCGGCCCAGCTGATCGGGGTCAGCGGCGGCGATCGTTTGACTGTGGACGGCCGGGAGATTATCTCCACTGCTGAACTGCGGGTCCTGAACGAGCTGTGGCTGCCGCGCTACATGGGCGTTGCGGCCGGCGGGGGCGGCTGAAGGGAAGCACAGGCATGGCGATGGCGGCGGACGAGATCGAGCGGCTGATCAAGCAGGCGCTGCCGGATGCCGAGGTCAGCATCACCGACCTGGCCGGAGACGGCGACCATTATGCTGCGCATGTGGTTTCGGCCCAGTTCGTCGGCAAGTCGCGGATCCAGCAGCACCAGATGGTCTACGGCGCATTGAAGGGCGGCATGGGCGACCAGCTGCATGCGCTGGCATTGAAAACCGAAGCGCCGGCCTCGCAATAGCTTGGCGCCGGCGGCAGTTGAAAGGAACGGAGCGGTGGCGGAAAATCAGGTCTTCGAACGGATCCGGGGCGAAATCGACAGCAACGACGTGGTGCTGTTCATGAAGGGCTCCCCGATGTTCCCGCAATGCGGCTTCTCCGCCGCGGTGGTCCATGTGCTCAACGAGATGGGCGTCGCCTTCAAGGGTATCGACGTGCTGACCGACCCGCCGATCCGCCAGGGCATCAAGGACTTCTCGAACTGGCCGACCGTGCCCCAGCTCTATGTCAAGGGCGAGTTCGTCGGCGGCTGCGACATCGTGCGCGAGATGGCGCAGAGCGGTGAGCTGGCGCAGCTGTTCAGCGAACAGGGCGTCGGCGCCCAGTCGGCGGCCTGAGCCGACCGGCACCATCAAGACAGAGCGCCCGAAAGGCGCCGCCGAGGAGAAAGCCGATGTTCGTTGCCCGAGGCCTCGACCACGTCAACCTGCGCACGGCGAGGCTCGCCGAGATGACGGACTTCTACCGCGACATCATCGGGCTGCGTGTCGGGGATCGCCCCGACTTCGGTTTCCCGGGCGCCTGGATGTGGGTCGACAACCACGCCGCGGTGCATCTGGTCGGAATGGACAGCGGCCTGCACCCGAAGGAGCCGCAGATCGAGCACTTCGCCTTCCGCTGCGAGGGCCTGGAGAGCTTCATGGAAAAGTGCCGCGGCAAGGGCGTCGCCTACTACGTCGCGGTCGTCCCCGGAACCGGGCTTCGCCAGGTCAACGTCTTCGATCCCGACGGCAACAAGGTCGAGATGCAGTTCCGCCCCGAAGACGGCCCGGACGCCGATCTCAGCCCGTTCAAGATGGCCAATCCGGCCTGACCGTCGCCCGATCCGCATGAAAAAGGGGAGCCCAGGAGGCTCCCCTTTTTGGTTTGGCCGGATGAACCGG
>JBHJOG010000336.1:0-10039 GCA_050329975.1 Alphaproteobacteria bacterium | reverse complement strand
ATCGCCGGGTCGAGCACGTCGAGCCCGCCGGCGAATGCGCCGAAGGCGGGCAGGATCAGCCGGTGGCGATCGGCGATGAAGCAGCGCCCGCTGCGCCCGCCGCCGCGCACCCGCACCCGCGCCTTCGGATGATAATGCCCGCTGACCTCGCCGAACACAGCCGCGGGCAGTGCCTCGTGGCGGAAATGAAGCGGGCCGACGTCCACCCCTTCGGACACCCGCCCGCCCCAGGCCAGAGGCGGCAGCGGATCGTGGTTGCCGGCGATCCAGACCCAGTCGCAGGCGGCGGTGAGACGGGAGATCCGCAGCGCGTCGGCGGCATCGAGCCGCGCCGCCGCGCGGACGTCGTGAAAGCTGTCGCCGACGCAGACCACCTGCCGCGGCGACCAGGCGGCGACCAGCCGTTCCAGCCGGCCGAGCGTGGCGGCGGTGTCGTAGGGCGGGAGCAACGTGCCGCGGGCGGCGAAGGCGGAGCCCTTCTCCAGGTGCAGGTCGGCGACGGCGACCAGCCCGGCCGCCGGCCAGATCAGGGCGCCGCTGGCCTCGGCAAGCAGGTCGACGCCGCAGAAGCGGAACGGCGTGGCGCCTTCGGTTGCCGCGGCGGGAGACAATGAGCCGGGAGGCGACAGGCCGCCCGGGTCCAGGGACGCTGCGCCGTTCATCCCGCCCGTCGGCTCAATGGTTGACCTCGTAGTCGGCGAGCACCCGGGTACGGGCCTGCTTGCCGCCGGCATCGAAGGTCAACTCCCACAGCTTGTAGACCGTCTGCGCCAGCATGCCCGGCGGTTCCCGCACCCAGGCGGTGACCACCGCGCCGCCCTGGGCGTCGGCCAAGGCGATGGGTGCCGCGAATTCGGGCGCCCCGTCCAGGGCGAAATCCTCGCCCGGCTCGGTCGGAAAGCCGTGGAACGGAAAGACCGCGAACCGCACCCAGTCCATGGCCAGGGCGGCCCGCGTCTCGGGCGACGCGTCCTGCCAGCCGCGGCCGAGCAGCACCGGCGAGGCCGCGGCCCCGGGCGCCAGCCATTGGCCGTCGACCAGCACCAGTTCGACTGCGCAGCCGCGGTCGGGGGGTGCGGTGCCGACAGCTGCTACCCCCGGGAAGTCCGGGTCGGTGACGATGCACAGGTCCCCGACCTCCGCCGTCCAGCCGCTCTGCGCGTTGTAGGCGGCGACCACCGCCGCCTCGTCGGTCACGTCGACCGCCCCGGCCGCGGCCGGCGTGCCGAGCCCGGCAAGCGCCAGAACCAACCGCCAGCCGGCCCGAGACCCGCTTCGACACTGCCCGGGCATTGGCCGCAACCTCCCGAATCGCCGCAATGACGCCTTCCGCGCCATGCTAGTCTTCCGAGTCGGCGCCGCCAACTGCGATACCCAACCGATCGGACCCGATGAGAGACATCCTCGACTACCTGCTCGGCGTCTACCCGATCGTGCTGGTGCTTGCCTTCGTCGCCTGGGTGGCGGTGCCGCGGCGCAGCCCTCGGCTCGCCCGCTGGCCGCTGTTCGCGATCTGGTCGGTGCTGCTGGTGCTCGGGCTCCCATGGACCGCCACCGGCCTCAACACCCTGCTCGCCCGGGCAGCCCCGCCGCCGGACCGGACCGCGCCGCCGGAGCTGATCGTCGTGCCCACCGGGGGAATCTACAGCCTGTCCGACGGCGGCTGGTTTCCCGCCATGCCCACGGTGCAGCGGATCATGGCCGGGCTGGGGGCCCAGCAGCAATGGGTCGCGCCGGTGCTGCTGACCGGGGGCAGCCCGGACGGCAGCCCGCCGGAGAGCGAAGTCACGGTCGCCGGGCTCGGCCTCGTCGTCGACGACGCGCTGATGATCGAGACCGGATCGACCAATACCGCCGAGAATGCGCTGGCGGCCGCTGCGATCGCCGACCAGCTCGGCGTCCGCAGCGTCCTGTTGGTCACTTCCGGCCTGCACGTGATGCGGGCGGCAGCCTGCCTGCGCCACCACGGCCTCACCGTGTCGACGCTGACCGCCGACGTGGTCTACGATCCGTCCGGGCTGTGGGCCTGGCTCCCCTCCCATCGCAGCATGGCGGTTTCGCTCGCCTCGATCCGGGAACTCATCGGGGTCGGGTTCTATCTGGTCGATGGCCGGCTCGACCTTGCCGACCTCTAGATCGAGCAGCCTGGAACCGGAAATCGGTAGCAAAGAGTCAAAGCAACTGGTCAGCGTCCGGATGGACGCGGGTTGCTCAAGCCGCGGCGGTCGTCGCAGGATGCGTTCAGGCTACGGCGCGTAGCCGCCCAGCCGGCAGACATGGTCCCATTGGGCGTCGGTCACCGGCTGCACCGACAGCCGGGAGTTCTTCACCAGCACCATGTCGTTCAGCGCCGGGTCCTGCTTGGCCTGGGCGAGCGTGACCGGTTTCGGCAACGGCCCGACTGCCTTGAGGTCGACCATGCCGAGCTTGCCGCCGGGATCCTTCGGGTCGGGATACCAGGCCTTGACCACCTCGACCACGCCGACGATCTGCCGTTCCTCGCCGGAATGATAGAAGAAGCCGCGATCGCCCACCGCCATCGCCTTCATGTTGCTGTTGGCCTGGTGGTTGCGCACCCCGTCCCACGGGGTCACCGAGGCCTTGACGTGGTCGTCCCAGGACCAGGTGCCGGGCTCCGACTTGTACAGCCAATGGGCCATGCTGCTTCCCTCACGCCGCCGGCATCGTATCCGGGTTCCATATGCCCTTGCGCATCCGCTTGATCTCCACCCGCGCGAACAGGCCGCCCTTGGTGAACGGGTCGGCGGCCGAGAACGCCTCGGCCGCGGCCCGGTCGGCGGCGTCGATGACGAACACGCTGCCGGTCATGGTGTCGCCGTCGTCGGTCAGCGTCGCCCCGGCCAGCACGATCAGGGCGTTCTGCTCCTTCAGGTAGCTCAGATGATCGGGCCGAAGCGACATGCGCAGATCGGTGCTGTCCGGGCGGTCGACACAGTGGATGGACCAGAGCATTGAGACGTTTCCTCGAGGCTGTTGCGGTCGGCTGGACTTGGCAGACGGGGCGCCAGTATGAGCCTCGCCGGCCGGCCGTCAATGGGCTGGTCCGGATGACAATCGGGACATCTTTCCGGCCGCCGGCGCGGCCGCGTTGATCCGCCACCGCCGCGGCCGGTAGACTGCGCAGCGATTCGGCAGTGGGGGCTTGCATCGATGCGACGACCGACGACCTTTGGCGCGATTGCGGCCTTGGCCGCCTGCTGCCTGCTGGCCGGCGCGCCCGCCCTGGCCGAGGAGCAGAGCCCGCCAGCCGCCTTCCTCGAGCCCTTTCCCGACGTGATGGCGCACATCCGCGGCCAGTCGCCCGACGAAGCCGCGGCGACGGCAGACGCCGAAATGCCAGCCCAGCCCGCTCAGGAGGTCGCCCAGGACGTCGCCGGGAACGTCGCCCAGGACGTCGTTGATGCGGCGGAGGATGAGGCGGCGGAGACGGTTCAGTATCCGGCCGTGTTCGAACCGATCGGCGGACCGCTGACGCCCGACATGATGCCCGAGATCGAATCCGGCGGCGTGTTCCGCGGCTCGGCAAGCCTGGCCGAGGCCTATGGACCGGAGATCTCCCGCCAGGTGGCGTTCGGGGTGGTGCCGCGGATCGAGGCCGGCCCGGTGACCGCCACCCTGGTGGTCGAGTCGGGCGACACCATGGCCGGCCTGTTCACCGACGCCGGCATCGGCTACGGCGAGGCGCTGGCCGCGATCGAGAGCCTGGACGGCATCTGGGACCCCCGACAACTGCGGGTTGGTCAGCAGGTGGCGGTGACGTTCGTCCCCGGCTCACAGACCGACGAGCGGCCGGTCCTGGTCGGCTTCGCCATGGAGCTCAGCTACGACCGCCGGATCACGGTGGCTCGGACCGAGGATGGCGCCTACCGGGTGCACGACGAGGCGATCGACTACGACACCGCGCTGCACAGGGCCACCGGCGCGATCGCCAGCAGCCTCTATGCCGACGGCAACGCCGCCGGCATTCCCAACGGCATCCTGGCTGCGATGACACGCGCCTTCAGCTATGACGTCGATTTCCAGCGCAGCCTGCAGCCCGGCGACGCGTTCGAGGCCGTGTTCGAGGAAAGCGTCGACCAGGGCGGCCGCGTGGTCGCCACCGGCGACCTGGTCTACGCGGCGCTGACGCTGTCGGGCGACGAGTTGCAGATCTACCGCTTCGTGCGCGGCGACGGCAGCGTCGACTACTTCACGCCCGAGGGCACCAGCGTGCGCAAGGCCCTGCTGCGCACCCCGGTGGACGCGGCGCGGATTTCCTCGGGCTACGGCATGCGACAGCACCCGATCCTCGGCTATTCGCGGATGCATGCCGGCGTCGATTTCGCCGCCCCGACCGGCACGCCCGTCTATGCTGCCGGCGACGGCACCATCGCGGTGGCCGGCTGGAACCGCGGCTATGGGAACTACGTGCGGATCCGCCACAATGGCACGACCCAGACCGCCTACGCCCACCTCAGCCGCTTCGCCGCCGGGATCACGCCGGGGACGCGGGTGCGGCAGGGGCAGGTGGTCGCCTATGTCGGGTCGACCGGCCTGGCAACCGGTCCCCACCTGCACTACGAGGTGCTGATCAACGGCGCACAGGTCAACCCGCTGAGCGTGCAGCTGCCACCGGGCGAGCCGCTCGTGGGCGCGGAGCTGGATCGCTTCCAAGCCTGGCGCCGCGACTTCGACACGGAACGGCTCGCGATGGGCGGCGAACCGACAGCCGAGACTGCGGTGGCGCGCAGCGAATAACCCGGGCTTAGACCGGTTTCAATAGGGATAATGCCTGGAACAGGCGACGTGCTAGTTGGCTGCGCTGCTCAACAGGCTTCCCGCAGGGGTGCGGATGACGCCGCGGCCGACCTGCACCGGCACATCGTCGAGGCTGTAGCCGGTCAGGCCAGATCCCATCTCGCGAAGGCGGTCAGGCTGCGCCTGTCCGCGCGGCAGCATGCGATTGACCGCCTCCACCAGCTGCGGATCGTCGCTCTGGGCGGCGAGCAGCAGGGCCTGGCCCATCGCCGGGCTGACCACCTGGCCGGTAGCCGCCGCCAAGCCGGACGCGTCGCCCGGCGCATCGCCGCCGGCGAACAGCGGCGCGGCGGATGCGGCCGGCAGCGGGTCGGAGCGGACGACGACCGCCTCCGGACGCATGGCTGCCACCAGCGCCGAATCCTCGCCCGTCTCGCCGCCGGACCCGGCGACGCCGGTCTGGCCGCCCGCTTCCGCCTCGTCGTCGCCCAGCACCATCGCGAGCAGGTGGCCGGGGATGTCATCGCCGGTGGCCTCTTCGACCGCGGTGTTGATCGCCGTCGAGGCCAGCCCGATCCAGCCGCCGCCGAGCAGGCCGAGCCCGTAGAGCCCACCGCCGATCAGGCGCGCGGCCGGGCCTATCTCGTCGCCGGTGACCGCCCGGTAGATCGACGACACCACCGGGATGTGCTGCAGCGGATTGATGATGTCGAGGAAGTCCCAGAAGTCGAAGCCGTCGTCGTCACGCGACGACGGAGCCGACGCGCCGGCAGCTGTCGCCGGGCTGACATGGGATACGGGTGCGGCCTGCATGGCTTCTCTCGACAATGACTGCCGATACAGGCGCAACCTTCGTGCCAACGTCCACCGCCCCGGGAAGCCCGGGCCGCGGGCGATAGATTGTCCATTTCGTCAAAGGCTTATCAGAGGTGCGCCCGGTTCCGGCGGCGCCGCCCTGGTCGCCGGGCGGAGGTGGGCGGCCGGCCGCGCGGGGCCGGGGTGGCAATCCTGGTAGGAACCGGCAACTCTTGCCCGGCAGCTCTTGCCGGCGCCCTGGGCCCGGTCTGCAGGTGACGGAAATCACTCGGAAATGACCGCGCGTGGTATAGAATGCGCGGGCATTTCCGTCGCCGACGCCTATATGCAGGCGTCATGGCGCAACATTGTCGGGGGGCGGGGCACGCATGACAGGTGGCAAACGCATCCTGATCGTCGACGACGACGAGGCCTTGCGCGCGTCGTTGACCGACCAGTTGAAGCTGCACGAAGAGTTCCAGATCGTCGAGGCCGGCACCGGCCAGGAGGCGCTTGCGATCCTCAAGCACGACTATTTCGAGCTGGTGCTGCTCGACGTCGGCCTGCCCGACATGGACGGCCGCGACGTCTGCCGGCTGATGCGGCGCAACGGCGTCAAGGCGCCGGTAATCATGCTGACCGGGGCCAATTCAGACTCCGACACCATCCTCGGGCTCGATGCCGGCGCCAACGACTACGTGATCAAGCCGTTCCGGCTGGGGGTGCTGCTGGCCCGGATGCGCGCCCACCTGCGCCAGCACGAGCAGAGCGAGGACGCGGTCTTCACGATCGGCCCCTATACGTTCAAGCCAGCCTCGAAGCTGCTGCTGGAGGAGGAAAAGAACCAGAAGATCCGGCTGACCGAGAAGGAAACGGCGATCCTGAAGTTCCTCTACCGGGCCGGCGACAAGCCCGTAGGCCGCGACATCCTGCTGAACGAGGTGTGGGGTTACAACTCGGAAGTGACGACCCACACCCTCGAGACCCACGTGTACCGGCTGAGACAGAAGATCGAGTCCGATCCCTCCAATGCCGAGATCCTGGTCACCGAGCCCGGCGGCTACCGCCTGGTTCCCTAGACCGGGTCACACGCTCATCGGCATCGGGCTCGCGGCCGCAAAGGCCGAATAGGCCTCCTGCGCATCCTGGTCGATGTCGAGGTGCAGCGGCGGCACGGGCAGCAGCTGGGCCACCCCGGACAGGACCGGCGGGTTCCAGGTTGCCTCCGGCGCGGACGCGTCGCCATCCGCATCCGCCGGCGAGACCCAATGCAGCGCTGGCTGGTCGTCCAGGGCCGCCAGATCCGAGGTCCCGCCAGCGCTGGCCGCACGCTCGAGCCAGCGTTGGGCGGCCTCCGGGTTGGGATCGGTGCCTTCGCCGCTGTTGAACGCCTGGGCGACGCGCAGCATCGCGGGGACGTCGCCGGCGTCGGCGGCCATCAGCTCGTAGGACAGGGCGATGCGCGGGTCGGCATCGACGCCGTCGCCGTCGCGGTAGCGCTGGGCCAGCGTCAGCGCCGCGGCGGTGTCCCCGCCGGTCGCCGCGCGGTGATACCAGGAGTTCGCCCGCTCGGGATCCACCCGGGTCAGCAGGTCGGCGAGGGGGAGGTAGGCCTCGGTGTGGCCGGCGCGCGCCGCCTCCTGCAGCCAGACCACGGCCTGGGCCGGGTCCGGGGCGGTCCCGGTGCCGGCGGCAAGCCGGTCGGCGAGCTCGAGCTGGGCCGCCGCATCGCCCTGGATGGCCGGACCGCACAGCTGGTAGAGCCGGTCGCGCTCGGCGCCGAGGTTGGTAGCGCGTATCAGGCCGTTGGCGGCCTCGCGCCGGCAGTCGAACCCCGCGGGTACGGCGCCGGCAGCCGGTTCCAGGGCGGCCTGTTCGAGGTGGCTGATCGGCGCTTCGTCGTGGACCGGCGCTTCGTCGCGGACCGGCCCTTCGTCGCGGACGACGTGGGCCAGTTCGACCAGCGTGTCGGTCGCGAGGCCGGGAACCAGCGTCGCGCCGACGATCGCGGCAGCCGAGAGCGCCAGCGCCGCGGCAACGCCGGCGACCCGGCCGATGCTGCGGCCGCGCGGCTTGCCGAGCGAAAAGACCACCTGATTGTCCAGCCGCTGCTCTGCCGGCTGGTAAGTCTGCTTGACGATGCGTACCGCCTGACGCTTGGCATCGGGCAACACCCGGCGCGCGGCCTCCCCGGCTGCGCCCACATCGGCACCGCGATGGCGGGTCACCCAGCCGTGGCCGTCGAATGTCTGAACCTCGAACAGTGCTTGCGTCATCTCGAATCTCCGTTGGCCGCCAGGGGCGCGCTCGCGGCGATTAAATTGCGCTCAAGGTTAATATTTGATGTAGCCGATGCGATCCCGCTCGACAGCGCAGAGCGACCCCACCAAGCCCGAATTCTAGGCTTTGCACTGAGTTGGCTAGGCTTTGTGGCTAGTTCCGTCGCGCCAGCGCCAATCCGCTGAGGACCATTGCCATCGCAATCCAGGCCTGCGGGGTCATCCGCTCATCGAGGAACAGCGCCCCGAGTGCGACTCCAACCAGCGGAACCAGGTAGTTGCTGAGCGCAAGGAAGGTGGCGCCGGCCCGGTTGACGATCGCGAAGTAGAGCAGCGCCGCCCCGCCGGTCCCGCCCAGGCCGAGCAGGGCGACCACCCAGAGCACGCCGGGCGTGGGCGCCAGCGTCCACGGCCGCTCGGTGGCCAGCGCCAGCGGCAGCGTATAGGCGGCCGCCAGGGCGAGCGTCGCCGCGCCGACCACCAGCGGCGACAGGTGGCTGGCCCGGCGCGACAGCACAGCGTTCAGCGAGAAGCACAGGGCCGCCGCCGCGACCGCCAGTTCGGCGCCGACCGCATGGCCGAGCCCGCTGAGCGCATTGACCCCCACCAGCACGGCGATGCCGCCGAATCCGACCGCGACGCCCAGCACGGTGCGCCAGCGCAGCCGCTCGTCGCGGGTCATCACATGCGCGAGCAGGATCGCCCCCGTCGGCATCAGCGCCATCAGGATCGCGGCCAGGCTGCTGGGGATGGTCTGTTCCCCCCAGGCGACCAGCCCGTGCGGCAGCCCGCTGCCGAACACCGACAGCATCAGCAGCAGGGCCCAGATTCGCCAGCCGCGTGGCCAGCGGGCGCCGCGGGCGGCCGCGATCAGGCCGAGCAGCAACGCGCCCAGCAGCATCCGGGCGCAGGTCAGGCTGACCGGCGGAATCTCGCTGACCCCGACCTTGATCAGCGCGAAATTGGAACCCCAGAGCAGGCCGAGGCCGCCCAGCATGGCGAATTCCACCGGTCCGGCCCGCAGGCCCGCCTTGGGCGCCGCCAGGCGGGCCGCCGGCTGCGGTTTCACCGGATCCCGGGGCGGGCCAGGCTCAGCCAAGGGCGTAGGGTCGGGGCATCAGGCGACGGAGGGCTGGCCGACCGAGCGGAGGGCGGCGCGCAGGGCATTGGCCACCTCCAGCCGTTCCGCCGGCGTCAGGAAACCCCCGACGGTGATCTGCCGGCCGTGGCTGGCCAGGATGAGCTGGCTGGTGTCGTCGGGCGGATCGTCCATCTCCACCCGCAGCCAGGTCGGCGGGACGGTCCATTCGACCGCGGATCCGTTGGGATGGATGCGCGCGACGGTCAACGCATCCCCGGTCAGCCGCAGCCGCTCCACCAGTCTGCCGCTGCGGGAGCTGGCCCGGAATGCCCACCACAGCAGCAGCACATCGACTCCGAAATAGCCCGCAATCGGCCACCAGCCGAGGGACAGGCATGCCAGCCCGAGGCCGAGGACGATCAGGCCAACTGCCAACAGCACCCTGCGCGCCATCCGGGGCGACAGGCTGCGGTTCGGCGTCAGCACCGCGTCGAACAACACCGTCCCCGACTGGCGCTCGCCGGCGCCGGCCTCGGGGGACCTTGTCTCGAGCGTTGCCATCGCTGCATGATATGAACCGCGCGGGCTGCGGCACCATCCCCGGTGCGCGACGCTTCGTCGCGCTCCCAATGGTATCGGCACAACAGGACCCGGGGAGACCTCCGATCGCACGCAGGACCATGACCCGGGCCGAGATCGACATGGTCTTCGCCCGGCTCGCAGCGGCCGATCCCAGCCCGACCACCGAGCTCGACTACCGCAATCCCTACACGCTGCTGGTCGCTGTCGTCCTGTCGGCGCAGACCACCGACGCCTCCGTCAACAAGGCGACTGCCAGCCTGTTCCACAGCGTGGACACCCCGGAAGCGATGCTGGCGCTGGGGGAGGCCCGGCTGGCGGAGGCCATCCGGACGATCGGCCTCTACCGGACCAAGGCAAAGAACGTGATCGCGCTGAGCGCATTGCTGATCGCGCGGCACGGGAGCCAGGTGCCGCGCGAGCGTGCGGCGCTGGAAGCGCTTCCCGGAGTCGGCCGCAAGACCGCCAACGTGGTGCTGAACACCGTGTTCGGCGAGCCGACCATCGCGGTCGACACCCATCTGTTCCGGCTGGCAAACCGCACCGG
>JBHJOG010000335.1:0-8176 GCA_050329975.1 Alphaproteobacteria bacterium | reverse complement strand
TCGATCTCGACCACCGGTCGCTCCATCAGGATCGGATGGGCGACGACGAAGTCGATCAACTGGTCATCGGTCCACTTCGGATCGTCGAGGCCCAGTTCGTCATAGGGCGTGCCGCGGCGACGCAGCAGGGCCCTGGGACCGACGCCCATCTTGGCCAGCAGTTCGACCAGCTTGGTCCGGCCTGGCGGATGCTTCAGGTATTCGATCACTGTCGGCTCGATTCCCCGCTCGCGGATCATCCCGAGCACGGTGCGCGAGGTGCCGCAGTTCGGGTTGTGGTAGATGGTGACCGTCATCACGCCGGCCCTCAGCAACAGGCCGCCGCGGCTTGGTCCTGGGTCGGGCAGCAGTTGCCCGCCGTTGCCGACGCCACGTCGACGTCCTCGCCATAGACCGTGCTCTCGCCGGTGGTCAGGAACGCCTCCCAGGCGACGCCCTGCGGATCGGTGATCCAGCTCTTCTCGGATTTGGCATAACAGCAGGTGCCGGCGCCGGCCTCGTAGACCGGAGCATCGGCATCCTTCAGCCGGGCATAGACCACCTTCAGCTCGTCCGCGTCCTCGACCTGGATACCCAGATGGTCGACACCTTTGCGCGGGGCGCGGTCGGAGATGGCGAAGTTGACGCGCGGGTCGTCCAGCATCCACTTCGCGTAGTCGGGCTTGCGCACTGTCGGCTCGGCGGCGAACAGGGCCGAGTAGAAGCGGACGGACGACGCGATGTCGTCGACGGCAAGGTTCACGTGCAGGCGCTTCATCGGATCTCTCCTTCGGTCTCGGTTAGGGCGGTTTCGGGTGTCGCAGGTTCGGAGACGGTAGGTTCAGGCGGGCAGCAGTCGGTGCCGGGCATCTCCGGCTCCACCAGCCCGGGCAGGCCGAGGCAGCAATCCTCGGTCAGGAACGCCAGCAGACCGCGCACCGCGGCGAAATCGACGGCGTAGTACACGTACCGCGCCTCTCGCCGGGAGCCGATCAGCCCTGCCTGGGCCAGCTGGCTCAGGTGGAAGGACAGGCTGGAGGGGGCGATCCCCATCCGACCTGCGATCTCGCCCGCCGCAAGCCCCGCAGGTCCGGCCCGGACCAGCAGGCGGAACGCCTGCATCCGGTGGTCGTGGGCCAGCGCGGCCAGGGCGTCGATCGCTTGGTTCTGTTCCATGATTCGAATATAGTCGAATTATCGAATTCAGCAAGGGAAAAAATCGGCCACGGGCTATGCCGCGCCTTCGCGGCCGGTTAGTCTCCGGCAGCCCACAGCAGATCGAGCGGCCGGACGCGAGCATGCAGGTAGACGAGGCAGCGATCGCCCGGGCGATCGAGACAGGCATCCGGCCGGCGCTGGCACACATCGAGGCCACCCGGCGGGGCTCCTTGATGCTGGCCAAGATCGTGGCAGCGGTGATTTTCGGCTTCTTCGGCGTCGTCGCCCTGATTCTGGGCGGCCTGATCTCGGTCTGGCTGGCGGTGGCGGCGCTGGCCGTGGGCGCGCTGCTCGCCGGGGTGACCGCCCTGCTGATGGTCCGGCTCTACCGCGGCGTCGCCCGCAGCGTGATGGTGCCGCCCCTGGCCGAGGCGATCGGGGGCATGACCTATGCCCAGTCCGCCGAGGGTTTCAACGCCGAGGGCGTGGCCGGCCTCGGCATTCTCCCCACGGCGCAGCGAGTCACGGCCGAGGACATGATCGTCGGCACCCATCGCGGCACCGGCTTCAGGATGGTGGAGCTGTCCTGCTATATCCACGCGCGGGGCGGACAGGCCCGGGATCCCCGCCGGCGGCAGCGCCTGAAGCGGATCTGGCGCGGCCTGGTGGTCGAGGTCGACGTGCCGGTCCAGTTCGAAGGCCCTGTCCTGCTGGCGCGCGACCGCGGCACGCTCGCCCGCTGGGCGGCCGGGCACCCGGCGGCGGGCCGGGGACTCTCCAAGGTCAGCTTCCCCCATGCCGCCTTCAGCCAGGCCTTCGAGGTCTTCGCCGCCAACCCGGCCGAGGCGGAACGGCTGATCACGCCTGAGCTGGCGGAAAGCCTGGTGGCGCTGAGCCGGGCGCGGCCGGGCAAGGCGCTGGCCGCGGCATTTGCCAGGGGCGTCTTCCTGCTGACGATTCCGCTGCCCCGGGGCTTCCTCGACCAGGGCTCGCTGTTCCAGCCGGCGGATCGGCTGCTCGACCGCGTCCCCGCCATCCTTCGCGAACTCACGCTGCCACATCGGGTCATCGACTACCTGATGGGCGACCGGCCGGGCGACCTGCTCTAAAGCAACCCGCGTCCATCCGGACGCGGACCAGTGCTTTAACTCATTGAAGCCGATCAAGTTATCTGCCTCAAACCGATTCCGGTTTGACGCAGCTTGATCTAGGCACTGACCGTCGTTGGCAGGCCGTGCAGCGTGTTCCAAGCACTGACGAAGCGTTCGGCCCGGGCGCCGGCCTCGGCCGCGGTCATGCCCGGCTTGTAGAGGGCGGAACCCAGGCCGAAGCCGCCGGCGCCGGCCCGCACATACGCCCCCATCGCCTCCGGGGTGATGCCGCCCACCGGCAATACGCGCACCTCGGCGGGCAGCACCGCGCGCAGCGCTTTCAGCACCGGCGGCGGGTTCGCCTCCGCGGGGAACAGCTTCAGGGCGTCGGCACCGGCCGCCAGGGCGGAAAAGGCCTCGGTGGGGGTGGCGAAGCCGGGAACGGCGTAGAGCCTGGCTGCCTTGGCGGCGCGGATCACCGCGCCATCGGCGTGCGGCATCACGATCAGCCGGCCGCCGGCATCGGCGACCTGCCCCACCTGCTCGGCGCGCAGCACCGTGCCGGCCCCGACCAGGGCGCGGTCGCCCAGGGCTTCGGCGAGCAGCCGGATGCTGTCGATCGGCCGCGGCGAGTTCAGCGGCACCTCGATCACCGCGAAACCGGCGGCAACCAGCGCCTCGCCGATCGCGACCACCGCCTCCGGGGTCACGCCGCGCAGGATGGCCACCAGCGGCAGGCGCTCCAAGGCCGGGCCGAGCGCCAAAGTCATAGCGCGCGCCCGCTCATATCGCCCCCATCGTCCGGGCCAGCTCGAACTGGCCGCGCGCAACCACCGGGTCACTGCGCAGGACCACCTTGTAGCCGGCGGCCTGCAGCACGGTTTCGTACCTTTCGGCAAGGCCGGCGCCGCCGACCACGGTGATGGTCGCGCCCGGCTCCAGCCGTTCGACCATCGCCGCCACCTCGTGGCCTACAAGCAGGCCGGACAGGTAGGCCGCGATCGCGTCCGGGCGCAGCCGCTCGAACAGGCCTTCGCTGCGGGCGGCGAAGATGTCGTGCAGGACGTAGCCGCCATGGCGCGCCCGTTCCGCACCTTGGGCGAACGACTCCGGATGGTGGGTGCGCGCGCCCATCAGCCGGCCGAGGATGGTGTGGTTGCAGAGCGCGGCATAGACCTCGCCCGTCATCACGGTGCGAAACCGGTCAATCCGCCCGTCGGCGCACCAGGCCCATTTGCTGTGGGTGCCCGGGAGGCAGTAGACGGCGTCGCCGCCCGCCTCCCCGCCGACGGACACGCCCAGGATCTGCAGCTCTTCGCCGCGCATGACGTCTGCGACCCCGTCCTCGTCCAGGTAGCTGAGGCCGGGCGCGAAGATCAGCGCGCGGTCCTCGACCTGCTGGCGCTCAGCCGCCTCGGCCAGGTCCGCCAGGCTCGCCGGGCAATCCACATAGGCGGTTTCCACCCATCCCTGGCGGCTGGTGACCATTCCCGAGAGCAGGATCGGCAGCTCCGGCGGGATTTCCAGCGGCACGCTGTCGAGCAGCCTGTCGAGCGCGGGGGTGAAATCCCCGCCCTTGATGTGCATGATGCCGAGAGAGGCGCCTGCCTGTTCCTCGCTCTGCGCCACAATACGGCCATCCGCGTCGAGCACGTAGGCCCGCGTGTTGGTCGTGCCCCAATCGACCGTCACCAGAACCGGAACCGTCATGACGCCCCGCTACCCGATTTGCCAACGACCCGATGCTGACGGAAGATAGCCGTTCGTCAACTGAAACGAGCCACGCGCATATTCGATCAGCGCGACGACTTTGCCAATCGGATGCCTCGCCCGCCCCCGGGTGGCGGCGTCGTCCCGCCATTGCTCACCGAAAGGGTGTCACCGATGCGATATCAGGCTGCCCGTTTGGCCATGGCCCTTGCCGCCGCGGTCGGCTGTGCCCTTGGCCCGGCCTTCGCCCAGGGACAGGACGCGGCGCTGCTCGCCGCCTGTCGCGCCAACCCCGACCTGGCGGCGGTGCCCCGCGCCGCCGAGATCGGTTGCGCCTGCGCGGTGGATGCCATGGCCGGCCTGACCGCGGACGAGAAGCAGGCGATCGCCGACCAGGGCTTCCGGCCGAGCGCGTTCGCACAGATCGCCGAGCCCCATCCCGAGCTGCTGCAGGCGGTCCGCGACTGCCTGCAGCCGAACGAAGACTGATCCCAGCCAAGGAGACGGACATGACGGACAAGGTGGTCCTGGTTACCGGCGGAAGCCGCGGCATCGGCGCAGCGGTGGCGCGCAAGGCCGCGCTGGCTGGCTACAAGGTAGCGCTGAACTACCATTCCAGCCCGGCCAAGGCCGATGCCGTGGCCGCGATGATCCATGCCGACGGCGGCACGGTGGAAACGTTCAAGGCCGATATGGGCGACCCCCAGGCGGTCCCGGACCTGTTCGCCGCGGTCGACAAGACGTTCGGACGACTCGATGCCCTGGTCAACAACGCCGGGATCATCGGCGCGGTGAATCGGATCGAGGACCAGACCCCCGAGGATCTGGCCCGGCTGTGGGCGATCAACCTGACCGGCTACGTGCTGGCGGCGCAGCAGGCGGTGAAACGGATGTCGACCCGCCACGGCGGCCATGGCGGCGTGATCGTCAACATCTCCTCGATCGCGTCGCGCACCGGCGGCATGCCCGGCATGGTCCCCTATGCATTGACCAAGGGCGGCATCGACGCTTTCACCATCGGGCTGGCCAAGGAGGTCGGCCGCGAGGGAATCCGGGTGGTCGCGGTGCGGCCGGGGCTGATCGACACCGAGATCCATGAGATCTACGGCAAGGGCGACGCATTCCAGACCGCCGCCGACGGCGTCCCCTTTGCGGGCCGCGCCGGCACGGCGATCGAGGTCGCCGACGCGGTGCTGTGGCTGATGTCGGACGGGGCTGGCTATGTCTCGGCCACCACGCTCGACATCTCGGCCGGGCGCTGAACTGCGTCGACTCCAAGGCGCGGCGAAGGCCGAGACGCCTCGGGCGGGCCGTGCCGGCGGCCGGGAGTCCGGCCAGGGCGTCCCGGGCGGGAAAGGAGCGGCGGCGTGAGCGAACCGCTTGAAGCAATTGGGACTTTCGCCCCGCCGGGCCGGAGCGGCTCCCGGCCGGATCGAACCTCCGCCCCGACGCCTGCAAGAATTCGACGCGATCCTGAGACACCGGCCAAAAAAAATGCATAATCGCGGTGATTAATTCCGCTTGCCGACTCAAGGGGATAGCCGCGCACCGCGGCGCCAGAAAGATGGAGGCCTTTGACAGGTGCCACACTCAGTTGCGCTGGTCGACGACGACCGTAATATTCTGACATCCGTCACCATGGCGCTGGAGGCCGAGGGCTTCGACGTCCGCAGCTACAGCGACGGCGAGGAGGCCCTGCGCGGACTTACCGCCAAGCCCACAGACATGGCGATCCTCGACATCAAGATGCCGCGGATGGACGGGATGGAACTGCTGACCCGGCTGCGCAAGGTCACCGCGATGCCGGTGATCTTCCTGACCTCGAAGGACGACGAGGTTGACGAGCTCCTGGGACTGCGCATGGGAGCCGACGACTACATCACCAAGCCGTTCTCCCAGCGTCTGCTGATCGAGCGCATCCGCACCCTGCTGCGCCGTGCCGACATGGAGAACGCGGGCGAGGCGTCATCGCCGAAGTCGATGATCGTGCGCGGCGACCTGGTACTGGACCCGGAACGGCACCTGTCGACCTGGACCGGCATCCCGGTGAACCTGACCGTCACC
Organism: Alphaproteobacteria bacterium; assembly: GCA_050329975.1. Lineage (GTDB taxonomy): Bacteria > Pseudomonadota > Alphaproteobacteria > CALKHQ01 > CALKHQ01 > CALKHQ01. The sequence goes on along the minus strand of JBHJOG010000335.1, from coordinate 2,174 downwards.
GAATTCCTGCTGCTGCAGGCGCTGGCGATCAGGCCCGGTCATGTGAAAAACCGCAACCAGTTGATGGACGCCGCCTATGGCGAGAGCATCTACGTCGATGACCGGACCATCGACAGCCACATCAAGCGGCTGCGCAAGAAGTTCCGCGAGGTGGACGAGAACTTCTCGCACATCGAAACGCTCTACGGCATCGGCTACCGCTACAAGGAAGCCTGAGCCGCTGTCTGGATGAGGACATGTGAACCAGTCGCCGGGGAAGCGTCGGACGAACGGCACCGCGCCCTTCCACACGCTCTGGATGAGGCGGCTTTCTGCATGCCACGGCCATCCTGACCGACCGCGACCGGAGACCCGCTGTTGACCGCCCAGATCGACCGGATGGGCCGTATCGCGGCCGACGAGATGCCGGAGGACCGCTCGGTCCAGGACGTCCGCGCGCCCGCCCGCGAACGGCGGCTGCGCCGGCGGCGACGACGCTGGCTGTCGCCGTTGACCCGGCGGATCCTGGTCCTGAACCTGATCCCGCTCGGCATGCTCGTCGGGGCCATCCTCTACATGGACGAGTACCGCGAGCGTCTGATCGCGGCCGAACTGGAATCGCTGCGGGTTCAGGGCGAGATCTTCGCCGGCGCAGTCGGCGAATCCGCCGTCGCGCCGGATGCGATCGGCGAGCAGGTGCTGATCGACGACATCGCCGCTCGCATCGTGCGCCGGCTGGCCGGGCCGACCCAGTTCCAGGCCGCACCGAACACGCTGCGCGCGCGGCTGTTCTCGACCACGGGCGAGCTGGTGGTGGACAGCCGGCAGCTCATCGGCTCTGGCGGCGTGGTCGCCATCAAGGAATTGCCGCCGCTCGATGAGCCCGATTTCGGCAGCTTCCTGCTCACCATCTACGATGCGATCTTCGACCTGATCCCCTATGACCGCACCCTCCAGCCCTACCAGGAGGCGCCGATCCAGTTCGCCTTCGACTATGACGAGGTCATGGAGGCTTATGAGGGCGGCCCGGCCCAGCGGGTGCGCATCCGCGAGAACGGCGAGCTGGCGCTCAGCGTGGCTTTTCCGGTCGTCGCCCTGCGCAAGGTGGTCGGGGTGCTGCTGTTGTCGAAGGACGGCAGCGAGATCGAGGCCAGCCTGCGCAGCGTACGGATCGACATCCTGAAGATCTTCGCACTGGCGATCGCGGTGACGGTGATGCTGTCCTTCTACCTCGCCGGCACCATCGCCCGGCCGATCCGACAGTTGGCGGCGGCAGCCGAGCTGGTGCGCCACGGCCAGGGCCGGAACGTGCCGATTCCCGATTTCCGCGACCGGCGGGACGAAATCGGCGACCTGTCCGGCAGCATCCGCGACATGACCCAGGCGCTCTACAACCGGATGGACGCGATCGAGCGCTTCGCAGCCGACGTCGCCCACGAGATCAAGAACCCGCTCGCTTCGCTGCGGTCGGCAGTGGAGACCGTGGGGCGGGTGACCGATCCGACCCGGCAGGCGCGCCTGATGGCGATCATCGACCAGGACGTGCGCCGGCTCGACCGCCTGATCACCGACATCTCCGACGCCTCGCGGCTCGACGCCGAGCTGTCGCGCACGCAGATGGAGCCGGTGGACCTCGGCGTGATGCTCGACAGCCTGATCGAGATCTATCGGGCGATGCACGACGAAGAGAGCTCGAAGCCGCTGACTTTCACGCTGGTGCGGCCGCGCGGCGTGGCGCTGGTCGTGCCCGGGATCGAGAGCCGGCTGATGCAGGTCGTGCAGAACCTGGTCGGCAACGCCATCAGCTTCAGCCCCCGCGGCGGCGAGATCACGGTCACGGTGCGGAACGGGGACGATGCGGTGACAATGACCGTGGACGACGTCGGCCCCGGCATTCCGCCCGGCAAGGAGGAGAAGATCTTCGAGCGCTTCTACTCGGAGCGGCCGGAGGGCGACGATTTCGGCAACAACTCCGGCCTGGGCCTCAACATCTCGAAGCAGATCGCCGAGGCCCAGGGGGGCACCCTCCACGCGGAGAACCGCATCGCGGAGACCGGCACGGTGCTGGGCGCCCGGTTCGTGGTCCGGCTGCCCTACGCAGGATGACAATCGGGGTCAGCTGCGCTGCAGCGACACTGGCGATCCCTCAGGGCTTGGTGGCCCAATGCAGCGCCACGATGCCGAAGCTGAAGTTG
>JBHJOG010000334.1:0-2211 GCA_050329975.1 Alphaproteobacteria bacterium | reverse complement strand
CGCCGTCGGGCGCCTGCAGCAGACGGAACGGCTCGTGCGGTGTCTCCTGCACCTGGTCTCGGACCAGCCGCAGCGGCGCGGTCAGCGTCATGGCGCCGAAGCCGACGTCGGCGATCCAGACGTCGTCGCCGAAGTCCACCCGCAGCAGCATGTGGCTGCGCGGGGTCACAGCGTCCTCCGGCCCGTTCCACAGCACCCGGGCCGCCAGTCCGGTGACGGCGAAGCCGAGCCCTTCCAGGGCGTCGGCGAACAGCCGGTTCTGCTCGAAGCAGTAGCCGCCCCGACCGCCGGCGAGCAGCTTGCCGTAGAGCGGCGCCGATTCGAGGTGCACCGGCCGGCCGAGGAACGGGTCCAGGTTCTCGAACGGGATCGCCTGCGCATGGGCGCGGTGCAGCGCACGCAGCACCGACAGCGTCGGCTCGCGCGGCCCGTCATAGCCGATGCGCGCACAATAGGCCGGCAGGTCGAGCCCGTACTCCGCCATCCGGCGCCTCCCCGATCGTCGATCCGGGGGATGTGGCGGCCCGGCGGCGGTCGGTCAAGCGCCCCGGTTGCCGCCTGGCGGGCACGGCTCTCGCCGCGCGCCACCCAGGCTACAGATCACTCGGTCCTCAGCTCGCCGTTCTCGATGACCACCGCGTCGACGCTCTCGTCGACCTCGACCTCGCCAATGCCGACCACCTCGAGCCGGCAGGTGGTGCAGACGCCGAGCCGGGTGGTGTTGCCCTCGATCGAGCTGTGGGTCGTCGCATAGTCGTGGATCCGGATGTCGTAGGCGACGTCGTCGCGGTTCCGCAGGTCGGCGGCGAGCGCCGGCGAAACAACGCAGAGGGCGAGCAGGGCCAGGGCTGGTCGGCAGGCGGTCATCGGGATCTCCTGTTGGTTCAGGCGGCCCAGTATCGGATTCAATTGCGCCATGGCGAAGGCCGATCCTGGCCCGGATGTTGCGTCGGCGCCTTCGGATCGCCAACATGGTTCGGCACGATGGCGGCAGGTTCGCGTCCGCCCGATCCGGCGCGTCCGCGCCGGCGTCACCCTTTGGCCGTCGCTGGGGATATCGACCTGGCCCCCGGCCGCACTTGCGATTGAGAGGACCCATGCCGCGCTCCAAGCTCTTCGCCCGGTTCCACGCCACAGCCGTGATCGGGCTCTGCCTGGCAGCCGCCCAGCCTGCCGCCGCGGTCGACTATGTCGAGGCGCCGCCGCTCGGCGAAGCGATCGACCCCTCGGTGCGCGATTGCCGGGCGACCGACACCCTGAACGTGCCGCTGATCACCTGGGGCGCCGACCTCGCCACCATCCACGCTAATGGCGGCGCGGCGGAGACCCAGCGCGGCAGCCTGTTCGACGAAGCCGGCCTGCGGGTCCGCCTGCAGCGCCAGGACGACTTCAAGGCGCAGGTCGAGGCCTATCTGCGCTGCGACAGCCCGTTCCTGCGCGCGACCATGGGCATGGCCGGCATGGTCGCCGACCTGGCCCAGGCCGACCCGCGCACCGAGATGGTGGCGATCTACCAGCTCAGCTGGTCCAACGGCGGTGACGCGCTGGTGGTCGACGCGGGCATCGCCCGGCCGGAGAACCTCGCCGGCCGCACCATCGCGCTGCAGGCCTACGGGCCGCATGTCGACTACCTGATGACCGTGCTCGGCGACGCCGGGCTGTCGGCCGACGACGTGACCCTGCGCTGGACACGCGACCTGGTCGGCTTCGCCGGCTCGGCGCCGGCGGCAGCCCTGCACGACGACCAGGCGGTCGACGCGGCGATGGTGATCATCCCCGACGCGCTGGCGCTGACCAGCGGCGGTGCCGGCGGCGACGGCTCGGAGGACAGCGTGCGCGGGGCGCAGATCCTGCTGTCGACCCGCAGCGCCAGCCGGGTGATCGCCGACGTCTACCTGGTCCGCGCCGACTATCTCGCCGAGCACCGCGACCAGGTGCAGGCCTTCGTCCACGCGCTGATGCAGGCGGAGGAGGAGACGCGCGCGCTGATGCGGCGGCCCGGGCGGGAGCGCGACGCCCTGCTGGCGGCCGGCGGCCGGATCCTGCTCGACGCGGCCGACGCGGTCGCCGACACCGAGGCGCTGTGGGCCGATGCCGAGACCGTCGGCTGGACCGGCAACGTCCGCTTCTTCGGCGAGGAAGGCTATGCCCGCGGCTTCGCCCGGCTAGTGCCGGCGATCCAGGCCCAGCTGGTCGACATCGGGCTGCTGG
>JBHJOG010000333.1:0-2475 GCA_050329975.1 Alphaproteobacteria bacterium | reverse complement strand
AGCTGTTCGATCGCGGCGGCGCGGAAGGTGTCGCCGGCCGCCAGCATCACCGTCTTGCCGGAGTCGCGGAGCTGCTTCGCCAGCTTGCCGATGGTGGTGGTCTTGCCGCTGCCGTTGACTCCGACGACCAGGATCACATGCGGCGAGTGCCCGCGATCGACATCGAGGGGTTTTGCCACCGGCGCCAGGATCCGGGCGACGTCCTCGGCGAGCGCCTGGCGAACCTCCTCCGGGGAGACCTCCTTGCCGAACCGGGTCTTCGCGAGGTTGCCGGCCAGCCTGGCGGCGGTCGCCGGGCCGAGGTCGGCGCCGATCAGCAGTTCCTCGAGTTCCTGCAGCGTCTCGTCGTCGAGCCTGCGCCGGGTGAAGATCGCCCCGACGCCCTCGCTGATCTTGCTGGAGGTACGGCTGAGCCCGGCCTTGAGACGGGCGAACCAGCCGGCCTTCTCGTTCATGCCGCCACCGCCACCGCCGCGCCGGTCAGGCGCGCGCCATCGTGGCCGGTGATCCGCGTAGGCTGGAGCGCGCCGGCGGTCGCCCCGGGCACCAGTACCGGCGCGAACTGGGGCGTGCGGCCGACCTCGTCGCTCTCCATCAGTACCGTCAGCACCCGCCCGCACTGGCCGACGAGGTGGCGCTGGACCGCCGCGTCGCCGGCCTGTCGCAGCATCCGGGCCCGTGCCTTGCGCAGGTCGCCGGCGACCTGCGGCATGCGTGCGGCAGGGGTGCCGTGCCGCGGCGAATAGGGAAAGACGTGCAGCCAGGTCAGGTCGCACTCCGCAACCAGCCCGAGGGTGTTGGCGAACATCTCCTCGGTTTCGGTCGGGAAGCCGGCGATCAGGTCGGCGCCGAACGAGATCTCGGGTCGGAGGTCGCGCGCCTGGGCGCATACCGCCACTGCCTGCGCCCGGTCGTGACGCCGCTTCATCCGCTTCAGCACCATGTCGTCGCCGGCCTGCAGGCTCAGGTGCAGGTGCGGCATCAGCCGCTCCTCTTCGGCGATTGCGCGCCACAGGTCGGCGTCGAACTCGGCGGGATCGAGCGATGAAAGCCGCAGCCGCGCCAATCCGGGGACCAGGCGCAGCAGCCGGCGGACCAGTTGGCCCAGCCGCGGCTGCCCCGGCAGGTCCGCGCCGTAGCTGGTCAGGTCGACGCCGGTCAGCACCACCTCCAGGTACCCGGCCTCGACCAGGGCCTGCACCTGGCGCACCACCTCGCCCACCGGCACCGAGCGGCTGTTGCCGCGGCCATAGGGAATGATGCAGAAGGTGCAGCGGTGGTCGCAGCCGTTCTGGATCTGAACGAATGCGCGGGTGCGGCCTTCGAGCCCGTCGACCAGGTGGATGGCGGATTCGCGCACGCTCATGATGTCGTTGACCAGCAGCGGCTCGGTCTGCCGCCAGACCGCCGGGTCGAGCTTGGCGTCGTTGCCGATCACCTGATCGACCTCGGGCATCGCCGCGTAGCGCTCCGGTGCGATCTGGGCGGAGCAGCCGGTGACGATGATCCGCGCCGCGGGGTTGGACCGACGTGCCTTGCGGATTGCCTGCCGCGCTTGCCGCTCGGCTTCCGCGGTCACCGCGCACGTGTTGACGATCACGGAATCGGTCAGGCCGGCGGCTGCCGCGTTGCGGCGCATCACCTCGGACTCGTAGCTGTTGAGCCTGCAGCCGAAAGTGATGAACTCGGCCGTCACGTGGTCCATTCCCCGCGGAAAGTCAGCGCCGTCGGCCCGGTCATCAGCACATGGCCGATCGAGCTCCACTCGATCTCCAGGTCGCCGCCGTCGAGCGTCACGACCGTCGGCCCGTCGACCAGGTAACGGCGCCGGGCGGCGACGACGCTCGCGCAGGCGCCGGTGCCGCAGGCGCGGGTCACGCCGACGCCGCGCTCCCAGACCCGCATCCGGAGGTGGTTCGGGCCCAGCTGTGAGACGAACTCGACATTGGTGCGCTTCGGGAACAGCGGGTCGGTCTCGACCTGCGGGCCCCAGCGCTCGACATCGACCTCCTCGGCATCCTCGACGAAGAAGACGCAATGCGGGTTGCCGATGCTGACCGCGCACGGATCACCGTACGGCCCGGCGGCGAAATCGAGATGCAAGGTGTCGCGTTCCTCGGCCAGCGGAATGTCCTCCCAGGCGACCCCGGCCGGGCCCATGTCGATGGTGACCTGGCTGGCGTCGGAGGCCCCGTTCGCCCGCCGCGCGATCAGCAGCCCGCCCTGGCTCTCTATCCGGACCTGGCCCGGGCCGTCCCGCATCAGCAGCCAGGCAACGCAGCGCGCGCCGTTGCCGCAGGCCTCGACTTCGCCGCCATCGGCGTTGAAGATGCGCATGCCGGCGGTCGCCGCGCCGTTGCGGGGCGGCGTGATCACGATGAACTGGTCGCAGCCGACCCCGGTCCGCCGGTCGGCGATCTCGCGGATCCGCTCGCGGTCGGCATCGAACAGCGACGTGCGCGCGTCAACGACCAC
>JBHJOG010000332.1:0-20153 GCA_050329975.1 Alphaproteobacteria bacterium | reverse complement strand
GTCAGCGAGAGTGCGGCCAACGGCACGGCGGTGGGCATCACCGCCCTGGCGTCCGACGCCGATGCGACGGATACGGTCAGCTACAGCCTCACGGACGACGCCGGCGGTCGGTTCGCGATCGATGCCGCCACCGGTGTCATCACCGTCGCCGACAGTGCATTGCTCGACTACGAGACGGCGACCAGCCACACCGTCACTGTGCTGGCCACGTCGACCGACGGCAGCACCTCGACCGAGAGTTTCACGATCAGCCTGACCGACGACACCTCGGAGGCCAGCGTCTCGGCAATCAGCGACATCAACGCCGGCGACAACAGTGTCAGCGAGAGTGCGACTGACGGCACGGCGGTGGTCATCACCGCCCTGGCGACCGATGCCGATGCGACCGACAGCGTCAGCTACAGCCTGAGCGACGACGCCGGCGGCCGGTTCGCGATCGATGCCGCCACCGGTGTGATCACCGTCGCCGACAGCGCGCTGCTGGACTACGAGACCGCGACCAGCCACACGGTGACGGTGCTGGCGACCTCCACCGACGGCAGCACGTCTACCGAGAGTTTCACCATCAACCTGACCGACGACACCTCGGAGGCGTCGGTCAGTGCGATCTCGGACGCCAACGCCGGCGCCAACAGCGTCAGTGAGAGTGCCGCCAACGGCACCGCAGTGGGCATCACCGCGCTGGCGACCGATGCCGATGCGACCGACACGGTCAGCTACAGCCTGAGCGATGATGCCGGCGGCCGGTTCACGATCGACGCGGCGACCGGTGTCATCACCGTCGCCGACGGTTCGCTGCTCGACTACGAGACGGCGACCAGCCACACGGTGACGGTGGTCGCCACGTCGACCGACGGCAGCACCTCGACCGAGAGCTTCACGATCAACCTGACCGACGACACGTCCGAGGCTAGTGTCTCGGCGATCTCGGATGCCAACGCCGGCGCCAACAGCGTCAGCGAGAGTGCCGCCAACGGCACGGCGGTGGGCATCACCGCGCTGGCGACGGATGCCGATGCGACCGACACGGTCAGCTACAGTCTGAGCGACGACGCCGGCGGCCGGTTCGCGATCGATGCCAACTCCGGCGTCGTCACGGTGGCCAACGGCAGCCTGCTGGACTACGAGACGGCGACCAGCCACAGCATCACGGTCCGGGCCACCTCGTCCGACGGCTCGACGTCGACGCAGAGCTTCACCATCGCCCTCACCGACGTGAATGAGTTCGCGGTGGGGTCGGTCAGCGACAGCAACGCCTCGGCGAACAGCGTGGCGGAGAATGCGGCGAACGGGACGGCGGTGGGGATCACAGCCTTGGCGACGGACGCCGACGGCACGGCGACGGTCACCTACAGCCTGACCGACAGCGCGGGCGGGCGGTTCGCGATCAATGCCAACTCAGGCGTCGTCACCGTGGCCAACGGCAGCCTGCTGGATTACGAGAGCGCTACCAGCCACAACATCACGGTCCGCGCGACCTCCAGCGACGGCTCGACGTCGAACCGGGTCTTCACCATCGCGGTGAACAACGACCCGGCGGACGATATGCTGGGGACGGCAGGCAACGACACCTACACCGGCACCTCGGGCGCCGACGTGATGGCCGGGCAGGGCGGCGACGATACGATCGACGGCGGCGCCGGCAACGACACCATCTCGGGCGGCTCAGGCAACGACGTGTTGAGCGCGACCTCCGGCAACAACACGATCTATGGTGACGACGGCGACGACCGGATCACGGTCTGGGGCGGCAACAACACGCTCTACGGCGGGGCCGGCGACGACGTGATCGATCATATACACGGCAGTACCGTCGGCTACACCGACGACGCCGATACTATCGGCGACACCGTCTACGGCGAAGGCGGCAATGACACGATCTACGGCAATCCCTGGGACAACGACTATCTCGACGGCGGCGTCGGCGACGACCGGCTGTTCGGCGAGGGCGGCAACGACACGCTCGTCGGAGGGGCTGGCAACGACTACCTGAACGGCGGCAGCGGAAACGACACGCTGATCGGCGGGACCGGCAACGACACCATCATCGGCGGCGACGGCAACGACCTCGCGATCTTCTCCGGGAATCGCTCCGCCTATGCGATCACAGGGTACGGCGGCACGTACACGCTCGTCGGCCCCGACGGCACCGACGTCGTCAGCGGGGTCGAGCGCTTCCAGTTCGACAATGCAACCTACACCGAAGCCAACCTCATCTCTTCGGGCTATGCGACAACCCATACCGGTACCTCCGGTGGCGACTACCTGTATGGAGGCAGCGGTGCCGAGTACTTCTCGGCGGGCGGCGGCAACGACGTGGTCTACGCCGGGGGCGGTAACGACTATGTGGACGGTGGCGACGGCAACGACGTCATCACCGGCGACGGCGGCAACGACATACTCTATGGCGGCGCCGGCATGGACACGATCTACGGCGGCGACGGGAACGACACCATTGACGGGGGCAGCGGCAACGATTTCCTGACCGGTGACGCTGGCGACGACACCATCTACGGCGGCAGCGGTATCGACACCATCTACGGCGGCACCGGCAACGACTACATCGAGGGCGGCGCCGACGGCGACACCATCGGCGGCATGGACGGCAACGACACCCTGCTCGGCAACGATGGAGCGGACACGATCTACGGCGGCGCCGGGAACGACACGCTGATCGGCGGGGCCGGGAACGACCTCTTGTACGGGGAGAATGGCCATGACACCTTCATCATCGGCCTCGGCGACGGAACGGACACGGCCTATGGCGGCGCCGGCTCGACTTGGACCGACACTGTCCGTGTCGAGGGGATGGCGCAGGCGCCCAACACCGGCGGCTGGACCTATGCGCTCACTTCCGGCAGCGTTACGTCGACCGGTGCCGACTACGTCACGTTCTCGACCGACTCCCACGGCTTCGTCGAGCTGGAGGACGGCACGCGGATGAACTTCTTCGAAATGGAGCGGCTGGAGTGGTGAGGCCCGATCGCGCCCGATAGTGTCTTGCGCGGCCAAGGGAAATCGCGCACATCATCGGCACCATGACTGACATCAACTACCTGACCCGGATCGTCTTCGACGACGGGGCGATCGGCCGGCTCGGCGCGCTCTGCGCCGAACTCGGCATTTCCCGGGCGCTGCTGGTCACCGATCCCGGGATCGTGCGCGCAGGTCTGGTCGACCGCGCATTGGAGCCGCTGGGCGCCCGCAAGGCAGCGGTCTTCGACCAGACGCCGAGCAACCCGACGGAAGCGGCGGTGCTGGCCGCGCTGGCCGTCTACCAGGAGGCCGACTGCGACGGCATCGTCGCCCTCGGCGGCGGCTCCTCGATCGACCTGGCGAAGGCGGTCGCGTTGCTGGCGATGCACGAGCCGCCGCTCGCCCGTTATGCGGCCATCGAGGGCGGCATTGCCCGGATTGTCCGGCCCACGGCGCCGCTGATCGCGGTCCCGACAACCGCCGGTACCGGCAGCGAGGTCGGCAGGGCGGCCCTGGTAACCATGGGAGACGGCCGCAAGCTCGGGATCATCAGCCCGAGGATGATTCCAGACATCGCGCTCTGCGACCCGGCGCTGACCCTCGGACTGCCGGCCGGGCTGACCGCCGCGACCGGGATGGATGCGCTGACCCACTGCATCGAGACATTCCTGTCGCCCCGGGTCAACCCGCCCGCCGACGCGATCGCCCTGGATGGGGCCGCGCGCGCGATGAGCTGGATCGAGCGCGCGGTTGCCGAAGGCGGCGATGCACAGGCGCGCTGGCACATGATGATGGCTTCGCTGCAGGGCGGACTGTGCTTCCAGAAAGGTCTGGGTGCGGTGCACTCGATGTCCCATCCCCTCGGCGGGCTCAGCGAGCCCGTGCTGCACCACGGCACGCTGAATGCCGTGATCCTGCCGGCGGTGCTTCGGCACAATGCCGGTCATGTCGGCGACAAATATGCCCGTCTCGCTGGTGCCATGGGCTTGCCGGCCGATGCCGATCTGGCCGAGGCGATCGCCGCTCTCAACGACAGGCTCGGCCTGCCGCCAAGCCTGCGGGCGATGGGCGTGCCGGAGATGGTGTTGCCGCGCATGGTCGACGGCGCCGTCGCCGACCATTCTACGGCCACCAACCCGCGTCCGCTGGACCGCGCCGATTTCGAGCACCTCTTTGCGGAATCGATGGGCGAACCGTAGCAGATCTCAGTCGGGAACCACGGCCGTGCACTCGATCTCGACCAGCGCTTGGTCCTCGAGCAGGGATTTCACCTCGACCAGCGTCATCGCCGGGTAGACCGGACCGATCACCAGCCGGTAGACCGATCCAACCTCGCCGGCCAACGCCCGATACGGCGTCTTGTCCGTGACGTACCAGACCATGCGAACCAGGTGCCTGGGCTCGGCGCCGCCGGCTGCGAGCACGGCGACCACGTTCTTCAGCGCCTGTGCGACCTGGCCGATGAAATCCTCCGCCTCGAAGCGACGGTCCGACGTCCAGCCGACCTGGCCGGCCAGATAGAGCGTTGTACCCCGGGCGGCGACGCCGTTGGCGTAGCCGGATGGCCGCGGCCAGCCCTCGGGCTGCAGGACCCGGTGGATCAACATGGTTCGGTCTCTCCCATCATGAATGGCTGCATCCGGCCCCGCCAATCGTCGCCGATCGGGATCGGTCGGTGGGTGGCGAGCGAGGTGTGGACCTGGACCGATCTTGCGCTGAGCCTCCGCTCGCCTTCGACATGACCGCAGTAGCGGAGGGTGAGGCTCGAGGTCCCGATGCGCTCCACCGTGAGATCGATAGACAGACACTCCCCCATGAAGCACGGGGCGCTGAAATCGCAGGCGACGTGTGCGATCGGGAGACCCAGCCGCTGAACGAGCAGCAGGTCCGCATAGTCGATGCCGAGGCCGCGCGTAAACCAATCCTCAACCGTATCGTTGAACAGTGAAAAGAAGCGCGGAAAGTAAACGATGCCGGCCGGATCGCAGTGCGAGAAGCGGATGGTCACGTCGTAGCGGTGGAATGGCATGCACGGTCCCTGTCCTGTCCGGCCCGGCAGTTGGTCGGCAAACGATCGGCGCAACCGCCCATGACCGAGTGCCCGCTGCCCGACCACGTGTTCTACGAATTCATCCAGTTTGGCAACAGCCTCCGGGTCAGCGCTGCCTGCCCAAAGACACTCGTCGAGGTGACGGTGATCGGGCCGCCAACAGCGGTCGAGATGCTGAAGCGAACCGCCCGACGCAAGCTCGGCATGGCGATCGTCCGCCATCAGGCGGCCAAGGCTGGGCGCCCGGCCTGGTAGCGTCAGCCCTCCCAATTGCAAGCGCGCTCAGCGATCTCGCCCTCGATTGATTCGCCATTGTCCCACTCCGGTCTTGTGACGGTAGTGCGCCTCAGCTAATGAGTGGCCGAGGCCTGCGACGCGTGACGGCCCTCGACCGGCGGAATCGCGCCGGCAGGTTCATAACAAGGCCGCGCGCGCCGTCTGTGGGGGTTGGATGGAAAACTTTATCCAGCAGCTGATCAACGGCACGACGCTTGGTGCCTTCCTCGGCCTGGTCGCGATCGGCTACACGATGGTCTACGGGATCATCGGCATGATCAACTTCGCCCACGGCGACATCTACATGATCGGCTCGTTCATGGCGATGATCGGTCTCGCGCTGGCCGGAGCGGCGGGTCTGCTCGGGAGCAGCGGCGGGATCATACTGGCGCTGATCGTCGTTCTGGCGTTGTCCATGGTCTTCACTGGCGTCTATGGCTGGTCGGTCGAGCGAATAGCCTATCGGCCATTGCGGGGATCGTTCCGGCTTGCGCCGCTGATCTCGGCGATCGGCATGTCCATCGCGCTGCAGAACTATGTGCAGCTGGTGCAGGGCGCACGCCCGCGTTCGATCCGGCCGGTGATCGAAGGCAACATCGTACTGATGACCCGCAGCGACGGGTTCACAGTCGTGCTCAGCTACCTGCAGATATTCATCGTGCTGGTCACGATCGCCCTGATGACGGTGTTCACGCTCATCATCACCCGGACAGCGCTGGGGCGGGCGCAGCGGGCCTGCGAGCAGGACAAGACGATGGCAGCCCTGCTCGGGGTGAACGTCGATCGCACGATCTCGATCACCTTCGTCATGGGTGCGGCGCTGGCAGCCGTCGCCGGCATGATGGCGGTGCTGTACTACGGTACGATCGACTTCTACGACGGATTCATCATTGGCGTTAAGGCGTTCACGGCCGCAGTTCTGGGTGGCATCGGCTCGCTGCCGGGTGCGATGTTGGGCGGGCTGCTGATCGGCCTGATCGAGGCATTCTGGTCGGCCTATGTCTCGGCTGAGTACAAGGATGTGGCCGTGTTCTCGATCCTGGTCGGCGTCTTGATCTTCCGGCCGACCGGCTTGCTCGGCAAGCCGCAGATCGAGAAGGTCTGAAGCCGATGAGCATGGCAAGCGCCAGCGTCGGCATTCCCGCCCGTCCGGTCGACTGGGCGGCGGTGTTCAAGGACGCGGTGATCATCGGTCTGGTGACCCTCGCGTTGGCGCTGCCGATGGTCGGCTTCGAGACGACTTCCACCACGACCGAGCGCGGCTGGCCGCTGCTCAACACGCGGTTTGCCGACGTCGCCGCGGCGGTGATCGCGGTGTTCCTGGGCCGGATCGCGCTCAACCTGGTCCGGCAGGGCGTGCGCGCACCGGTGGCGCTGCTGGCCTGGGCCGTATTCGCGGTCCTGCTCGCCAACATGCTGACCGAGACGGTGCCGCTCTGGAACACGTCGATCGGGCCGCTGGCGGTGATCGGATCCTTCGTGGTCGGTTTCGTCGCGACCTGGCGCTGGCTGAAGACCGGCGAGCGGACCAGCTCCGAGGTCATGGACGACGTTGCCGCCGGCCTGCAGCGCTGGAACCGGGTCATCGCCCCTGTGGCCCTGCTGCTGGCGCTGGCCTTTCCCTGGCTCACCGGCTTGAACGCGCAGCTTCAGGGCGGCGGGTTCTCCATCGACCGCCAGGCCGTCGACCTGGGCGTGCTGCTGCTGACGTACATCATGCTCGGCTGGGGGCTGAACATCATCGTCGGCCTCGCCGGCCTGCTTGACCTCGGCTACGTCGCCTTCTACGCCGTCGGCGCCTATTCCTACGCCCTGCTGGCGCTGCACTTCGGCTGGGGCTTCTGGCTATGCCTGCCGGTCGCCGGCATCATGGCTGCATCGGCGGGGATCATCCTGGGCTTCCCGGTCCTGCGCCTGCACGGCGACTATTTCGCCATCGTGACCCTGGGCTTCGGCGAGATCATCCGGGTGGTGCTGCAGAACTGGCAGTCCTTCACCGGCGGCCCGAACGGGCTTTCGGGCATTCCCCGCCCGACCTTCTTCGGCTTCCCGTTCGAGCGGACGTCCGAAGAGGGGGTGGTGCCGTTCCACGAGCTGTTCGGCCTGGAGTTCGAGGGCGTGCATCGTGTGGTATTCCTATACTACCTGATCCTGGTCCTCGCGCTGATCACCAACCTGTTCACCATGCGCATCCGGCGCCTCCCGCTCGGCCGGGCCTGGGAAGCGCTGCGCGAGGACGAGGTCGCCTGCCGGTCGCTGGGGATCAATCCGCGCAACACCAAGCTCAGCGCCTTCGCGATCGCCGCCATGTTCGGCGGCTTCGCCGGTTCCTTCTTCGCGACCCGTCAGGGCTTCATCAGCCCCGAGAGCTTCACCTTCATCGAATCGGCGCTGATCCTGGCGATCGTCGTGCTCGGCGGCATGGGCAGCCAGCTCGGCATCGTGCTGGCGGCGGTGCTGGTGATCCTGCTCCCGGAGTGGTTTCGCGGGCTGGATCAATACCGCATGCTCGCCTTCGGCATCGGCATGGTGCTGATCATGGTCTGGCGTCCGCGCGGCCTGCTCGCCCACCGCGAGCCGACGATCCGCCTGCACGCCCGAGGGGCGGCCCGTGGAGGGGGCCGATGAACGCGGCCGACCTAGCCGCCCGGCCCGGACCGACCGATGCCGCAGCCTCCAGCTGGAGCGGCGGCAGCGTGCCGCCTCTGCTGACGGTCGAGCATCTGACGATGCGGTTCGGCGGACTCACCGCGGTCGACGACGTCTCCTTCATCGCCGGCCAGCGCCAGATCACCGCCATCATCGGTCCGAACGGCGCCGGCAAGACCACGGTTTTCAACTGCCTGACCGGCTTCTACCGGCCTACCTCAGGCCGCCTCAGCCTGGAGCGCGGCGACGGCTCGCATTTCCTGCTCGAGCGGATGGAAGGATTCCGCATCGCGCGTGACGCGTCCGTTGCCCGGACCTTTCAGAATATCCGGCTGTTCCCGCAGATGTCGGTGCTGGAGAACCTGATCGTCGCCCAGCACAACAAGCTGATGCACGCCTCAGGCTTCACCTTCTACGGGCTGTTGGGCCTCACCCGCTACCGGAGCGCCGAGCGCGCGGCGGTCGAGAAGGCACGGGCCTGGCTCGACCGCATCGGCCTGACCGAGCGCTCGGACTGGGATGCCGGCAATCTGCCTTATGGCGACCAGCGCCGGCTCGAGATTGCGCGCGCGATGTGTACGGAACCGGCCGTGCTCTGTCTCGACGAGCCGGCGGCCGGACTCAATCCGCGAGAGTCCCTCGAGCTCAACCAGCTGCTTCTCTCCGTGCGTGACGAGGACGGCATCGGGATTCTGCTGATCGAACACGACATGAGCGTGGTGATGGGGATTTCCGACCACATTGTCGTGCTCGACTACGGCCGCAAGATCGCCGACGGTTCGCCCGAGGAGATCCGCAACGATCCGATGGTCATCCGCGCCTATCTGGGCGAGGAGGAAACCGACGAGCTGCCGCCGGAAGTGGCCGCCGATCTCGGCATGGACCCGGAGGCGCCGCAGCGATGATGCTGAGCATTGCCGGAGTCCACACCTTCTACGGCCGCATCGAGGCGCTGCGCGGCGTGAACCTCTCAGTGGAAAGCGGCGAGATCGTCACGCTGATAGGGGCCAACGGCGCCGGGAAGACCACGTTGCTGATGACCCTCTGCGGGAATCCGCGGGCCGCGGCAGGCACGATCCTGTTCGAAGGGGCCGATATCACCCGCATGCCGACCCACGAGATCATCGCGCTGGGAATCGCCCAGTCGCCGGAGGGCAGGCGGGTGTTTCCGCGCATGTCGGTCTACGAGAACCTGCAGATGGGGGCGACCCTCGCCGACCCCTCGCATTTTGCGACGGACCTGTCGCGAGTCTATGACCTGTTCCCGCGCCTGCGCGATCGGCGCAACCAGCGCGGCGGAACCCTCTCCGGCGGCGAACAGCAGATGCTGGCGATCGGCCGGGCGCTGATGAGCCGGCCCCGGCTCCTGTTGCTCGACGAGCCGTCCCTGGGGCTCGCCCCGATGATCGTCAAGCAGATCTTCGACGTTATCCGTGAGATCAACCGCGAGCAGGGCGTTACGGTCCTGCTGGTGGAACAGAATGCCTTCCACGCGCTGAAGCTCGCCCACCGAGGCTATGTGATGGTCAACGGGCAGATCACGCTCAGCGGCACCGGCGCCGAGCTGCTGGCCAATGAGGAGGTCCGCGCCGCCTATCTCGAGGGAGGGCACTGAACGTGGACACGGGTCTCACGTTCTTTTTCGACCTGGCCACGCTGCTGGTGATCTCGGTCATCATGTTCGGTTTCCTGAGTTACATGACCGGTGCGAACGCAGCCCGGAACTGGCAGTCGCCGATGCTGCTGATCGGCTATTGCGCCCTGCTGGCCATCGGCGAGCGCTTCATGGCACACACCATCGTCTGGCATCGCTTCTACATTCTCCTGGATGTGTATGTGACTGATGAGGGGATGGCGTTCGGGTTCGATGCCCATATCTTCGTCTCGTTCGCGATATGCGTGTGCTTCGGCCTGTTCTCCTACTATGGGACCAAAGCATCGCTGATGGTGCGCCAATACCCATGGCTCTTCGAGCGCGCCGGACTTTTCAGCTGGCGATCACGGGACTGACGCTCCGACGGCGGTCCGTTACTTAGCTCCGGGCTGCGTCGATCCGTCGATTTCCGTGGAGGCATGAGCGGCAGTCTATCTGCCCTCTGTTGCCAGATTTGGCCGGCTTCGTGTATGCCAGAGGCAGGAGTGCGGATGCGCACTCGGTCCGGTTGGCGTAGCCAGCGCGGAGATCAAGAAACAGGGAGCGATGCTGATGCGTAAATTGTTGCTGTCGACGGCCATACTGGCTGCGACCGGCGCCTTCGCGGCGGCCCAGGCCGATATCGTGATCGCGACGGCGGGCCCGATGACCGGTCAGTATGCAGCCTTCGGCGAGCAGATGCAGCGCGGCGCCGAGATGGCGGTTGCCGACCTCAACGCCGCGGGGGGCGTACTCGGCGAGGAGTTGGAACTGGTCATCGGCGACGATGCCTGCGATCCGCGGCAGGCCGTCTCGGTGGCCAACAGCTTCGTCGGTCAGGGCGTGATTTTCGTTGCCGGCCATTTCTGCTCCGGCTCGTCGATCCCCGCATCCGAAGTCTACACCGAGGAAGGCATCCTGCAGATCTCGCCGGCGTCGACCAATCCGGCGCTGACCGAGGAAGGGGCGGACAACGTGTTCCGCGTCTGTGGCCGGGACGACCAGCAGGGTATCGTGGCCGGTCAGTACATCGCCGACAACTTCGCCGACGCCAAGGTCGCGGTCATCCACGACAAGACCGCCTACGGCAAGGGCCTGGCCGACGAGACGCTGAAGATGCTGGAATCGGTCGGCATCGAGGACATCCTGTACGAGGCCTACACTGCCGGCGAGCAGGACTACACGGCGCTCGTTACTGCGCTGAAGAATGAGGCAGTCGATGTGGTCTATGTCGGCGGATATCACACCGAAGCCGGCCTGATCCTGCGTCAGATGCGCGACCAGGGAATGCAGACCCAGATGATCTCCGGCGATGCGCTGGTGACCGATGAGTTCTGGGCGATCACCGGCGATGCCGGCGAGGGCGTGCTGATGACCTTCGGTCCCGATCCGCGTGAGTTCGAAGCCGCGGCTGCGGTAGTTGAGAGCTTCCGTGCCGACGGCTACGAGCCCGAGGGCTATACCCTCTATACCTACGCGGCCGTACAGGTGTTCGCCCAGGCGGCGGAGATCGCCGGCACCACCGATCTCGATGCGATGATCGATACGCTGCGCGGGAACAGCTTCGACACGGTGATCGGCGAGCTGACCTTCAACGAGACCGGCGATATCGAGCAGCCGGCCTATGTGTTCTACGAGTGGAGCGGCGGTACCTATTCCCAGATCGAGTAGCTATCGGCCTTCCGGCGTTCGAAACGAAAAGAGCCCGGCAGCGGAAGCTGCCGGGCTCTTTGCATTCGGGGCTTGGAGGCGCCGTCGAAGGCGCCGACGCCTGGTGTCAGGCCTTGGGGCGTCCGCGCCCGCGCTTGGGCGGCGGCGCCACCGCAGCGACACGCGACTTGCCGAGGCCGATCTTCTTGGCGAACTCGGACCGCTGGGCAGCGTAGTTCGGCGCAACCATCGGGTAGTCGGGCGGCAGGTCCCACTTGGCCCGGTACTGCTCCGGGGTCATATCGTAGGTGGTCCGCAGATACCGCTTCAGCATCTTGAGCTTCTTGCCGTCTTCCAGGCAAATGATGTGATCGGGCCGCACGGAGCGCCGCACCGGAACGGCGGGCTTCTGCTGGACCTGTTCTTCCGTGACCTGCCTGTTTTCCAGGCCATGCAAGGTCTCGAACACTGACCGGATGATCTCCGGTACCTGCGTCGCGGGAAGAACATTGTTTCGCAGGTAGGCGCTGACAATCTCGGCTGTCATCTTCAGGTCGGCCTTGTTGTCTACCTCCATGGTAGCATCATCAGTCATGGTCCGCTGATTCCTTCTGGATTTACGTCGATGAAGTGTCTAGACGCCTTTTAGGCGCCCTGTCAAATATCTTCTTGACTTGGATGGGGATTGGTGATGCGAGGGTGTCGAAGTACAATTTTTAGTATGCGTCTCATCCTTGTGGGCGAGCGCTAGAGAAGCCGGCCACCTGCCCGCATTCTGCATTGGGCTGGTGCAATGGTGGCGAAATCTGATCAGGCTGCCATGGCAACCCGGCTAGCCGGGCAACAATAGTCGCGGAGAGCCTGTGTCCGGATGGCCGCCGTTTTGCGGTTCCAGGGTCCGGCCGGGTATGTTAGGCAGGCGCGCTACTGGCGCAAGCGGTGCCCACCTGCGGAAGGATGTCTCGCGAAAATGAAACCGATCCTGCTGGCCAGTGATCATGCCGGTTTCCACTTGAAGCGCGTGGTTGTCGACCATCTGGCCGCACGGCGCCTCCCGGTGATCGACCTGGGAACCCATTCCGAGGAGTCGGTCGACTATCCCGATTTCGCCGATCGCATGGCGGAGGCGATCAAAGCGGGGGAGGGCAACCGGGGCGTTCTGATCTGCGGAACGGGCATCGGAATTGCGATGGCGGCAAATCGCCACCCGGCCGTCCGTGCCGCCGTGTGCCATGATGTATCGTCGGCTCAACTGACGCGCCGCCACAATGATGCCAACGTGCTGGCGCTGGGCGCGCGTCTGATCGGGGAGACGGTCGCGCTGGACTGCGTCGATGCGTTCCTGGGCACCGAATTCGAGGGCGGGCGGCATGGCCGGCGCGTCGACAAGATGTCCCGGCTGCCTGCTCTCACCACCCAGCAAACGGAAACGGACAATTAGATCGAGATGAGCGCGAACGACCTGGCCTCAGCGGCCGCCAACTTCTCCGATTCCGGTCTTCCCGGTCAGCGGCCTCCCCGGTCGGCGGCGGCTCATGTCGCGGCAGTGGATCCAGAGATCGCGCAGGTGCTCGAGGGAGAACTGCTGCGCCAGCAACAGGGCATTGAGCTGATTGCCTCCGAGAACATCGTCTCCCCGGCGGTGCTCGAGGCGCAAGGGTCGGTGCTGACCAACAAATATGCCGAGGGCTATCCGGGGCGGCGCTACTACGGCGGCTGCGAAATGGTGGACGTCGCCGAGCGGCTGGCGATCGAACGGGCCTGCAAGCTGTTCGACTGTGCCTACGCCAACGTGCAGCCTCACTCCGGCGCCCAGGCGAACGGCGGGGTCATGCTGGCGCTGGTCAGGCCGGGCGACACGATCCTGGGCATGTCGCTTGCTGCCGGAGGGCACCTCACCCACGGCGCCAAGCCAGCGATGTCGGGCAAGTGGTTCAATGCGATCCAGTATGGCGTGCGCCGCCAGGACGGCCTGCTCGACTATGACGAAGCCGCCGCGCTGGCTGAGCAGCACCGTCCGAAGCTGATCATCTGCGGCGGCTCGGCCTATCCGCGCCAGATCGACTTCGGCCGCTTCCGCGAGATCGCCGACTCGGTCGGCGCCTTGCTGATGGTGGATATGGCGCATTTCGCCGGGCTTGTGGCTGGTGGCGCCCACCCGAGCCCGCTGCCCCACGCCCATGTGGTGACGACCACCACCCACAAGACGCTGCGCGGGCCGCGGGGCGGCATGGTGCTGACAAACGACGAGGACCTGGCGAAGAGGATCAATTCGGCGATGTTCCCGGGCCTGCAGGGCGGACCGCTGATGCATGTGATCGCGGCAAAGGCGGTCTCGTTCGCCGAAGCGCTGCGCCCGGACTTCCGCGACTACGCCCATGCCGTGGTCGCCAATGCCCAGGCCCTATCGGAAACGCTGGTGCAAGGCGGTCTCGACATCGTCACCGGCGGAACCGACACGCATCTTGCGCTGGTCGACCTCAGACCCAAAGGTCTGACGGGCAATGTGGTGACCGATGCGCTTGGCCGCGCCGGCATCACGGTCAACAAGAACGCCATACCCTTCGACCCGGAGAAGCCGACCGTCACCTCCGGCATCCGCGTCGGCTCCCCAGCCGGCACGACCCGCGGCTTCGGCGAGGCCGAGTTCCGCGCCATCGGCCGGCTGATCGTCGAGGTGCTGGATGGGTTGCGGAACGCGCCCGAAGGCAACCCCGCTGTCGAATCGGCTGTAGCGCAACAGGTGCATGCGCTGTGTGCCCGATTCCCGATCTATGGCCAAATTGTGTGATGATGGGCCATCAGGCGACTCGAGTCGGCGCTGGTGCCCGACCGTGAGCGGTATAGGTCGCATCGTCCTTGCTCCTCCCGGTGAACCGGCCGCCCGCGTCAAGACAGGCAGCGCGTGCCGGCGGCCATAGCGGCCGGCACCGGGGAGAGAGATCCGCATGCGATGTCCGTTCTGCGGCCATCTCGACACGCAGGTGAAGGACTCGCGGCCCACTGAGGATGGGGCTGCGATCCGGCGCCGACGCTTCTGCGTCAACTGCGGCGCCCGCTTCACGACCTTCGAGCGGGTGCAGCTGCGTGAACTGACCGTACTGAAGAAGAACGGCCAACGCGCTCCGTTCGACCGCGACAAGCTGGAGCGGTCGATCATGATCGCGCTTCGGAAGCGGCCGGTCGAACGCGAGCGCATCGACCGGATCGTCAACGGTATCGTCCGTCGGCTGGAAAGCTCGGGAGAGTCCGAGATCAGCTCTGACATGATCGGCGAGTGCGTCATGGATGCCCTGCGCAGCCTGGACCAGGTGGCCTACGTGCGGTTTGCCTCGGTCTACCGCAACTTCCGCGAGGCGCGCGACTTCGAGGACTTCATCGATACCGAGTTCGCGCCGATCGACGCCGACTGAGGCGTCGGTGACGGCCGGCCCCGACGACATCCGATTCATGCGCCAGGCGTTGGCCCTGGCGCGGCGCGGGCTGGGACGGGTGGCGCCAAACCCTGCCGTCGGCTGCGTGCTGGTCCGAGACGGGCGGGTCGTCGGACGTGGCTGGACGCGCCCCGGAGGCCGACCCCATGCCGAAACCGAGGCACTGGCGTCGGCAGACAGCACGCATGCTGCGGGGGCCATCGCCTATGTCACACTGGAGCCGTGCAGCCACCACGGCCGCACCCCGCCCTGCGCCGACGCCCTGGTCGCTGCGGGCATCCGCCGCGTCGTCGCCGCATTGGAGGATCCCGATCCGCGGGTGGCCGGCAGCGGCTTCGCACGGCTGCAGGCCGCCGGGGTGGAGGTGGTGCGCGACGTGCTTCGCGACGAGGCCCGCGCCCTGAATCTAGGTTTCATGCTGGCCCACACCGAGGGAAGGCCGCTGGTTGCGGTGAAGTCCGCCCATTCCCTCGACGGCAGGATCGCCACCGCGGCCGGCGAAAGCCGGTGGATCACCGGCGGGGCGGCCCGCAACCACGGCCATCTTGCACGCGCCCGTTTCGACGCGGTGGCTGTCGGCCGGCACACAGCGGAAACGGACGATCCGCGGCTCGACTGCCGTCTGCCGGGCCTCGCTGCGGCTTCGCCGATCCGTGTCGTGCTCGACAGCGCCGCGGCGCTGCCGCATCACCTCCATGTGGTCGCCACGGCGCAAGCGGAGCCGACAGTTCTCGTCTGCACGACCGACGCGGCCGAGGAGCGGGTCTCGGCCCTCGAGGGCAAGGGGCTGACAGTCCTGCGCACACCTCCCGGCGCCGACGGCAGGGTGGATCTACAGGCAGCGCTGCGGCTGCTCTGCCGCCACGGCGTCACCCGGCTGCTGGTGGAGGGCGGTGGAACGTTGATCGCCGGCCTGTTGCAGCGCGACCTGGTCGACGAGATGATCTGCCATCGCGCGCAGATGGTGCTCGGGGCCGACGCGATTCCCGCGTTCGGTGCCATCGGCCTCGCTCGGCTGGCCGACGCGCCGCGCTTTGTCGCAGGGTGGGGGCTGCGGATCGGCGACGACATGCTGGAAAGCTATCGCCGGCAGCGCTAAGTCCAGGCGGATGTACACCGGAATCATCACCGACATCGGACGTGTGCGCGAGGTCGTGTCCGGCGGGGTCACGCGCTTCGTCGTCGAGACCGCTTTCGATACCGATGCTGTCGCCCTCGGCGCCTCGATCGCACTCAGCGGACCGTGCTTCACGGTGGTTGAAAAGGGTCCGGGCTGGTTCGCCGTCGAAGCCTCGAACGAGACGCTCGGGCTGACCACGGCGTCGGCGTGGCGGCCCGGCACCCGGCTCAACCTGGAGCGCTCGCTGCGGATCGGCGACGAACTGGGCGGACATTACGTCAGCGGCCATGTCGACGGGATCGCGACCATTACCGGCAAACACGCCGACGGGGACAGCTGGCGGTTCCGCTTCCATGTCCCGGCGGCGGTGGCGCGGTTCCTGGCGCCGAAAGGCAGCGTCGCCCTGGACGGCGTGTCGCTGACCGTGAACGAGGTTGAGGACCGGACGGAAGGCGACGCCGCGTTCGGAGTCAACATCATCCCGCATACGCTCGACCATACCACGTTCGGCGACCGTGCCGTCGGCGACCGGGTCAATCTGGAGATCGACATGCTCGCTCGCTACGTCGCCCGGCTCGCCGCCAGCGGCGGCGCACCGGGCATTGCGGCGGATCGGCCGGCCGACTAAGGTCGCCCTCGATCGATGCACCCGTGCCGGAGCCGAGCGGAATGGCGGACGCGCCCCATATCCTGATCGTCGAGTCGCTATTCTATCCGGACATCGCCGAAGGCTTGGCCAAGGGCGCGGTCGCCGCGATCGAGGCGGTGGGCGCCACCTACGAGCGGATCGACGTGCCGGGCGCGTTCGAGCTGCCGGCGGTGATCAGCATGGCCGCGCGCGGCTCGGCGACCGGCACCGGTCCGGCCTTCGACGGCTATGTGGCGCTGGGATGCGTGATCCGCGGCGAGACCAGCCACTATGACCATGTCTGTCAGGAGGCGGCGCGCGGACTGCAGGAACTGGCCGTGACCGCCGGTCTCGCCATCGGCTTCGGTGTTCTGACTTGCGAGACCGGCGAGCAGGCACGGGTACGCGCCGATCCGGCGGGCAAGAAGAACGCCGGCGGCCGGGCTGCCGAAGCCTGCCTGCGCATGATCGCGCTCCGTCACGAGTTCGGCTTCGAGCGCGATGATTGACGCTGCAGGCCAGCCATCCCGCAAGCGGCAACGCCAGGCGCGGACCACTGGAAGGCTGGCGGCGGTGCAAGCGCTCTATCAGCTCGACGTCACTGACATGGGGCTTGAGGAGGTGGTCGACGACTTCCTCCGGCACCGCCTGCAGGAGACGGTCGACGAGGTAGCGTATCAATCGGCCGATCGAGAGCATTTCGAGACAGTGGTACGCGGCGTGACCACTGAGCTTGCCGATATCGACGACATGCTCAGCGCGGTGCTCAGCGGCGACTGGACCATCGAGCGGCTCGAGCCCCTCCTGCGCGCAGTCATGCGGGCGGCGACCTTTGAACTGGCCGATATGCGAGACATTCCGGCTCGGGTGGCGATCGCGGAGTATATGGCGGTGGCGCACGCCTTTTTCGCGGAGAGAGAGCCGGCGATGGTGAACGGCGTGCTGGACTCGATCGGCCATGCGCTGCGCCACGAAGAGATGGACGAGCGCAGCGCGTCGTCGCCGGCGGACAGGGAGAGATGAGCGGCGGGCGCGGTGAGTTCGACCTGATCGCCCGCTACTTCGCTCCGCTCGCCGGGCCGGAGGGCCTCGGACTGGCCGACGATGCCGCGCTGATGCCCGGTCCGCCGGACGGCGAGGTGCTGGTCGTCACGTGCGACACCATGGTTGCCGGCGTCCATTTCCTGCCCGATGACCCTGCCGATGCGATCGGCCACAAGCTGCTGGCGGTCAACCTCTCCGACCTCGCGGCGATGGGGGCGACGCCGTCCTGCTATCTGCTCGCGACCAGTTGGCCGTCGCCGCCGGACGATGCGTGGCTGACCGGTCTCACGGACGGACTGCGCCGCATGCAGGAGGCGTACGGCATCCGCCTTATCGGCGGCGATACGACGCGGACGGGCGGGCCGCTGACCCTTACCCTCACGGCCATCGGGCACGTCGGCGCGAAGTTCGCGATGCGTCGGTCGACGGCGCGTGCCGGCGATCCGATCTTCGTCTCGGGCACGATCGGCGATGCGGCGCTCGCGCTCTGTTTCACCGGCAACGGCGCCAGCCCGTTCCTGCGGGAGCGGCTGTTGCGCCCAACCCCTCGGGTAGCGCTGGGCCGAGCGCTGCACGGGATCGCCACGGCGGCGATGGACGTTTCGGACGGCCTGATCGGCGACCTTGTCCACATCGCGGAGCAGTCCAAGGTCGGTGCGGTTGTCGATGCCGCCAAGGTGCCTCTCTCGGAGGAGGCCGCGGCGATGCTCGCCGCCGATCCTGAGTTGATGCGGACAGTCCTGGGCGGCGGCGACGACTACGAACTGCTGTTCACCGCGGCGCCCGAGGACCGGGCGGCCGTGATGGCGGCGGCCGCTGCGACTGCCACAGCCGTGACCGAGATCGGCTTGACCCGTGCGGCGCAGGGCGTGGTCGTCCTCGATCGGTCAGGCGAACCGTTGGCGCTGGACGAAACCGGATTCCGCCACTTCTGATTTACCTGATCTTGAGGCGTTGTCGGCGATCCTCCATGCGGAAACCGTATGGGACGCCCGATGAAAAAGAAGAAGCTCCTGGTGCTGGGTCTGCCGCTGCTGCTGCTCGGCGGCGGGGCGGGGGCCTATATGACCGGACAGTTGGACTCGCTGATCGGCACCGAGCAGGCGACCGCCACCGCCGTCGAGCAGGTGCCGTTGCCGCCGGCCGGGACCGAGTTCGTCGAGTTGAGGGACATGGGGCTGTCGGTGATTCGCGACGGTATTGTCTTCGAGGTGGTCTACCTCGACCTGTCCCTTGAAGTCACCGCGGATGCCAGGCCGCTGGTCGAGCGTCACCGACCTCGCATGCTGGACCGGATCCAGGCGGCCTTGCGCGAACTCTTCTCCTACAGATCCCGGCGCGGCATGCCGCCGATCGACGTGGCGGAGATGAAGGCGGTGGTGCTCCAGGTCACGCGCCGCATGTTCGGGGACGCCGCAATCGTCGACGCGCACCTGATCAGCGACTGGGTCACCACGCCGGGAACGTGAACCGGCGGAGGGCCCGCCAGCCCGGATCAGCGGGGGAATGCGAGCTCGGCGAACAGCGCCTCGACCGCATCGTTGAAGGTCAGCGTCGGATTGCCCAGGCACCAGTCGCGCAGGAAATCGAGCTGGCGGGCATGATCGAGCCGGATCGGCTGAAGGTTGACAGGTTCGGCGCCGGCCTGGTCCAGCGCCCGGTTCCGATGGCTCATATAGCCGAGTGCCCAATGCAGCATACCCTGGAAGCTGGTCCAATAGGCCGTCTCCGCGTCCATACCCAGTGACTGGTAGTAGCGGAAGTTGGCGCTGTAGCGCTGGTTGACCGATTGGCACGACATCACGCCCAGGCCGGCCACGGCCGAGCTTGCCTCGGGGATCGGCAGTCCACCCGGGCCGGCGCTGGCCACGGCCGGGACATCTCCGGGATCGGCATCGTCCTCGGCCGCCTCCTGGGCCAATGCCGGCGAAACCAATGCCAAGGCGGTGAGCAGCAACGTCAGCGTGCGCAGAACGGACATGGTCGGCCAGTCATTCAATGGCGGGTGTCCGCCGGCGCACGCGCCTTCGCGTTGCCGTGCCCCGGCTGGCCGATCCTGGTATAGTCGATCCAGGCTGTGGAGTGGAGAGAGAAACGCGATGCGGATGGTGACGCTCCTGTTCGGACTTGTTGCGATCGCTGCCGGAACCCCCGGCGCGAATGCGGAGGACAGACTGACTCCGATGTTGCGGATGGTGCCGCAGGACGCAGTGGCCGGGGGAGTGAATGCACTCGTGACCTTCACCGACCTCACGGCGCTTCGCGCAGTCGGGCTGGCCGGCGTTCCGCTGTTCGAGCGGTTCGCCTGGGAACCCGTCGACAAGGAAGTAGCCAATCTGTCTCGCGCCAGCGCACTGCCGGCCATTCTGGCGGACTACATCAACTACCTGGGGATCCACCGGTTCGAGACTACTGAGGACTATCTCGGGTTCGCCTGGAGCGATATCGAGCTTACCGTGGGCTACGGCGCCCCCCCAAATGCTGTCACCATCCTGCAGGGTACCTCCGCGGTGACCGATTCGGCGGCGATCGATGCTGCGCTCACGGCACGCGGGTTTGCGGCCGAGAGCCGCGGCGGTCATGATTTCTGGTGGCGGCTGGAGGACAACGCGCTCGACATCCCGAATCTGGATCCGGCCGATCCACTGCGCGGCCATCTCGGCGGCTCCGCGCGTGCCGGGATCATCGACGGA
>JBHJOG010000331.1:0-11873 GCA_050329975.1 Alphaproteobacteria bacterium | reverse complement strand
ATGTCCGGCGCACCATCCAGGCAGGAGGTCCTCATGATCGGTTTTGCATCCTTCAAGCGTTTCGTTGCCGCCGAAGACGGCGCCACCGCCATCGAGTATGGGCTGATCGCGGCCCTGGTCTCGGTCGCCGCCATCACCGCGCTCGGCGCGCTGGGCGACAGCCTCGACGACCTGTTCTCGACCGTGTCGACGTCGGTCGACGGCGTGATCCCCGAAGGCGAGTAACAGGCTGCGGCCTCTGCGGCCGGGGCACGTGCGGGCGCCCCATCGTCAGACACCGCCCGTTCCGCCGACGGCCCGTGGCGCCCGCCACGGGCCGTTCGGTTCTCGCAGTCTTGCAGTCTGCGGCGATCCTTTCCTGGAGTCCGCCAATGAGCATTCTCGGACGCTTCCTCGCCGCCGAGGACGGTGCCACCGCGATCGAGCTCGGCCTCTTCGGCGCTCTGATCTCGATGGTGGCGATGACCGCACTCGGCGCAATGGATGACGGCATCGCCCCGGTCTTCGAGGCCCCCGCGAGCACCATCAAGACGGTCCTCGCCTCCAGGGAGGCATGAAGCGCGTTCGGCCGATGCCAGGGATCAGCCCTGCTCGCTCCAGCGGCCGCTGTCGTCCTGTCGCCAATAGGTGAGGGAATGGCCCTGAGCCTTGTACCCGGTCCAGCGGGTGCGGGCGGCGATAACGGCGGCCTCGTCATTGCCGTCGAACATCTCGACGACCATCGTGTAGTCTTCGAGCCGGGCCGAGGTGGCGCCGTCGGTGAGGAACAGCACCTGCGCCGCGTTCGGGCGCTCGTCCTGCTCGGTCAGCCAGATCGGCTGCTCGGTCGGAAACCCGTCGCGGGCGCTGCCATGGGGCAGAAAGGAGCGCTCGCTGTAGGTCCACAAATGCGCATTCAGTGCTTCGACCCGTTCGGATGACCCGGCCATGACCACCGCCCGCTGGTTGCGGCCGAGCACCTTCTCCAGCAGCTGCGGCAGCGCCGTCTCCAGCGTGGTGCGCTGCAGGTGGTAGAAGCGGATCTCGACGGCCATCGCGGCCGAGTTCACTCGTAGTTGTCGGCGACGAAGGCGTTGAGCAGGCGCACGCCGTAGGCGGTCGCGCCCTTCGGGCAGACCGGACGGTCCTTGTCGGCCCAGGCGGTGCCGGCGATGTCGAGATGGGCCCAGGGCAGCCCGTTGGTGAAGCGCTGCAGGAACTGCGCGGCGGTGATCGCGCCGCCCCAGCGGCCGTTGCTGATGTTCTTCACGTCGCTGATGTCGCCGTCGATCTGCCGGTCGTAGACCTCGTCGAGCGGCATCCGCCAGCAGCGCTCGCCGGTGTCCTCGCCGGCCTTGAGCAGGGCCTGGGCGAGTTCGTCCTGGTTGCAGAACAGCCCGGCCAGCTCCTTGCCCAGCGAGACCATGATCGCACCGGTCAGCGTCGCCAGGTCGATCATGAACCGGGGCGAGAACCGGTCCTGGGTGTACCAGAGGGCATCGGCGAGGACGAGCCGCCCCTCGGCGTCGGTGTTCAGCACCTCGATGCTCTGGCCCGACATCGAGGTGACCACGTCGCCCGGGCGCTGGGCCGTGCCCGACGGCATGTTCTCGACCAGCCCGACGACGCCGACGGCATTGACCTTGGCGTTGCGGCCGGCGAGCGCGTGCATCAACCCGACCACGGCCGCCGAGCCGCCCATGTCCCACTTCATGTCCTCCATGCCGGCGGCCGGCTTGATCGAGATGCCGCCGGTATCGAAGGTGACACCCTTGCCGACGAAGGCGAGCGGCTTCTTGCCCCGGCCCTTGGCGCCGTTCCACTGCATCACCACCAGGCGGGCGTCGCGCGCGCTGCCCTGGCCGACGCCGAGCAGGGCTCCCATGCCCAGCTTCTCCATGTCCTTGACGTCGAGGACCTCGACCTTGACCCCGAGCGGGGTCAGCGTCTCGTCGATGATCCGGGCGTAGCTTTCCGGATAGAGCACGTTGGCTGGCTCGGTCACCACATCGCGGGCGAACCGCACCGCCGCCGCCACCTTGTCGAGGTCGCTGTGGGCCTTGCGGGCCTCGGCCGCGCCGGCGACCAGGATCGTCAGCTTCTTCGGCTCGCTGCCGCCGTTGGGCTTCGGGGTCTTGTACTTGGTGAAGCGATAGCTGCGCAGCTGCATGCCGAAGGCGATCTCGGCGGCTGCCGCCGGCCCGGCGATCGGACCGCAGAGCGCGGCATCGACCGCGACGGCAATCTCGCCAACGTTGACCGCGATCGCCTGGGCCATGATCGTGCCGCCGATCTGGGCCAGGCGATCGGCCCCGAGTTCCTCGGGATTGCCGACGCCATAGAGGATGACGCCCTTCAGCTCGCTGCCGCCGGGTGCGGGGATGGTGAGCACCTTGCCGCGCTCGGCCTTGAACCCGAGTGCCTTGATCGAGCGGGCGAGGGCGCCCCCGAGTCTCGCGTCGAGGGCTGCGGCCATGCCGCGCAGCTCGCCGTCGGCCGGGACGCCTGCCGCCAGCCAGTGCTTGGCGACGTCCTTCGGCTCGGTGAAGGTGATCTTCATGCTCTCGGTCCTCCGGCTGCGCGCGCGTGACCCCGCCGGGATCGCGGCGGATCTGAGCGTCCGCTAGCCGACGGAGCGGTCCGTGTCAAATACCGCGCGCGGGGACTGCTCGGGGGAGAGCGGCCGCTCAGAAGACCAGCGCGGCTTCCTGGTTGAGCCCGACGATGCTCGGCGGCGGCGCGATGCCGTTGAACAGGTTGATGTAGGTAGAGATGCGGCTGCCGTTGGCGTCGCCCCGATCCTCGGCCCCACCCGACAGCAGGAAGGCCTCGATCCCGCCGACCCCGCCGAGATGGGCGCCGGCGAGCAGGCCGGCAGCAGTGATCAGGGTGCCGTTCACATAGAGCCCGATATAGCGGTCGAGGCCGCGTGCGCGGATCTCGCTCCAGTTGCCCGAGGTGAAGCGGTGGAAGGCGTAGTCCTGGGCGTCGGCGGTCGTCAGATAGCTGTCGACGCTGTCGACGCCATAGGCGCCGGTCCAGCGGCCGGACCAGTCCTGGCTCCGGCAGCCGGAATCGTCACGGGTGTAGAGCCCGGCGTCGATCAGGGCGCATTCGCCCATCTGGTATTTGCCGAGATAGCCGAAGCTGTTGACGACTGTATAATTCCCGTTCGACTCGAGGATGCCCATGCGCTCCCCGAACTCACCCAGGTCGATCGCACCCGACGAGGCGATGGACGTGGAAGCGCGGTCCGGCGACGACGAGCAGGCGGCGGCCAGGACAGCGAGCAAAATAACAGCCAGATAGCGCATGGGTCTGCCTCAATCTCTGAACAACCAGCCCTAACCCCTTGGCACCATGTTTAACATGCGGGGCGGTGAGTTCAATAGCTATGAAGCAGGCCTGGTAAGTTTCCGGTTAATGTGGCCGTACTGCCACCCAGGTAGCGGAACAGGTCCGGTTCGCCGTGCCGCTGGGCCACGCCGCGGGCGATCGCCGCGCCGATCTCGCTGGCCGTCTCGGTGTTGTAGTGCAGGCCGTCCCAGTAGCGGGCGTCGTCGCGGGTGATCGACGAGGCGAACATGAAGTCGAGCACATGCGTGCCCGGCAACTCGGTCGCCATCGCTGTCAGCCGCCGCTTGCATTCGTCGTACTGGGCACGCTGGTCGGCGGGAATCCAGTCGATCTGGGTGACGTGATAGGGCACGAACAGCAGGATCTTGGTCGTCTCGGCCGGGACGCCGGCCAGCATCGACTCCAGCAGTGCGTGGGTGGCGTAGGTCCAGCCAGCGCGAGTCTCCGCGGTCGGCTCCGGCCCGCCGGGCAGCGGCGTCCCCGGCTCGGGCGGACCGCCGGCGCCGTAGAGGGCAGTCTGGACCCGGGCGAGGTCGTATTCGGACTGCGGCGGCAGGAAGTCCGTGTAGCCGTCGGCGCCGTAGCGGCCCGCGCGCAGGCCGGTGAGGAAGCCGAACTGCTGGCCGGCTTCCTCTATCGCCTTGAAGTTGAACAGGTACAGCAGGTCGTTCCACGGGTCCTCGTCGTAGAGCCAGGGCGGGAACGGGCGGAAGGTGAAGGGCTGGAAGCTGTCCTCGACCGTGCACCATATTGTGTCGATGCCGTAGATCATCACCCGGGGTTGCGGGTGGTGGTGCAGGAACAGGCGGTGGATCTCGCTCTGCTCGTAGGCGGTAGCGCTGTTCATCGACAGGTTGGCGAAACTGGCCTCGAACAGCCGGTCGAGCTGCTCCGGACGCAGCAGGCGGGTCGTCGAGGTGCCGACGATCGCGCTGTCGAAACGGTCCGAGCGTGCCAGCGCGGGGTAGGAATAGCGCTGGTTGGTGGACACCGGCTCGCGAACCAGGTCCGGTGAGAACCAGAGCGAGTCGTAGGGGTCGACCAGCACCACAAAGCCGTAGACGACGGTGGAGACAACGGCGAGCGTGGCGAACAGGGCCTTGAGATAGCGCGACCAGGCTGACACGGGGTCTCCTAGAACTGGAAGTAGATGAATTCCTGGTTGGCGCCGGCGCCAACCTGCAGGGTGGCTGCGACCAGCATCGCGGCCGTCGCCGCCGCCGCCCAGCGCCGCGGTGGCAGCCAGTCGTTGACGATCTTCTGGCTGGTCGGCAGCAGCAGCACCACCGCCAGGCCGGCGAGGATGACGCCGTGGTGGCCATCGCCCCGATAGTCGAGGTCGAATCCGCCCGCGCCGGCCATGTGGGCGTAGACCGTCCCGGCCTCCGCGAAGCTCTGGGCACGGAACAGCACGAAGGTGAGGACGACGAACAGGAAGGTGAGCGCCCAGCCTGCCGCCCGCGGCAGGTGCAGGCCATAGTGCCGGCCGACCCGCTCCACTGCCATCGCCAGCCCATGCAGCCCGCCCCAGAGCACGAAGGTCCAGGCAGCACCGTGCCACAGCCCGCTCAGCAGCATGGTGAGCAGCGTGTTGCGGATCGCGCGCGCAAGCCCGGCGCGGCTGCCGCCGAGCGGAAAGTATAGGTAGTCGCGCAGGAAGCGGGACAGCGTCATGTGCCAGCGGCGCCAGAACTCGCCCACCGACCAGGCCCGGTAGGGCGCGTTGAAGTTCACCGGGAGGTGGAAACCGAACATCAGCGCAAGCCCGATCGCCATGTCCGAATAGCCGGAGAAGTCGAAATAGATCTGCAGCGCGAAT
Organism: Alphaproteobacteria bacterium; assembly: GCA_050329975.1. Classification (GTDB taxonomy): domain Bacteria; phylum Pseudomonadota; class Alphaproteobacteria; order CALKHQ01; family CALKHQ01; genus CALKHQ01. Next base: position 6,718 of record JBHJOG010000331.1, on the reverse strand, counting down.
CCGATCGCCGCGAACCACGCCTCGGCCATCGTGATCCCGCCGGCGCCGGCGGCGGCGAACAACGGATCGACGACGTCGCCCAGGCCATCGGCGAGGAAGACCTTCTTCGCCAGCCCGATGGCCAGCATCGTCAGGCCGCGGCCGATCCGCTCGGTCGCGCCGGGCGACAGCGGCGCCCGGGCGAACTGGGCAATCAGCTCGTCGTGGCGGACGATCGGGCCGGCGATCAGCTGCGGGAAAAAGGTGACATAGAGGGCATAGTCGGTCAAAGCATAGCGGGGCGCGGTGCCCCGCTGGCGGTCGACCAGATAGGAGATCTGCTGGAAGGTGAAGAAGCTGATGCCAAGCGGCAATGCCAGGTCCCAGCGGCTATGATCGGCCCCGAACAGCACCGCGAGGTTTGACGCGAAGAAGTCGGCGTATTTAAACAGGCCGAGCACGCAGAGATTGGCGGCGATGCCGGCGGCGACCGGCCAGCGGCGCCCCGTCGGGGCGAGGCGGACGATCAGCCAGTTGGCGAGGACGGAGCCGACGAGGACCGGCGCAAGGCGAAGGTCCCAATAGGCGTAGAAGACGAGCGACGCCGCGATCAGCGTGACCTTGCGCGGCCAGGGCCCAAGCCTCCGTTCGGCCTGCCCGGCCGCGAGATAGGCCAGAAAGGCAAGCGGCAGGAAGACGACGAGGAACAGCTGCGAGTGAAACAGCATCGATGACCGGGACCAGGGGCAAGCGCACGACGGCGACCGGGGACCAGTGCGTGGCGGTCGCACGGCCGTCAAGGGGAATCCGGCGCCCGCGAGCAGGGATGGGCGCATGATCCTGCGGGGCAGTACGCGTTACATCCTGCGCCAGCTGGTGGTGTCGGTGCTGTTCATCACCGCCGCGCTGACCTTCGCCGTCTGGCTGACCCAGTCGCTGCGCTTCGTCGACCTGATCGTCAACCGCGGACTGACGATCGGGGCCTTCCTCTATTTCGTGGTGCTGCTGCTGCCGTCGCTGCTGGCTGCCGTGCTGCCGGTGGCGCTCTTCGTTGCAGCGATGTTCGTCTACAACCGGATGCTCGCGGACAACGAGCTTGTGGTGCTTCGGTCGGCCGGGTTCGGAAACGCCATGCTGGCGCGCCCGGTACTGCTGTTCTCCGGGGCATTGTTCATCGCCCTGTTCCTGGTCAACGGCTGGCTGGTCCCGGCATCCTACCGGGCCTTCAAGGACATGCAGTTCAGCCTGCGCAACGAATATGCCGCCATCCTGCGCGAGGGCATGTTCAACGCGGTCGACGATGGCATCACCGTCTACGTGCGCGCCCGCGATGCCGAAGGAGAGCTGTACGGAATCTTCCTGCAGGACGGCCGCGACCCCGAATACCCGGTGACCGCGATGGCCGAACGCGGCGCGCTGGTGATGACCGCCGAGGGGGCTCGGGTGCTGATGGTCAACGGCACCCGCCAGGAGCTGGAGCGCGCCACCGGGCAGCTGTCCACCCTGGTCTTCGACCGCTACACGATGGACCTGGGCATGATCGGCGAGGCGACGGAGAACCGGTTCCGCGAGCCGGCGGAACGCGATCTGCCTGCCCTGTTCGTCGAGCCGGAGAACGACACCGACCGTTACTATGCCAAGGACATGCGCGCCGAGGGGCACGCCCGCCTCGCCGCGCCGATCTATGCGCTGACCTTCCCGATGATCGGCCTGGCGCTGCTGTTCGTCGGCGAGTTCAGCCGCCGGGCGCGGATCTGGCGGGTGGCGGCGGCCGCCCTGATCGTCGTCGCGATCAAGATGGCGGAGATCGGCTGGCAGTCGCTCGCCAGGTCCGACGCGATCGCGATCCTGATGCTCTACCTGAACGCGCTGGCGCCGCTGGCCGTCGCCAGCTACTTCGTTTTCGTGCAGCGCGTACGGCGTCCGCGCAGTGCACATGTGCCCGATGCGTCGCCGGCCTGACCCATGCGATTGTCTCCCACCTTCTCCTTCTATATCGGGCGCCAGTTCCTGTTCTGGCTGGCGACGGTGTTCTTGTCGCTGTCGGTCTTCATCCTCGTCATCGATATCGTCGAACTGCTGCGCCGCGGTGGCGGCCGTGGCGATTTCACCTTCTTCCTCGGCATCGAAATGGCCCTGCTCAAGCTGCCGGGCACGGCCCAGGTCGTGCTGCCGTTCAGCGTCCTGTTCGCGTCCCTGGCGGCGTTCTTCCGCCTCACCCGGTACAACGAGCTGGTGGTCGCGCGCGCGGCCGGGGTTTCCGCCTGGCAGTTCCTGGTGCCCGCGCTGTTCGTCGTGCTCGTCGTCGGTGCGTTCCGGGTCACTACGTTCAACCCGTTCGCCGCGACGCTGCTCGGCAAGTACGAGGAGATGGACCGGCGCTACCTGCGCAACGACCAGTCGGCGCTGATCCTGGCGCAGGACGGCATCTGGCTGCGCGAAAGCCGGGCCGACGGACAGGCGATCATCAATGCCCGCAGCTGGGACGCCGAACGGATCCGGCTGAGCCAGATCATGATTGCCGAGTTCGACCAGCGCGACCAGTTCGTTCGCCGGCTGGACGCGGGCTGGGCCGAGTTGGCGGCCGGTGAGTGGACGCTCCACGAGGTCTACGTCAATGAGGTCTCCCGCGTGTCCTCCTTCGAGGAGCGCCTCGTCTATCCGACCTCACTGACCATCGGGGAGCTCGAGAACAGCCTCGCCTCGCCGGAGACCGTGTCGTTCTGGGACCTGCTGCGCTACGCCGACCTGCTGGAGGGCGCCGGATTCCCGGGGCAGTCGATGCGGCTGCAGTGGCATGCGATGATCGCCGAGCCGGCGCTGATGTGCGGCATGGTGCTGATCGCGGCCGGCTTCGCCATGCGCCAGGTGCGTCGCGGCGGGACGATGCTGGTGATCGGGCTCGGGGTGATGATCAGCTTCGGGCTCTACGTCTTCTCCGACATCGTTCACGCGCTCGGCCTGTCGGCGCGGGTGCCGGTCGAGCTTGCTGCCTGGGCCCCCGCCGCCGTCGTGATGTTGATCGGCCTCACGATGCTGGTGCATCTTGAGGATGGGTGATTCGCAGGGCGAAGGGCGCGAGGGCGGATGATGCGGCGGCAAGCAGCGGCCCTGGGATTTGCGCTGGCGGCCGCAGTCGCCTGCCCAGCCGTTGCGCCCGCGCAGGACTTTACCCAGGTCGATTCCGACCAGCCGGTGCTATTCACCGCCGACCAGCTCGAATATGACGATACGCTCGGCGTGATCACTGCGCGCGGCAACGTCGAGCTGAGCCAGGACAACCGGACCGTCCTTGCCGACATGCTGGTCTACGACCAGCTCAACGACCTGGTGACCGCCCAGGGCAACGTCGCGGTGCTGGAGCCCACCGGCGAGGTGCTGTTCACCGACTATGCCGAGCTCACCGGCAACCTGCGCAACGCGGTGATCTCGAACCTGGGGATACTGCTGTCCGACAATGCCCGGCTGGCGGCGAATATCGCCCGGCGCAGCCGCGATGGCACGCGCACCGAGTTGGCCCAGGCGGTCTATTCGCCCTGCGCGGTCTGCGAGGAGAATCCCGACCCGCTCTGGCAGCTGAAGGCCGAGCGCGTCATCTACGACCAGAGCGACGAGACCGTACGCTACCGCAACGCGACGCTCGAGTTCCTGGGGGTGCCGCTGCTCTACACCCCCTATCTGCAGCACCCCGGGCCGAACATCCAACGGCAGAGCGGCATCCTGACGCCGACCTTCGGGAGCAGCAGCCAGCTCGGAGGCTGGCTGCGGGTTCCGGTCTACATCGTCATCGACGACCAGAGCGACACCACGATCGAGCCGTATTTCACGACCGACCAGGGAGTGGCGATGATCGGCGAGTACCGCCACCTGTTCTCGTTCGGTGAGCTCTATGCCTATGGCAGCGCCACGGTCGCAGACCGCGAGGAGCTCAATGGGCTGGTGAAGCAGGACAGCGTGCGGGCGCATCTCGACGCCTTCGGCGTCTATTCCATCGACGAGAACTGGCGCGCGGGGCACGATATTCAGCTCAGCTCCGACGACACCTACCGCCGGGTCTACGGCTTCGACAGTCCGACCATTCTGACCAGCAACGTCTATGCAGAGGGATTCTACGGGCGCAACTACCTGCGGGCGGACCTCTACGGGTTCAAGGACCAGCGGGCAGCGGACGATGCCAACGACACGCCCCTGATCCTGCCGGAGCTCCAGGCCCATTATCTCAGCGATCCCAATGACTTCGGCGCCTATTGGAGCGTCACAGCCTCGTCGCGCTCACTGTACCGCGCCACCGACTCCGACAGCCACCGGGTTTCACTCGGCGGATCGTGGCACGTGCCCTACGTCTCGTCTGTCGGCGAGATCGTGGATTTCAGCCTCAGCCTGCGCGGCGACCTCTACTATGTGCAGGACTTTATCAACCCGCAGAGTGGCGAGGAGATCGACGGGAGCTATGTCGGCCGCGTGTTCCCGCAGGCGTCGCTGACTTGGCGCTGGCCGCTGGTTCGCAACACGCCGCCCTACCAAGTCGTCATTGAGCCGATCGCGGGTGTCATCGTCTCGCCCTTCGGCAACAATCCGGAAGACATTCCCGACGAGGACAGCCGGGGTTTCGAGATCGACAGCACCAACCTGTTCGACGGCAACCGCTTCCCCGGCTACGACCGGGTGGAGGGCGGCCAGCGCGTCAACTACGGCATCAACCTGGCCGTCTATGGCGATACCGGCGGCTATTCCAGCCTGTTCCTGGGCCAGAGCCTGCGGCTGCGCGACGACGAGGCCTTCCTGTCCGGCTCCGGAGTCGAGGACGAGTTGTCTGACCTGGTGGGTCGGATCGAGATCCGGCCGATGGCCGATTTCAGCCTGGTCGACCGGTTCCGGTTCGACGTCGAGCGACAGCGGCTCACCGCCCACGACGTGACGGTGAGCGCGGGACCGCCGGCATTGCGGCTGAGCGCGCAATATGTCTTCGTCGAGAGCGGCGAGACCAACGACAGCGACGACGACCGCGAGGAGATCGCCGCCGCCCTGTCGTCGCAGATCGATGAGTACTGGCGGATCAACGCCCGCGTGCGCTATGACCTGAACGAGGGATCGACTCGCGTGGCCGGGCTGGGGCTGCTGTATGAGGACGAGTGCTTTCTGATCTCGGGCGATTTTCAGCGTAGCTTTTACCAGGACCGGGATCTGAAGCCGGACGACTCGCTGACCTTTCGCATCGGCCTGAAGACATTGGGCGAGCTGACCCTGTAACCTGGCATCGTGTGTGGGTCGCGGCCGCCGTGACCCTGACCGGCAGGAGCCGCGAGTATTGGGAGGCTGGACGTGATCACGGGGGTGCAACGACGCAGCGTGCGCGGCTGGCTGGTGCCGGCGGTGCTGCTGATGGCCGCGCTGGCGGCCTGGTCCCGGCCGGCTCCGGCCCAGGACGGGACCGCCCAGAACGGGACTGGCCAGACCCTGCGCATCGTTGCGGTGGTCAACGACGAGATCGTCACCGAGTTCGACGTGGCGGCGCGGATGCAGCTGATCATCCGCAGTTCCGGGCTGCCCGACACCCAGGAAACCCGAAACCGGCTGGCGACGCAGATCCTGCGTCAGCTGATCGACGAACGGGTGCAGATGCAGGAAGCCCGCCGGCTGGGGGTCGAGGTGCTGCCCGAGGAACTGGAGCGCGCGCTCGCCCAGCTGGAGCGCGAGAACAACATCCCCGAGGGCCAGCTGGAGGCGGCGGCGCGCCAGATGGGCATTCCATTTCCTGCGCTGCTCGACAGGATCACCGTCGACCTCACCTGGCAGAAGCTGCAGGCCCAGCGCATCCGCCCCACGATCGAGATCACCAATGACGAGATCGAAGAGGTGCTGAGCCGGATCGTCGCCAACCAGGGCGCAACCGAGTACCGGGTGGCCGAGATCTACCTCAGTGTCGACAGCCCCGACCGGGAGGAGGAGACGCGCGCCGCCGCCCAGCAGCTGCTGGACGAGCTGGCGCGCGGCGCCTCATTCTCGGCACTGGCCCGCCAGTTCTCGCAAAGTGCTTCGGCGGCGGTCGGCGGCGACCTCGGCTGGATTTATCCCGGCCTGCTCGACCCGGCGATCGACGAGCTGCTGCCGCAGCTGTCGGTCGGCGAGGTGTCGACCCCGGTGCGCACCGCCAACGGCTATTTCCTGATCGCCGTCATCGATCGCCGCTCGATCGCCGGGCCGTCACCGGGCGATGTGCGCATCACGTTCCAGGTGATCACCCTGCCGCTGACCGACGCGATGTCGGCCACGGAACAGGCGTCGCAGCGCGACCTCGCAAAGACGGTGGCCGAGCTTGCGGGCGACTGCAGCGACATGAGCCGGCTCAGCATCGAACTCGGGCTCGGCGAGCTGGCGCCGCCGATCACCCGCTCGCTCGTCAACATCGCCGACAACGAGCGCCGCATCCTGGAAGGTCTGGTGATGCAGCGCCCGAGCGATCCGATCGAGGAGGGCGGCACGGTCAGCGTCTACATGGTCTGCGCGCGCGAAGCCCCGGAGGGCGCCTTGCCGCCGCGCGAGGAGATCGAGGACAACCTGCTGCTGGAGAAGACCAATGTGCTGGCGCAGCGGCTGCTGCGCGACCTCAGGCAGGCGGCGTTCATCGACGTCCGGGTATGACCGGCGGCGGCGACGCCGCCGCGACCGAGGCCCTCCGGCGCCGGATCGCGGCGCTGCCGCCGCTGCGCGCGGTCATCGGGGCCCACGGCCTCTCGGC
>JBHJOG010000330.1:0-3138 GCA_050329975.1 Alphaproteobacteria bacterium | reverse complement strand
ACCCACCACGACCAGCGGCACCTGGCGGCGCAGCGGGCGGTGCTGACCCGCTACCTCGACGGCGGGGGGACCATCGTGTTCTGCGGGCATGTGGTCTATCCGTTCCTCGCCGGGCTCGCGCCGTTCCGGCCGAGCGGCAGCGGGCGACTGGCAGACCTCAGGGTCCGGCGGGCGGCCGCGCATCCGGTCTTTGCCGGGGTCGAGGACGACGACCTGACCTTCCGCCGCGGGGTCGCCGGCTTCTACGGCCGCGGCGCCAGCGCGCCGCCGGCGGACGCGCTGGTGCTGAACACGGTCGGCGAGGCGGCGATGGCCGTCGACTGGCTGTGGCGGCGGCCGCGGGGCGGACGGTTCCTCATGCATGCCGGCAACGACCTGTGGATGCACTGGTACGACACGACGACGGCGGCGCGGATCGGGCCGCAGCTGCTCGACTGGCTGCTGGACGCGGAAGGAGCGGCGGCATGACCGGAGGGCTGGCGATTGTCGACAACGGCGCATTCTACCTGCACCGAGGACTTTACGAGCCGCCGTTCGCCGAGGTCTTCGACGCCGTGCTCTACCTGCCGGAGCTGTCCGGGGCGGACTTCGACCGCCGGCGTCATGCGGCGATCGTCGTCGCATGCCGCACGCCGCCCGAGCTGCTGGTGCCGCATGCGGTTGCAATCCGCGCCTTTCTCGACGCCGGCGGCATGCTGGTCGCGATGGGCGAAACCGGCGCCCACCACTGGCTGCCAGGAGTCGCCTGGGTCGATGCGCCGGTGAATTTCTGGTGGTGGATCGAGGGCGGCGACAGCGGCGTCCGTCCCGCTGCCCCGGACCATTCCCTGTGGCGCCACCTGCCGCCGCAGGACGTGGTGTGGCACTACCACGGCGTCTTCACGCCGCCGCAAGGCGCGGTGTCGGTGATCGACCATGCCGGCGGCGGCTCGCTCTTCTACGACGACCGGGTCAGCAGCGGTGGACGGATGATCGTCAGCGCGCTGGATCCGTTCTACCATTACGGCAGCCACTTCATGCCGGCGACGACCCGCTTCCTCAGCGGCTTCCTGCCGTGGCTGCAGGCGGAGATCGCGGCGGGCTGATCCGCGCGCCGGGAACGGAACTTGCTTCGCCCCGCGCGATCGGCTCGTTTTCCTGCCGAAGATCGGGTAGACCAGACCGGCAAGACACAAATCACCGCCACTCGGGGGAGCTGACCATGACACGCGAGAATCCGACCCGCTTCGCCACCAGCCGCCGCCAGCTGCTGCGTGCGGGCGCCACGACCGCCGCCGGCGCCGCAGCGCTGTCGATGCCCTTCATCCGCCGGGCCTCCGCCCAGCCGGCCAAGCCGAGCGAGATCATCGTCCGGGCCTGGGGCGGCGCCTGGGGCGAGGCCCTGCAGGCTGGCGTCGCCGACAGCTTCACCGCCGAGACCGGCATCGCCGTCCGCCTGGACTATACGGAGGACAACGACATCCGCCCGCGGATCTGGGCCGCCATCGACCAGGGACGGGTGCCGCCGATCCATGTCAACTGGGACACCACCACCAACGCCACCATCTCCTCGCTCCGCGGGGTGACGGTCCCGCTCGACGACCTGCCGAACCTCGCCGGCCTGCTGCCCGCCGCGAAGCCGGCTGGCCTCGATGGCTACCCCTTCGTCAACACCTATTCCTACGTCTATGTCTGCGCGTACCGCGACGAGGCGTTCCCCGATGGCCCGCCGACCTCGTGGAAGGTGATGATGGAGCCCCGGTTCAAGGGCCGGATCGCGCTCTACGACGACGGCATCGGCTTCACGCCGATCAACGTCATCATCGGCGGCGGCACGATCGACGACATTCCGGACAACATGGAGCCGGGCTGGGAGTTCTACCGGCAGTTGAAGACCCAGGAGCCGCTGCTGGGCGAGGATCCCGACTTCACGACCTGGTTCCAGCAGGGCGAGATCGACGTCGCCTGCACCATCAGCGTCAACGCCCGCGCGGCGAAGCAGACCGGGATCGCCCTCAGCTGGACCGTGCCCGAGGAAGGCTGCAAGGTCGACACCGACGGCCTCTGGGTGCCGCAGAACCTGCCGGAGAACGAGGAGTACTGGGCGAAGCAGTTCGTCAATCACGCGCTGACCGGCCCGGTGCAGCAGGCGTGGTGCAGCCTGCTCGGCCTGCCGCCGGTATACCCGGGACTGGAGCCGCCGGCGGATCTGGTCGGCGATCCGGCCTACCCGACGACCGAAGAGGACTTCGCCAGGCTGGTCTCAATCCCGAGCCCGATCCTGGTGGAGAACCAGCAGGAGTGGTTCACCCGATTCAACGAGATCATGCAGGGCTGATCCGCCGGCCCTCCCCCGGGCGACGGGGGAGGGCGCTCGCGGCCTGGGTGGAGCTGGCAAGGGGCGGTCGTGCGAGAGCATCCGACCTATTCGATTCCGCTGAGTTGGCGATTGCTCGACTGGGCCGAGGCGGTGGCGGCGGCAGTCTGGCCGCCGGCGGCCAGGCGGCTGACCGGTTGGCTGTTACTGCTGCCGGCGCTGCTGCTGGTAGGATTACTGGCGGGCGGCCTGGTCTGGATCGCAGAGTTCAGCCTGCATGAGCTCGATCCCACCACATATCGGCTGCGCGAGGAATTCTCGCTCATCAACTACGCCACCGTTTTCCGGCAACAGGTCTACATAGACATCATCATGCGCAGCGTGCTCGCGGCGCTGATCGTCACTGCCCTCACCCTGGTGCTGGCCTTCCCGTACGCCTACGCGATGGTCCGCACGTCGCGGCCATGGGTGCGCAAGGCATTGCTCATCTCGCTGTTCCTGCCGTTTTTCATCGGCCAGGTGGTACGCGCCTATGGCTGGCTGATCGTGCTGGGCAAGCAGGGGCTGATCAACCAGGCGCTGCAGGCAGTGGGCCTGGAGCCGCTGGATCTGATCTACAACTACCAAGCGATCCTGCTCGGACTGGTTCAGTACATGCTTCCGTTCGCGGTGCTGATGCTGGCCCCTGCCTTGACTGCAATTCCCGAGGAGGTCGAGCAGGCCTCCGAGAGCCTCGGTGCCGGCTGGGTCCGAACGTTCCTCCACGTGGTGATCCCGATGGCAAAACCGGGGCTCGTCGGCGCCTCGGTCGTCGTCTTCACCCTGACCGTCACCGACTTCGC
>JBHJOG010000329.1:0-16393 GCA_050329975.1 Alphaproteobacteria bacterium | reverse complement strand
TTCCCTAAGGTCACCCTCGCCGGGCGTTACCCGGCACCGTGTCTCCATGGAGCCCGGACTTTCCTCCCCGCCGCGGGTTTCCCCATTGCGGCGAGGCGGCCATCCGGCCGTCTGACGCTCCGCTAACTTAGGCATGCGCGCGCCCGGCGCAAGAGCTGGCCGAGCCGGAGCATGGTTTCGGCGTCGGCCTGCCCGTCGATCCGCTCCGGCCGGAACCGGCGCTGGAACGCGCGCAGGCACGGCCCGGGCCCAAAGACCTCGACGCCGTAGCCGAGCGCGTGCAGCGCCGCCGCAGCATCGGCCACCGCCGCTCCCTCACCCGGCCATAGTCCGATGCCGGCCCTGGCCAGCTGCGCCCAGGGGAACAGCTCGCCCGGATCGGCCTTGCGGTCCGGCGCCACGTCGGCATGGCCGACGACGTTGCCGGCGCGGATGCCGTGGCGGTTCAAGATCTGCCGGCACAGCAGGATCGCCGCCGCCATCTGCCGCGGCGGGAACGGCGCCAGGCCCCAGTCGTGGCCGGGGTTGACGATCTCGATCCCGATCGAGCGGCTGTTGACGTCGCCGGCGCCGCGCCAGCGCGCAGACCCGGCGTGCCAGGCCCGGCGGTGCTCCGGCACATGGGCGTGGATGGTGCCGTCGACGTCGACCGTGTAATGGGCGCTGACCTCCGAGGCTGGGTCGCAGAGGCGCGCGATCGCGGCGGCAGCCGTCCTCATGCCGGTGTAGTGCAGCACCAGCATGTCCAGCGGCCGGTCGCCGACCCGCGGTCCATGGTTCGGCGAGGGCGTCTCGATCAAGTGCATCATCCTGGAGACCTTTGCACCGACAGAGGCTTGCACGTGCACCGTGCGCCCTTCGACACGCTCAGGGTGAGGAGATAGAGTGTCTTGCACAAATGCTCGTGCCGCTTTTTCCTGCTGTTTCAACAGCTTATCCAAAATGCCGAAATACCGACGGTCCTGCCATACCCCATGCTCCTCATCCTGAGCCTGTCGAAGGACGCACAATGTCTATGCAAGCCTCTGTCGGTGCAAAGTCCTCCATCATGAGGTCGCCGACGGCATCGGCAGCGTGGTCCGCGGGCGGCGGATCAGGATCACGCCCACGCCGGCGATCACCAGCCCGCCGCCGACCAGCACCCGCCAGGTCAGCGGCTCGCCGAGCAGCACCGCGCCGGCGACGACGCCGACCACCGGCACCAGCAGCATCACCGGCATCACCTGGGTCAGCGAGTAACGGGCGAGCATCCGGTACCACTGCCCGTAACCGATGATGACGACGGCAATCGCCATGTAGGCGGCGGCCAACCAGCCGCGCCAGTCCGGCGCGGTCAGCGCCGCCCACTGCCCGTCCTCGACCAGCAGGGTCAGCGCGAGCATCTGCGGGGCGGCGAACACGGCGATCCAGCCGTTCAGCATATGGCCATTGGGCGGCTCCCCGCCCGCCTCCGACATCCGCTTGACGTGGAAGGCGCCGAACGCCCAGGCGAGGGCGGCGAGCAGGATCAGCCCGACGTGGAACAGATTCTCGGTCAGGTCGGGCGCACCGCCGATCAGGACCACGCCGGCAAAGGCGACGATCATGCCGCCCGCCCGCCGCCAGCCGATCCGGTCGTCGAGGAAGGCGGCGGCAAGCAGGGCTGAGAACGGCACCTGCACCTGAGTCAGCAGCGAGGCGGTGCCGGCTTCCACCCGCTGCAGGCCGTAGAACATGGCGCCGAAATGCAGGGAGCCGAGGACCACCGACAGCAGCACCACATCCTTCAGCCGGTTGCGCGGCAACCGGAAGAACGGCGCCAGCAGCACGGCGACCAGGCCGAAGCGCAGCGTCATCAGCAGCAGCGGCGGAAAGACGGCGAAACCGATCTTGGCGACGGCCAGGCTGCCGCCCCAGAGCAGGATGACCCCCATCAGGATCGCGATGTCGCCTGGACGCATCAGGCGCTGGCCCGGCCAGCCGCCCCCGCCGCCAGCGACTCGCGTTTCTCCTCGAGCTCGAGCCAGCGCGCTTCGGATCGTTCCAGCTCGGTGCCGGCATCGGCCAGCGATCGGACCAGCTGCTGATAGCGGCCCTGGTCGCGGCTGAACAGGCCCGGATTGGCCATGTCCGCCTCCAGCGCCGCGATTCGGGCCGAAAGGCGCGCGATCCGATCCGGCAGTTCGTCGAGCTCGCGCTGCTCCTTGTAGGAGAGCTTGCCCTGCGCCGGCCGCAGCCGCGGCTCCTCCCGCCTCGGCCGTGCCGGGTTCCGCTCGACCACCGCCCGCGTCGGACGCTGGCCGAGATAGTCGGTGTAGCCACCGGGATAGTCATCGATCCGCCCCCCGCCCTCGACCGCGATGGTCTGGGTCACCAGCCGGTCGAGGAAGTCGCGGTCGTGGCTGACCAGGATCAGTGTGCCGGCATAGTCCGACAGCGCCTCCTGCAGCACGTCCAGCGTCTCCATGTCCAGGTCGTTGGTCGGCTCGTCCAGCACCAGCAGGTCGGCGGGCGCGGCCAGTTTGCGGGCGAGCAGCAGGCGCGCCCGCTCGCCGCCGGACAGGGTCGAGACCCGGGCGTGGGCCGCCCGCTCGTCGAACAGGTAATCCTTCAGGTAGGAGACGACATGCTTGGGCCGGCCGTCGACGAACACGGTGTCGCCGCCGTCGGGGCACAGCACCTGCCAGGGCGTCTTACCGGCATCGAGCTGCTCGCGCCGCTGGTCGAAATAGGCGACCGCCAGCCCCTCGGCCAGCTTCACCGTGCCGGCGTCGGGCGTCTCCTCGCCGATCAGCAGCCGGATCAGGGTGGTCTTGCCGGCGCCGTTCGGCCCGATCACGCCGACCCGGTCCCCGCGCAGGATGCGGGTGGAGAAGCCGTCGGCGATGACGGTCTCACCGCCGTCGGTCGCGGCGAACCGCTTGGCCAGACCCTTGGCCTCGACGATGACCCTGGCGCCGGAGCCGGTGGTCGTCGCCGCGATCGCGGTCCGGTCGGCGAGCCCGCTGCGCCGCGCCGCCACAGCCGCCCGCAGCTCGGCCAGCAGCCCGACCCGGCGCTGGTTCCGCTTGCGGCGGGCAGTCACGCCGCGCAGCCGGTAGCGCTCCTCGGCCTTCAGATACTGGTCGACCCGCGCCGCCTCGGCCTCGCGCGTCGCCTCGATCTCCTCCTGCCACTCATCGAAGGCGGCGAAGCCGCGGCCGGTGGCGAACAGCTGGTTGCTGTCGATCCAGACCATCCGGTTGGTGACCGTGCGCAGGAAGGCGCGGTCGTGGCTGACTACCAGCAGCGCCCCGCGATAGGCGCGCAGCGTGCCCTCCAGCCACTCGATGGTCGGGATGTCGAGATGGTTGGTCGGCTCGTCGAGGAGGAGCACGTGCTCGCCCTCGACCAGGGCGCGGGCCAGCGCGGCGCGCCTGAGCTCGCCGCCGGACAGCGTCCTCGCCGGGCGTTCGGGATCGAGCCCCAGCCCGTGCAGGGCGGCCTCGACCTCGTGCGGCGCCGTACTGCGGGTGGCGCCGGCATAGGCCGCGATCGTCTCCTCCCCCGGGGACGGCGGCTCCTGGGCGAGCGCGCCGATGCGGATCGCCGGCTGGGCGAAGCGCGAGCCGGTGTCCGGGGCGACCTCGCCGGTCAGCAGCCTGAACAGGGTCGTCTTCCCGGCCCCGTTGCGGCCGACCAGCGCCGCCTTGTCGCCGGGCTGCAGGTGCAAGTCGACATCGGCGAACAGCCGGTTGCCGCCGAGAGTCAGCGAGACCTGGCGAAGGGACAGAAGCGGCGGCTGCGCCATCGGTCAGGCTCCAGCGGACAATGTGTCAGGGCATGTAGTGCCTGGATGGGCGCGCCGTCCAGGCCGGGAACGTCGCATGCCTACCGCGGCATGGCGCGACGCGGCGTCGCCTCGACGTGGCGTCGCCCCAACGCGGCGTCGCATCCTCAGCTCAGGCCACGCTGCTTGCGGATCCGGTCGTGGGCGTCGTTGATCTTGGCGAGGGTTTCGTTGGCAAGCGCGACGAAGTCCTCCGGCATGCCCTGGGCGACCAGCGAGTCGGGATGGTTCTCGCGAACCAGCCGGCGATGGGTCGCCTTGACCTCGGCGTCGGTCGCCGACGGCTCGAGGCCGAGCACCGCATAGGGGTCGTCGGAGGGAGCACCCAGCCAGGAGGCGCGGATCCGGTCGAAGCGCCGCCGGTCGAAGCCGAAGATGGTGCTGACCGAGAACAGGAAGATCATCTCCTCGTCACCCACCTTGCCGTCGGCCATGGCGATGTGGAACAGCGCGTTCAGCAGTTCCTCCAGCACGGCGGGATTGTCGTGGAACATCCGGGCGATCTGGCGCGCATAGGGCTCGTAGCCGCGGGCGTCGCGCCGGGCGAGGTTGAACAGGCGGCCGACGTTGCGCGCCTCGTCGGGCGGGACGTGGAAGATCTGCTTGAAGGCGGCGACCTCGTCCTTGGTCACCTGGCCGTCGGCCTTCGCCAGCTTGGCGCCGAGCGCGATCACCGCGATGGTGAAGGCCACCGGCTTCTGGGCCGAGCGCATGTCAAACCCGACGCCCGGGTCGGCGGGGGTGTCGGTGTCGCCATAGCGTCGATCGCCGACGGCACGGTTCCGCGGCACGCGCTGCAGGCCGTCGGCGACGTGGCCGGCCAGCCCGCCGATCAGCGCGCCCAGGGGGCCGCCAACGGCAAAGCCTGCGGCGGCGCCAAATAATTTGCCCCAGATCGACACGGAGGCGCGGTCTCTCGCAGTTCGGTCGGGTCTCCCCGCACCGGCCTATGAATCATGCAGGCGTCCGAGCTGTCAATCCGCACCGGGGCGAGGCGCCCAGGGCTCGCCGCGCCGCCGCAGCTCGGTCAGCGCGATGCCGGCCAGCAGCCAGAACCCGCCGACCAGCAGTCCGGCCGCGACGTCACTGGCGAAGTGGACGCTGAGGAACATCCGGCTCAGGGCGATGACCGCGATCAGCGCGCCGCTCCAGAACAGGATCTCGAACCGCGCCCGGCCGCTGCGCAGGCCACGGGCGATCACGTAGGCAATGAAGCCGTAGACCGCGATTGCGCCGGTGGCGTGGGCGCTGGGGAAGGAGGCCGAGAGCGCCGTGACCCCGGTGACGAAATCGGGCCGCGGCCGGTCGAAGGCGAACTTGCCCGCCCAGGTCGACAGAATCGCACCCAGCACCGTCACCCACAGCGGCAGGATGATCCGCCGGCCGCCGAACACCCACAGGAAGCCGGTGACGACGAAGGCGACCGCGGTCACCGCGGCGCTATCGCCGAGGTTGGTGAACCAGCGCACGATCTCGATCAGGGGCGAGACCCGGTAAGATGCGAAGGCATCGTTGATCGCCGCATCGACCGCGCCGATCTCGTCGGCCTCGAGCAGCTCCTCGACCAGCCCCCCGAGCAGCGCGGCGAGATAGGCGGCGGCGGCAACGACGAGGGTCAGGGGCAGGCCAGTGAACCGATCGGTGCGGAGACGGTCGGCGAGAAACCGGTAGGTCACCGGAAACCGGTCGCGGGCGCCGTCGCGCACCCGCGCCAGGTGGCGCTGTTCCGCCACCCGGCCGAGCGTCGCCGGCAGGTGGCTGGCCGCAGCGCGCCACAGCCGAGCCAGCAGCAGCCCGACGGCCCACGCGGCGAGCACGGCCAGCGCGGCCAGCCCGAGCGCAACGAATGTGAGTTCGGTATCAGTCACCAGGTCCGGATCGCCAACGCCGCCATCGGGCAAAGGTTTCAGCAGGCCGGTTCACGCGGCCGGCCGGGTGCTGATATACCAGCTTCCGGCACCCTGCGCGCCGTATCGGCAGCCACCACGAAAAGCACGTACCATGGGCGATGACGGCCGCTGGCAGTTCTGGATCGATCGCGGCGGCACCTTCACCGACATCGTCGCCCGTCGGCCCGACGGGACGCTGGCGACCGCCAAGCTGCTGTCGGACAATCCCGAGCGCTACGCCGATGCCGCCCTGCACGGAATCCGGACCCTGCTGGGCCTGGACGGCGACGCACCGATCCCGGCCAGTGCGATCGACGCGGTCAAGATGGGCACAACGGTCGCCACCAACGCGCTGCTCGAGCGCAAAGGCGACCGGACGCTGCTGGTGACGACGCGCGGCTTTGCCGACGCCTTGCGGATCGGCTACCAGAACCGGCCGGACCTGTTCGCCAGGCATATCGTGCTGCCCGAACTGCTGCATGGCGCGGTCGCCGAGGTCGACGAGCGGATGTCGGCGCAAGGCGACGTGCTGGTGCCCCTGGACGAGGCCGGGGCGGCCGAGGCCTTGCGGGCTGGTCACGCCGCCGGCTTCCGCTCGGTCGCCATCCTGTTCATGCACGGCTACCGCTATCCCGATCACGAGCGCCGGGTCGCCGGCCTGGCGCACGCGGCCGGTTTCACTCAGATATCGATCAGCCACCAGGTCAGCCCGCTGATGAAGCTGGTCTCGCGCGGCGACACCACCGTGGTCGACGCCTATCTGTCGCCGGTGCTGCGTCGCTACGTCGACCGGGTCGCGGCGGCTCTCGGCGGCAGCCGGCTGATGTTCATGCAGTCCAGCGGCGGCCTGACCGACGCCCGGCTGTTCCAGGGCAAGGACGCCATCCTGTCCGGGCCGGCCGGCGGGGTGGTCGGCATCGCCGAAACCGCCCGCCGCGCCGGCTTCGCCAAGGTGATCGGCTTCGACATGGGCGGCACCTCGACCGACGTCTCCCACTATGCCGGGGACTACGAGCGCGCCTTCGAGACCCAGGTCGCGGGCGTGCGGATGCGGGCGCCGATGATGCGGATCCACACCGTGGCCGCCGGCGGCGGCTCGATCCTGCATTTCGACGGCGCGCGCTACCGGGTCGGCCCCGACAGCGCCGGCGCCGACCCGGGACCCGCCTGCTACCGGCGCGGCGGCCCGCTGACGGTGACCGACGCCAACCTGATGCTCGGCCGCGTCCAGCCGGCCTTCTTCCCCAGGGTGTTCGGGCCCGGCGGCGACCTACCGCTGGACCGCGAGGCGGTGGCGACGCGCTTCGCCGCGCTGGGCGACGAGATCCGGGCGGCGACCGGCGACGTGCGGGGCCCGCAGGCCGTGGCCGAGGGCTTCCTGCGCATCGCGGTGGAGAACATGGCCAACGCGATCAAGCAGGTCTCGATCCAGCGCGGCTACGACGTCACCGGCTATGCGCTCGGCTGCTTCGGCGGCGCCGGCGGGCAGCATGCCTGCCAGGTTGCCGACGCACTGGGGATGACCACGGTGTTCATCCATCCGCTGGCCGGGGTGCTTTCCGCCTATGGGATGGGGCTGGCGGACGTGCGCGCGCTGCGCGAGGCCACGATCGAGGCGCCGCTGGCCGAGGCGCGCGAGGCGGCAGGGGCCCGCATCGACAGCCTGGCGAGCGAGGCGGTCGCGGAACTGGAGGAGCAGGGGATCGACGCCCACCGGATCACGGTGGAGCGGCGGCTGCATGTCAAGTACGAGGGCACCGACACCGCCATCGCGGTGCCGTTCGCCGACAGCGACGCCGTGAGCGCGGCCTTCGAGGCCGCCTATCGCCGCCAGTACGGATTCGCCATGGCCGGCCGCCGGCTGAACGTCGACGCGGTCTCGGTCGAGGCGATCGGATCGACCGACGCGCCGCCCGCGGACGCAGCGGACGACCCGCCGCCGCCCCGCGCGGCCAAGCCGGAGACGACGGTCCCGATGTTCGTGGACGGTGCGATGCGGCCGACGCCGGTGCACCACCGCAGCCGGCTCGGGCCCGGCGAGACAGTGGCGGGCCCCGCCATCATCGTCGAGGAGACCGCGACCACCATCGTCGAGGCCGGCTGGCAGGCCGCGGCGGACGGCGCCGGCAACCTGGTCCTGCGGCGGACCGAGGCGCTGGCGCGGACGGCGGCGGTCGGCACCGCGGTCGACCCGGTGATGCTGGAGGTGTTCAACAACCTGTTCATGTCGATCGCCGAGCAGATGGGCGTCGCGCTGCAGAACACCGCCTATTCGGTCAACATCAAGGAACGGCTGGATTTCTCCTGCGCGCTGTTCGCCGCCGACGGGGCGCTGATCGCCAACGCGCCGCACATGCCAGTGCATCTGGGCTCGATGTCGGAGAGCGTCCGCGCGGTGCTGGACGCACGCGGGGCGACGATGAAGCCCGGCGACGTCTACGTGCTGAACGCGCCCTACAACGGCGGCACCCACCTGCCGGATATCACCGTGATCACGCCGGTGTTCGACGAATCGGATGGGGCGCTGCTGTTCTTCGTCGGCAGCCGCGGCCACCATGCCGACGTCGGCGGGCTCACCCCCGGCTCGATGCCGCCCGACAGCCGGACGGTCGAGGACGAGGGGGTGCTGATCGACAACCAGCTGCTGGTCGACCGCGGCGGGTTCCGCGAACAGGAGATGCGCGACCTGCTCGCCTCCGGCCCGCATCCGGCCCGCAACATCGACCAGAACATCGCCGACCTCCGCGCCCAGGTCGCCGCCTGCGAGAAGGGGGTCCAGGAGCTGCGGCGGATGGTGGCGCACTACGGCCTGGCTGTGGTCAGCGCCTATATGGGCCACGTGCAGGACAATGCCGAGGAGCAGGTGCGCCGGGTCCTGGACGTGCTCACGGACGGCAGCTTCACGCTGCCGATGGACAACGGCGCCGAGATCCGGGTCGCGATCGCCATCGACCGTGACGCGCGCCGGGCGAGGATCGACTTCAGCGGATCGTCCGCGCAGCGGCCCGACAACTTCAACGCCCCCCGCGCCGTCTGCCGCGCGGCCGTGCTCTACGTCTTCCGCACGCTGGTCGACGACGCGATTCCGATGAACGAGGGCTGCCTGAAGCCGATCGACATCGTGACGCCCGAGGGCTCGATGCTGAGCCCGCGCTATCCCGCAGCGGTGGTCGCCGGCAACGTCGAGACAAGCCAGTGCGTCACCGACGCGCTCTACGCCGCGCTTGGCGTGATGGCGGGCGCCCAGGGGACCATGAACAATCTGACATTCGGCAATCGACACCATCAGTATTATGAGACTCTATGTGGGGGCGCCGGCGCGGGCGACGGCTTCGACGGGGCGTCGGCTGTGCATACCCACATGACGAACTCGCGGCTGACCGACCCGGAAGTGCTGGAGTGGCGCTTTCCGGTGGTGCTGGAGCGCTTCGAGATCCGGCACGGCAGCGGCGGTGCGGGCCGCTGGCGCGGCGGCGACGGTGTGTTGCGACGGATTCGCTTCTGCGAAGCGATGCAAGCGTCTATCCTGTCCGGCCACAGGCGAATCCCGCCGCACGGTCTGGCAGGTGGCGCTGCCGGGCAATGCGGAGTCAATCGGGTGTACCGGTCCGACGGGTCGGTTCAAACGCTCGACGGGTGCGACGGCATGACAGTCGCGCCGGGTGACGTGCTCGAGATCGCCACACCGGGGGGAGGCGGCTTCGGCGCGGCGTGAGTGGCAGAACCGACGGCTGGACAAAGCGGTCGGTGGGGGACGGATCGAGACCATGGCTTGGCGCGAACAGTCGCAGCGCTGGCGGGACCCGGACCTGGGCCAGGTCGGCGGTCGTCCCGGCAGCGTCGGCGACGGTCCGCAGGACTTCGACACCGGCCCGGGAGGCGTCACGCCGCAGGGCGTCACGGCCGCTTCGACCATCACCGCTCCGGAATCGGCCTTCGGCACCCTGGCGGATGCGCGACGAGTCTGGGGTGTCGGCGCGATCTTCGCCGACCATCATCGTCTGCGGGCCCTGCACCGCGAGCTCTGGCCCAGGATCCGGCGGGACGACCGCCTGGTCTATCTGGGCAACATGATCGGCCGCGGGCCGGCGATCCTCGAGACCATCGATCAGCTGTTGCAGTTCCGCATCGCCTTCCTGGCACGACCGCACGCCGATCCGGAGCACCTGGTCTATCTGCGCGGGGCCCAGGAGGAGATGTGGCAGAAGCTGCTCCAGCTCCAGTTCGCTCCCGATCCGCCTCAGGTGATGCGTTATCTGCTCGCCAACGGCGTCTCGCCGACGATCCGCTGCTATGGCGGCGAGCCGGAGCGGGCGATGATGATCGCGCGCGAGGGCGCGGTGTCGCTGACGCGCTGGACCAACCTGCTGCGGATGGCCGTCCGCTCGCGTCCCGGCCACGAACCATTCTTCGCCGCGCTGAAGCGGGCGGCCTACACCCGCGAGGACGGGCTGTTGTTCGTCAGCGCCGGCCTCGATCCGGATCGGCCGCTGCGCATGCAGAAGGACCGGTTCTGGTGGGACGCGGAAGGGTTTTCGCGTCTGGAGGGCCCCTATGAACGCTTCTCGAGGGTCGTTCGGGGCCACGACCCCAGCCAGGGCGGGGTGGACCACAACGCGCACCACACGACGCTGGACGGCGGCTGCGGGCATGACGGAACGCTGGTTGCCGCCTGCTTCGCTCCGGATGGCACGATCCTGGACGTGATCGAGATCTGAACCGCCGTCATGCCGGGTTCCTGCCATGCAGGACACCCTGCCCACGGCAGTTCACATTCGCGGGACCGCAGCAGATCCCTGCAACGTCGCACACCGATGGAACGTAATCTGATCGGGGCGGTTGTCCAGAGCAGGCTGATCCCGGATGGCGTGAGGAGGCGGCGAATGGCCCATATCGATGACGAAGCCACCCAGCGTGCCAATGTGCGGTTCATCCGCCGGTCGATGAAGGTACCGGTGCTGTCGCGCGAGCGTGAGCAGTTGCTGGCTCGCCGCTGGCGTCAGGACAAGGACGAGGATGCGCTGCATGAACTGATCACCGCCTACGAGCGGCTGGTGATCAGTATCGCGACCCGGTTCCGCAACTACGGACTGCCGCTGGGCGACCTGATCCAGGAAGGCAATATCGGCCTGCTTCAGGCCGCAGAGCGCTTCGAACCGGACCGGGAGGTTCGGTTCTCGACCTATGCCGCATGGTGGATTCGGGCTGCGGTCCAGGACTTCGTGCTGCGCAACTGGTCGATCGTGCGGACCGGCACCACGGCCGCTCACAAGTCGCTGTTCTTCAACCTGCGGCGGCTGCGCGCCCGGCTGCAGGATGGAAACGGCTCGCCGCTCAACGACGAGGGCCGCGCCTGGATCGCCAATGAGCTCAAGGTTTCGATCACCGACGTCGAGACGATGGAATCGCGCCTGGTCCAGCACGACCAGTCGTTGAACGCCACCATCGGCGACGACGGCGATGACGACCTGCAGGACTTCCTGCCGGACCAGCGGCCCGATCCCGAGCAGGTGGTGATCGGACTGCGGGACGCGGAATCGCGGTCGCGCTGGCTCAACGATGCGCTGCAGCAGCTGTCCCAGCGCGAGCAGCGGATCATTCGGGAGCGCCGGCTGTCCGAGGATGGAAAGACGCTGGAGCAGCTCGGCATGGTCCTGGGCGTCAGCAAGGAGCGCGTGCGCCAGATCGAGCATCGCGCGCTGTGCAAGCTGCGCAGCGCCATGGCGCGCCACATCGACGACCCGCGGAACCTGTTTATCGAAAGCGCGGCCTGACCGCGCTGCCCTACCGCACCAGCTTCACGGTGGATCCGGGTTCTGGCGTCGCCTGCGGGTCGAGGTCGTTCAGCGCGAGAAACAACGCCAGCGCGTGCCCGGGCAAGGCGTCGTGAACCGCCATCCGGTCCGCCAGCGATGTCGCGGTTTCGCCGGCGGCGACGGTATGGATCGCGATCCTGCGGCCGGGCACGCTCGCCCCGGCGTCGGTGCGGCGCAGGCTCTGCAGGACCCTGCCCATCGCATCGCGCACGACGCCGGCGCTCTCGGCCGGCGCCACCGCCATGACCCGCAGCAGCGCCGTCTCGCGGATGCCGATCGAGCTGACGACGCTGAACCAGTGCTGCCCCTCGTCGCGACGGCTCGCGCTGCCGACCGCCGCCGGGAAGCCGCCGATCAGGCGGGTTTCGGCCGGCGCGCTGCCCAGCCTGGAAAAGGCGCGGTTCAGGTAGGCGGCGGGCGTCGTCGCCGGATCGCGGCTGACGAAATCGAGCACCAGGGCGCTCTGGCCCGGCCCCGATCCCGAGACCACCCCGGCGGAACCGGCCAAGGCGAAATCCGCCGGACGGGTGAACTCGATGCCGGCCGCGGGGTGGACGATCCGGTCGCCATGCACCTGCCAGTCGCCTGAATTCGGGCCAAAGGGGATGCCGTCGATGGCGGCGAGGTAGCGCTCGCGGCCGACGTCGCCGGACGCAGCGAATTCGGGGGCGTGGGCAAGTGCCGCGGTGCGCTCAGCGGAGGACGGATGTGTGGCCATCGCCTCGTCCAGCGCCAGCATCGGGGCCGAGACCCCGCGCTCCAGCCGCCCGATCTCTTCGACCGCATCGAACTGCAGCTGGCTGTCGCGCATCGCCGCGCCCGGATAGCCGGCAGCGACCAGGAATCCCAGCCCGACCCGGTCGGCCTCCAGTTCCTGGTGGCGGCTGTACGCGCGCAGGCGGGCAGCCGCTGCATCGTCAGCCCCGGAGCCCGCCGCCGACTCGTCCTCGGCCGCCCCGCGCGCCTGCGCCACATGCCGCTCGGTCAGATGGGCGACCTCGTGGGCGATCACGCCGGCGAGCTGGGCCTCGCTGTTCAGCCAGATCAGGAGGCCGCGGGTGAGAAAGATCGTCGCGCCCGGGATCGCATAGGCGTTGACGGCATCGGTGTCGACAATGACGAAGCGGATCCCGGCGGGCGACAAGGGCGTCTGTGCGATGATTCGGGCGCCGACACCCTCGACATAGGCCTGGACGGCCGGGTCCTCGTAAACGCCGCCATAGCGTGCGACGATCTCGTCGCCAGCCCGCTGGATCGCGGCGGCCGAGGGCTCGCCGCCGGTCGCCGGTGCGGCACCGGGCGTGCGACAGGCGACGGCGAAGAGAGCGAGACCGATAGCGATCCACGCAGCCGGGCGATGACGCCGCATCACAGGACCTCGATCTGCTCGGGATGGGTGACCGCGATCATCGGGCCGTTGTAGAAGTCGATCCAGCCGCGGACCCGCACCTGCCGGCCGGCCAGCGAGTCCAGCGCATAGTCGGCGTCCTCGAAGCTCGCGAGGTCGTCCTTGGCAATCACGATGGTGAAGTCGGTCCGGTAGTCGGCGCCGAAATTGAGGTAGACCCGCTCACGAACGACGGCGACCTCGAGGACGGTACCCTCCACCAGCTGGAAGCTGTCCTTGGCGTCGACCAGCGCTTCGTGGTCGCGCACCGCATAGTGGTCCAGGGCCCAGATGCCGAGTGCTTCCGCCCGCGCGGCGCGTTCCTCGGCCAACATCTCGGCTACCATCGACCGATTGTCGGGAAAGGTGTAGACCCGCGCCATGCCGGCGGCGAGCATGGCGCCCTGAACCCAGGCACCGTCGCCGATTCGAAACAGGTGAGCAAGCACGCGGCCGTGGCGGTCGGTCCTGAGCCCGCCGTAACCGAGGGCGACGCGTTGTCCCAGAACCAGCGCTTCCAGCGCCTGCCTCGCCTCCTCCGCCAGCGGCCAGGTCGGGAAATCCGGCCGGCCCAGCGGCAGCTTCGGCGACTGGATGCCGACCAGCCGGACCTCGCGGCCGTCGTCGAGCACCACCGTGTCGCCGTCGATCACGGCCATCACCTCCGCCTCGCCGCCTGCTTCCAGCGGTGCCGGGAGCGGGACGGCGTCGGCTGGGCCGATTGCCGGCAGCAGGGCCAGGATCGCACCGCATAATGAGGGAACGCGCATCTGGAACCATCCCGACCGGCTTCGACCTCCCCCAGAATAGCCGGGCGGCGGGCGATGGCCAGGGCAAAGCGGACGGGTGCGATGGCGCGGGCGGACGCTGAGCCGGTTTACCTCAGCGTCGGCCACGCCGCCTGCGGTGTTGCGACCGGGGACGGGGTGCGGCGCATCGACCCCGCGGAGGTCCGCCCGCTGCTGGTGGTCGGGCTGGCGGCGATACCGGCGCCGGTCGTGGTGTGTCACCGGCCGACGGCAATCGCCCGGCTGGGGCAGGATGCCGGGCGGGCGCTGGACATCCTGGAGCTCTATGCCTTCGCCCGACCCGCCGACCCGGTGATCCCGTCGCCGCGAGGGATCGCCGCCGCCCTCGGTCTGGCGGTGCCGATCACGATCGAGCAGGAGGCGGCGACGCTGCGCGACGCGACCCGGGTGCTGCTGGCCCGGCTCGCCGGCAGCCGCAACCCGGAATGGCCCGGCATCGCCGCGGTCATGGGCCGGGGCGGCTGGGGCTGGGCGGCGCTGCTGCCGGCCCTGCCGCCGGACGACCCACGGCTCCGGCGCGGGCTCGACGCCCTGGCGGTGTGGCGCCGCCTGCCGGTCTGGGAGTTCGAGGGACCCGACGACCCGCCGGGCGACCTGGGGGTCACCGCCGACGACGCCCGCCGGCGGCTCGCCGAGCTGCTGGACGAACGGTCCGAGCCGCGGCCGCAGCAGGCGGCCTATGCGTCGGCGGTCAGCGCCGCCTTCCAGCCGCGGCACGAACAGGGCGACGCCACCGTCGTCATTGCCGAGGCCGGCACCGGCACCGGCAAGACGCTGGGCTACGTGGCGCCGGCCAGCCTGTGGGCGGAACGCAACGGGGCGCCGGTCTGGATCAGCACCTTCACCCGCAACCTGCAGCGGCAGATCGGGCAGGAGCTGGTGCATCTCTATCCCGACGAGAAGGAAAGGGCGCAGAAGGTGGTGACCCGCAAGGGCCGGGAGAACTATCTTTGCCTGCTGAGCTTCGAGGAGGCGGTGGCGAGCGTCGCCGCCAGCCCGGCCAACGCGGTGGCGCTCGGCCTGATGGCGCGCTGGGCGGCGGCGACCCAGGAGGGCGACATGGTCGGCGGCGACCTGCCGGGCTGGCTGCCGGCGCTGCTCGGCCGCGGCCGCATCCTCGGGCTTGCCGACCGGCGCGGAGAGTGCATCTACTCCGCCTGCCCGCATTACGGCCGCTGCTTCATCGAGCGTTCGGTGCGCAAGGCGCGCAAGGCCGAGCTGGTGATCGCCAACCACGCGCTGGTGCTGGCGCAGGCAGCACTCGGCGGCATCGACGACGGGAGGCTGCCGACCCGCCTGGTGTTCGACGAGGGCCACCATCTCTACGACGCCGCCGACAGCGTGTTCGCCGCCTATCTGTCGGGGCAGGAGACCGCCGAGATGCGGCGCTGGCTGCGCGGCGGCGACACCGCGCGCAGCCGCGGCCGGATGCGCGGGCTGCTCAACCGCTACGGCGAACTCACCGTCGACGACGCCGAGGCGGAGGCAGCGCTGCAGCAGGCGATGGCGGCGGCACTCGCGCTGCCCGGCGAAGGCTGGCAGAACCGGCTGCGTGAGGGTCAGCCGGAGGGCCCGGCCGAGCTGTTCCTCGCCCATGTGCGCGAGCAGGTCTATGCGCGCGCCGACAGCGAAGGGCCGTACAGCCTGGAATGCGACCTGCGGCCGGTGTCCGAGCCGATGGCGCGGACGGCGGCCTTGCTCGACTCGGCGCTTGAGGACCTGGCGAGGCCGCTGAAGCGGCTCGCCGCTCGCTTCCTGCGCAAGCTCGACGAGGAGGCGGACACCCTGGACAGTTCGACCCGCAACCGGCTGGAGGCGGGAATCCGGGCGCTGGCGCGCCGGGCGGAGATGACGATCCCGGGCTGGCGCGGCCTGCTGCAGTCGATCGACCGCGACCCGCCGCCAGCCTTCGTCGACTGGCTGACGGTAGAGCGGATCGACGGCCGCGACATCGACCTCGGCGCCCGCCGCCACTGGATCGACCCGACGATACCGCTCGCCGAGCATGTGCTGGGCCAAGCGCATGGTGCAGTGGTGACATCGGCGACCTTGACCGACGGCTCCGGCGACCTGCAGCGCGACTGGGCGGCGGCGGAGGCGCGCACCGGCGCCATCCACCTCGCCACCGCCGCGATCCGGGCCCAGGTCACCTCGCCTTTCGACTATCCGGCGCAGACCCGGGTGTTCATCGTCACCGATGTCGGCCGCAACGGTCCCGACCAGGTCGCCGCCGCCTATCGGACCCTGTTCCTGGCCTCCGGCGGCGGCGCGCTCGGGCTGTTCACCGCCATCTCGCGGCTGCGCGCCGTCCACAGCCGCATTGCGGCACCCCTGGCCGAAGCCGGCCTGCCGCTCTACGCCCAGCATGTGGATCCGATGGACCCGGCGACGCTGGTCGACATGTTCCGGGCCGAGACCGACGCCTGCCTGCTCGGCACCGACGCGGTGCGCGACGGCGTGGATGTGCCCGGCCGCTCGCTCCGGCTGGTGGTGTTCGACCGGGTACCCTGGGCGCGTCCGTCGATCCTGCACCGGGTGCGCCGCGAAGCCTACGAAGCCGCCGGCGGCGACCGCCGAGACTTCGACGACATCGCCACCCGCCTGCGCCTGAAGCAGGCCTTCGGCCGGCTGGTGCGCCGCGCCGACGACCGCGGCGTCTTCGTGCTGCTCGACGGCCGCACCCC
>JBHJOG010000328.1:0-3798 GCA_050329975.1 Alphaproteobacteria bacterium | reverse complement strand
TTCCTGCGGGTGCCCTCGATGATCTTCACCCTCGGGGTCAACACCGTGCTGATGGGCCTGATGGTGATCCTGACCGGCGGCTTCGCGCCGCAGTCGGCCGCCACCGATATCATGCTGTTCTTCGGCCGGGACCGGACCGCGGGGATTCCGCACGCGGTGATCCTGTGGGTGGCGGTCTCGGCGGTGATCATGTTCATCCTGGGACGCACGGCGTTCGGCCGCTACATCTACGCGATCGGCAACCGCGAGGCTGCGACCTACCTGTCGGGAGTCAACACCCGGCTGGTGATCGTCACCTCCTTCGTCATGTGCAGCCTGTGCGCGTCGATCGCCGGACTGATGCTGGCCGGCTATTCAAGCCGCGCCTACCAGGCCATGGGCAACGAATACCTGCTGCCGTCGATCGCAGCAGTGGTGCTGGGCGGCACCCACATCCTGGGCGGCAAGGGCCGCTACATCGGGACCGTGATCGGCGCGATCCTGATCGTGCTGCTGCAGTCGGTGCTGTCGGTGATGCAGATGCCGGAAGCCGGCCGCCAGATCATCTACGGCTCGGTGATCATCCTCATGCTGCTGGTCTATGGCCGCGGCGAGAAGCTGCGCGCCTAGGGTCATCGGGTTCGGCAGCCGCCCTGATTCGCGCAGCACCCGCGACAACGACCGGATATGGAGACGCCGATGCCCCGGGCCTTCACCCCGCCGACTGCCCCGCCCCCCGACCTGGAGCCGCAGACCCGGGCCGTCTACCAGGGCCTGATCGATTCCGGCCGGATCGGGCTGCCGCTGCACCAGTTCCCTGCGCCGCAGGCCCGCGCGCTGGCCGAGGAGTTCAACCGGACCTGGAACGAAGACCCGCCCGAGATGCAGAAGGTGGAGGAGCGGACCCTCCCCGGACCGGCGGGCAGCATCCGGGTCCGGCTCTACTTCCCGACCGCCGCCCGCCCGGCGCCGACCTTCATCTATATCCACGGCGGCGGCTGGGTGATCTGCTCGCTCGACACCCATGACCGCACCTGCCGCCGGCTGGCCGAGGAGGGCGGCTTCGCGGTGGCCAGCGTCGACTACCGGCTGGCCCCGGAGCACCGGTTTCCGGCCTGCTTCGACGACTGCGTCGCGGCGGTGCAGTGGCTGGCGCGCAACGGCGGCGACTGGGGTCTGGATGTTGCCAGGCTCGCCATCGGCGGCGATTCGGCCGGCGCCAACCTTTCGCTGGCCACGGCGCTGGCGCTGCGCGACACCGGCGCCAGTCCGCTCAAGTTCATGGCCCTGATCTATGGCGCCTACGACCTGGCCTATCAGGGCGACTCCTACGCGCGGTTCGGCAGCGAGGACTACATGCTCTCGATGGAGTTCATGGTCTGGTTCCGCAACAACTACCTGAACAGCCTGGAGGAAATCGGCGACTGGCGGGTTTCGCCGCTCAAGGCCGAGATGGCAGGCCTGCCGCCGGCCTATCTGAACGCCGCCGGCTGTGACGCCCTTTATGACGACACCATCCGCCTGCGCGACAAGCTGCAGGCCGCCGGCGTGCCGGTAACCTTCAGCGACGTCCCGGGGGTGCTGCACGGGTTCATGAACTGGACCCGCGCGCTCGACGCCGCCAACCGCGAGTGCGCCGCCATCGCTGCAGCCTGCAACGCCGCATGGGTGCGATAGCGTCTCAACCAGCCTTCGGCGGCAGCTCGAAGATGCCGGCGAAGCGGATCAGCGCAGCGGCGTCCCCGGCGACGATCAGGGCGCCCTGCCTTGTCAGATCGTCCAGCGGCACCTTGCCGTAGAGCAGCGCGGCGACGGCCGACGGCGATCCTGATAGCTCGACGTCCGGCGTCGCCGGCTCGCCGCGCTCGATCGCCAGAACCCCATCGCGGACGGCGACCGAGAATGCATCGAGGCCGAAGCGGAAGGCGATGGCCAGGTCGACGCCCGCCGCCCGGGCCGGGTCGAACTTGGCGCGGAAGGACAGCATCAGGGCGACGGGGCTCAGCGGCAAGGACGGGTCGTGGCGCGGCGAGCGGACTGCCCATTTCCCGAGCGCCAGGAGGATCGGCTCGCTCTCCTGGCCCCATTCGGTCAGCTGGTAGACCTGGACCGACGCCGGCGGCGGCAGCTTGCGCCGGCGCACGATGCCGGCGGCCTCCAACCCCTCCAGCCGCTGCGTCAGCACGTTGGCGCTCAGCCCCGGCAGGCTGGCGCGCAGGTCGCCGAAGCGGCGCGGGCCCAGCATCAGCTCGCGCATCACCAGCAACGCCCAGCGATCGCCGACGAGGTCCAACGCGTGGGCGGTCGCACAGGCGTCCTCGTAGCGACGCGTCGAATTGGTTATCTTTTCTAACTTCATGCTTGCATAATATAACTTATCGGCCTTTGACTCGCAACCCGATCGAACAACAGGAGTTACCGATGAGCTATGTCGACGGAATGATTGCAGCCGTGCCGACCGCCCGGAAGAACGAGTACCTGTCCTACTCACGCGCCGTGGCCATCATCTTCAAAGAGCATGGCGCAACGGAATGCATCGAGACCTGGGGCGACGACGTCCCCGAGGGCAAGGTCACCGACTTCCCCCGCTCGGTCCTGGCGACGCCCGATGAAACCGTGGTGCTTTCCTGGGTCACCTGGCCGGACAAGGCCACCCGCGACGCGGGATGGGCCGGGATCATGCAGGATGCCCGGATGATGGCCCTGGACATGCCGTTCGACGGCAAGCGGATGATCCATGGCGGCTTCCAGCCGCTGGCGTGACCGCGCCGACCGCCACAGCCTCGCCTTAATCTCGGCCGAAGTTGCCCGGCGTGGGCATCCGTTTGGGCGAGGATAGTCATGCCGCAGCGGCGGACATGGACAATGGTCAGGCATGACCCCGGGCGGTAGGCGCGCGGCATGGGCCGCGGGCCTATCGGCCGTTGCCCTGGCGGCGATTGCGGTCGGCGCGCTGATTGCCTGGCCGTTCGGCCAGGAGGCCAAGCAGTTGGAGCCGGTTACCGACGCCCAGGTGCAGGGCGAGGTACAGGTCGCGCCGGCCGAGGTCGAGGCGCCGCGCGAGGCGCCGGCCGAGCTGGCGCTCGCCGCGGCCCAGGCGCAGACGCTCGCCCTGAGCGAGGAGGTGGCGCGGCTGCGCTGGCTGGCGCTCAGCCAGCGCCGTCAGTGCGTCACCCCGCCGCCCGAGCCGCCACAGCTTGCCGAAGCCCCGGTCGAGCCGCCGGTGGAACCGGAGCCGGCGGTGGAACCGGTGGTCGAGCCCGAGCCTGTGCCCGAGCCTGTGGTCGAGCCCGAGCCGGTGATCGTGGCCGCAGCACCACCGCCACCGCCGCCGCCGGCATTCGTGCCGGTGCGAGAGGCGCCGCCTCCGCCTCCCCCGCCGCCACCTCCGCCGCCTCCGCCACCGGAACCGCCCCAGGTGGCCGTCGTGCAGCAGCCACCACCTCCGCCGCCGCCGTCGGACCCGGAGTTCGACTCACGGATCAGGCGGGAGGGCGGGCAGCAGTCGGAGCAGTTGGTGACGCTGATCTGGAACAACATCAACGACCTCGACCTGCATGTGGTCTGCCCGAACGGAACGCGGGTCTATTTCGCCAACCTCTCCGGCTGCGGCAGCCAGCTCGACATCGACATGAACGCTTCGGCACAGCGGGTCAGCAATGCGCCGGTCGAGAACATCGTCTGGCCGCGCGGCCTGCCACCGGGCCGCTATCAGGTGTTCGTCGATCACTATGCGAACCACGGCGCCAGCGATCCGACACCGTTCCGGGTGCGGGTGCGGGTGATGGGAGAAGAGCGCGTGTTCAACGGCAGCATCCG
>JBHJOG010000327.1:0-15030 GCA_050329975.1 Alphaproteobacteria bacterium | reverse complement strand
ACCCGTTCCACCGGCACCCCGGCCAGCCGGGCGGCGCGCTGGTTCTGACCGATCGCCGTCACCGAGCGGCCGAACAGGGTGCGCGCCAGCACCACATGCATCGCCGCTGCCAGCAGGATCACCAGCACCGCCAGCACCGGTACCCCGGCGACGTTGGTGGTGGCGAAGTCGCCGAGCACAGTCGGCGGCTTGATCCGCAGGCCGCGGTTCCACCAGATTGCCGCCGACTGGATGACGAAGCTGGAGGAAAGGGTGGCGATGATCGGTGGGATCCGCAGCAGCAGGATCAGCCCGAAGTTCAGCACCCCGACCGCCAGCCCGGTCAGCAGCGCCAGCGCCAGCCCGACCGGGATCAGCGCCTCGGCCCCGTCCATCGCCTTCATCGCCACCGTGCCGGCCAGCGTCATCGTCGCCGGGATCGACAGGTCGACGTTGCCGGGGCCGAGCGTGATGACGAACATCTGGCCCATGGCGACGAGCGCGAAGAAGGTGCCGAAGGTCAGCGCTGCGGTCAGCACGCCGCCGCCGCCCTGGCCGCCGGTAAACGCAATGGTCGCCAGCCAGACCACCGCCGCCGCCACATAGGACCAGATCCAAGGCTTGGCCGCCGCCGTGCGCGCGATGGCGCCGATGCTCATCGCCGCACCTCTGCCCGGTTGATCAGCACCCGCAGCGCCAGCACGATGATCAGGATCGCGCCCTGCGCCCCGATCTGCCAGTCCGGGTTGAGCTGCAGGAAAGACAGGAACGACGCCGCCAGCGTCAACGTCATCGCGCCGATCACCGCACCGATCGGCGACACCCGGCCGCCGACGAACTCGCCGCCGCCAAGGATCACGCCGGCGATCGACAGCAGCGTGTAGCGCAGCGCGATGTTGGCGTCGGCCGAGGTGGTCAGCCCGACCAGCGCCAGCCCGGCGAGCGCGCCGGCGACCCCGGCCAGCGCGTACATGATCATCTTCGCCTTCAGCAGCGACCAGCCCGCCCGCTCGACGGCGCGCGCGTTGCCGCCGATACCGCGCAGCACGGCGCCATAGGGCGACCACATCAGCCCGACATGCACCACCGCCGCGATCAGCAGCGAAGCGATGATCGGGAACGGAACGACGTCGGGCTTCCAGGTCATCAGCGCGCGCAGCCACTCCGGCGCCGCACCGCCCGGCGTCGGCAGCACCAGGATCGCGACGCCGAGCCAGATGAACGACATGCCGAGCGTCACCACGATCGACGGCAGCTGGCGCAGGTGGATCAGCGCCCCCAGCCCGGCATAGACCGCGACGCAGCCGGCCAGCGCCGCCACCCCGAGCAGCGGGTCGTCGTTCAGCCAGGTGGCGGCGATGCATGCGGTCAGCGAAACGTAGCTGCCGATCGACAGGTCGAGGTCGTTGACGCAGATGATGAACATCTGCGCGATCGTCGCCAGCGCGATCGGGATCGCCAGGTTCAGCAGCAGGTTGAGCCCGAAATAGGTCATCGTTCGCGGCTGCAGGTAGAAGATCGCGCCCAGGATTACCGCCAGCGAAAACGCCGGCAGCAACGCGCGCAACAGCCTGGGGTTCAGCACGCCGCTCATCATCTCACCCATCCACCCGGAACGAGGCGTGCAGCACCTTCTCTTCCGTTACCTCGCCCCGCGGCAGGTCGGCGACGATGGCGCCGTCGCGGAACACGTAGACGTGGTCGCAGTGCGCCAGTTCGTCGGTCTCCGTGGTGTACCAGAGGAAAGTGCGGCCGCGGGCGGCCTCCTCGCGGATGATCGCGTAGACCTCCCGCTTGGTGCCGACGTCGACGCCGCGCATCGGGTCGTCCATCAGGATGATGCCGGCGTCGGAGCCAAGGGCGCGCGCGAACAGCGCCTTCTGCTGGTTGCCGCCGGAGAGCGACAGGATCGGGTTGGCCATGTCCGGGGTCTGGATCGACAGCCGGCGCCGCCAGGTCTCCGCCTGCCCGGCCTCGGCGCCGGCATCGATCAGCCAGCCCTTCCGCAGCTGGCGCAGCGAGCCGATGGTGATGTTCCTGGCAATCGACCACAGCGGGAACACGCCGTCGGTCTGCCGGTCGCCGGCGACCAGGGCCACCGAGCCGGCGACCTCGGCGTCGCCGCGGGCGCCGTCGAATACCCTGAGCAGCATCCTGGTCTGGCCCTGGCCGCTGAGCCCGGCCAGCCCGACCACCTCGCCGCGATGGGCGACCAGCGCGATCGCCTCGCCGTGCCGCAACCGCGTACGCACCTGCGGCGCCTCCTGGCTGCGGCTGCTGCCGGCGGCAGCCGGCTCGCTGGCGGCATCGGCGACATGGCCCATCGCCGCAACCAGCGACCCGCGGTCGAACGCACCGGCCGGCCGGGCGGCAACCACCTTGCCGTCGCGCATCACCACGATCCTGTCTGCAGTCGACAGGATCTCGCCCAGCAGGTGGGAAATCAGCACCGTGCTGCCGCCGGACTCGGCGAATCGGCGGACGAAGCCGAGCAGCTGACCGGCGACGACGGCATCCAGGCTGGAGGTCGGCTCGTCGAGGATCACTAGCCGCGCCGGCACGTCGGTTTCGGTGAAGGCGCGCGCGATCTCCACCATCTGCCGCTGCACGATCGGCAGGTCGCCGACCACCGCGCCGGGGGATATACCGTGGCCGGGAAAGATCCGGTCGAGCGCGCCGGCGATCAGGGCGCCGGCCCGGCGGCGCCAGTTCAGACCGGTCAGGTGCGGATGCATGATCCGCGCATTCTCCGCGACACTCAGGTTCGGGCAGAGCGACAGTTCCTGGAACACGCAGCGCACGCCGGCTGCATGCGCCGCGGCCACCGAATAACGGGCGGTAAGATCGGCACCGCCCAGACGGATCGCGCCCCGGTCCGGCGCCAGCGTGCCGGCGAGCACATGCATCAGCGTGCTCTTGCCGGCGCCGTTGTGGCCAACCAGCCCGACGCACGCGCCGGCCTCGATGGCCAGATCGACCCCAGCAAGCGCGCGGACGGCGCCGAATTCCTTTTCGACGCCGTCCAGCTCGGCCAGGGCTGCCGAGGCAGCGCTCATCGTTCCGTCACGACCGTTGGCGGGCCTCCGTCGCCTGCTACTTCGCCGCGGCGATCACCGCCTGGGCGTCCTCGAGCGAGTACTCGACATTGGCGACGCCGCCGGCCTCGGTGTTGGCCAGGTTCTCCTCCAGGTTGTCCTGATCGATGCGCAGGAAGGGCACGACCAGGTCCTTGGGCACATCCTCGCCGGCGAGGATCTGCTGAGCCACCCAGAAGGCCAGAGTGGACACACCGGGCGCGATCGAGACCGACATGGTCTCGTAGCCGTTCGCCGCCTTCTGCTCCGCCCACCAGGTCAGCTCGTCGTGTCGGTTGCCCATGATGATGACGGGCATGTCTCGGCCTGCAGCGGCGATCGCCTGGGCTGCGCCATAACCGTCACCGCCCTGCGTCACGACCGCAACGATCTCGGGCAGGCTCGGCAGGATGCCCGCAACGGCCTGCTGCGCGACCTCCTGCGCCCAGTCGCCATGGACCGATCCGACGATCTCGAACTGCGGGTGGTCGGCGACAGCCGCGTGGATGCCCCCGGAGATCTCGTCATCGACGAAGACACCAGCCAGGCCGCGAATCTCGAGGAGGTTGCCGCCTTCCGGCAGCTTTTCGGCGAGATACGCGACCTCGTCATAACCCATCTGGTGGAAGTCGACTGCGATCCGCCAGGCGCAGGGTTCGGTGACGATGCCGTCGAATGAGACGACAGTGATGCCGGCGTCGCACGCTTCCTTGACCGCGCCGTTGAGCCCCTCTGGCGAGGCGGCGTTCAGCACGATCGCATCGTAGCCCTGCAGGATCAGGTTCTGGATCTGGGCTGCCTGTTCGGTGACCTGGTTTTCCGCCGTGGTGAAGGGGTCGGCGGCGGCGACGACGCCGTCGGCGACGGCCGCTTCCGTGACACGCTCCCAGCTGCGCAGCATCGCCTGCCGCCAGGAGTTGCCCGCATAGTTGTTGCTGAGCGCGATCCGCATCTCGGCGGTCTCGCCCTCGGCCATGGCGGGCGCGGCCGCACCGGCCCCCAGCGCCAGGGCTACCATCGCCGTACCCATCGTCAATGTCGTCCGCATGTCATCATCCTCCCAGTTTCCGGCGGGCGCTTTATTGGATCAGGTCAGCACTACCGATCGCCCGTCCGTCCCGAATGCTAGCATAGCTATTTGTGTGATGAATAGGTCGAGCGCGTGGAGCCGTGGAAAAATCCGGCTTCCGTCGGCCAGGAGGCGGCGCTTGCCTCGGCGACGGCAACGCCTATGATCCCCCAGCATTGCCATTCGGGGGGAGACCCATCGTGCGATTCGCATCTGCCGCGCTAGGCGCAGCCCTTGCCACAGTTGCGGCGACGGCCGCGCAGGCCCAGGATCCGGCCTTCATCACCCTCGGCGGCGGCTATTTCGACGTGGTCCGCGGTGACAATCCGGCGGCAGACTTCCGGCTGGAGTACCGCTCGGACCTGGAACTGTGGGTGGTGAAGCCCTGGGCAGGGGTGGAAGCGACCAGCGACGGGGCCTTCTACCTCGCCGGCGGGCTGCTGGCGGACATCTATTTCGGCAACCGCATCGTGGTGACGCCGCAGGCGGGGCTCGGCTACTACAACAACGGCGACGGCCCCGACCTGGGTTATCCGCTGGAGTTCCGCACCGGAGTTGAGGTCGGCTACCGGTTCGACAACCGCTCCCGGCTCGCCGTCGGCTTCAGCCACATCTCCAACGCCGACCTGGGCGACAGCAATCCCGGCACCGAGATCCTGACGCTGACTTACTCGATCCCCGTCGACCGCCTGTTCGGCGACCAGGAATAGGTCAAACCGCTTCGGCCGCCCGGGGAAAAGGGTCGCGCATCAGCGGCTCGAACGGCCGCCCGGTTGCAATGGCGCCATAGACATCGGCCAGCCTTTGGGCGATATGCGGCCAGGTGAAGCGGTGGGCGACCGAGGCCCTGGCCGCCGTCCCCATAGCCCGCCGCCAGTCCGGGTCGGCCATCACGTCGAATATCAGGTCGCTGAACGCACCCACCTCCGGCGGAGCGACCAGGCCGCCTCCGTCCGCCTTGACCTCCCGCCAGATGTTGACGCGATCCGAAATCAGCACCGGCAGCCCGCACGCCATGGCCTCGACCACGGAAATGCCAAAATTTTCCGAGAAGGAGGGCAGGACGAACAGGTCGGCGCCGGAGAGCGCGGCGAGCGCGTCCTCGCCCTCCAGCATGCCGGTGAACACGCAGCGATCGGCGATCGCGTGCTCGACCACCCACTCGCGCGCCTTCGCCTCCATGCCGTGGTCGGGCCCGGCAATGACCAGCGCGAGGTCCTCACCGCGCCGCACCGCCTCGGCGAAGGCCGGAATCAGGATCTCGAGGCCCTTCTTGAAGTTGAGCCGGCCGTAGAACAGCACGATCCCGCGGTCGCCCAGTGCAGGGTGGCGTTCCCTGAGCAGGCCACGCGGCGGCAGGGCCTTGAATCGGTCGAGGTCGACCCCGATCGGGGCGACGAATCCGGGGCGGCCGGAGACATAGGGGCTGGCGAGCTCCATCTCCTCCTGGGTGGTGAAATGGAAGGCGGCGGCGTTGCGGTTTACCCGATCTTGAAAGATCGTCTCCACAATCCACTTCCGCAGCCGCCGACGCCTGTAGATGAAGGGATCGAGGGTGCCGTGCGGGCGCACGATATAGGGAACGCCGCGGCGGCGGGCAATGTCGCCCGTGGCCCAGCTGTGGGGCAGGTAGAGCGAGTGCAGATGCACCACGTCGACATCGGCGATCAGCTTCGGCAGCGCCCGGATCATGCCGGGCGCGAGCCCGCGCATATGCGGCCGCAGCATGTCGTAGTAGAAATAGGTCACGCCGTTGCGCTGAACCGGACGGCCGCGCGGCGCGTCTACCGTCCTGCCGGCGCCATCCCACGACGTGGTGCAGATGCGCACGTCATGGCCCAGCGCGGCGACCGATTCGGCCATGCCGACGCAGGCCAGGCTCGGACCGCCGAGCTCGCGGGCCAGAGATGAGATGACATGCAGGATTTTCATTGCGATACTGTTATAATAGATAGGTGCGCATAGTGACTGGAAAACCGGCTGACCGGCCCGTTCTTTACGCGGGCGCCGATCCTAGACTGCCAGGGGCGGGAATGGCCATACCGCTGTTGTCCATTATCATCGTCACCAGGAACCGGCGCAGCGAGCTGCACCGGTGCCTGCAGTCGCTGCGACGGCTGAGCTATCCGCATACCGAGATCGTGCTGATCGACAATGCCAGCACCGACGGCCTGCCCGATATGGTTGCCGAGGAGTTCCCGGACGTGCGTCTGTTCTGCGCCGACCGCAACTACGGCTGCGGCGTCGGCCGCAACCTCGGCGCGCGTGTGGCCCGGGGCGACTATTTCTGGTTCATCGACGACGATGCCGAGGTAATCGTGCCCGATGCCGGCGAACGGCTGGTCGGCAAGCTGGCCGCCGAATCGGACGTCGGCGGAATCGGCGGCGAGGCGGTGGTCGACGAGATGGGCCAGGTCATCGGCGTCAAGCAGCTCGAGCTTGCCAGCAACGGGATGACCACCGGCCGCTTCACGCTCGATGTCGCCGAAGATTCCTGGCTCCCCGCCCGCCTGCTGGCGGGCTGCAACGTCATGGTGCGCCGCGCGGACTTCATCGCCTATGGCGGATTCGACCCGAGTTATCGGCATGGCTGGGAGGACACGGACTTCGCCTGGCGGATGCACCTGGGCGGCCGCCGGTTGCTGATTGCCGGTTTCGCACCGGTGCTGCACCACTTTTCCGGGGTCGAGCGCCAGAGCAGCCTGCGGACGCCGGCGCAGAGCCGCGCATATTTCGTCGCCAAGAACGCGCGCTGGCCGGTGCTGCTCACGCTGCCGCTGCTCGATCTGCTCTACCTGCTGAACCCGCTGCGCTGGTCGCGGATCCTCGACAAGGCCCGTCGCGTCGACTACGGCGCCAAGGGCCGGATCCTGCAGCCGAGCGGCCAGTTGAGCCGAGTCGGGCCGCGGCAGCTGCTGGGTGCGGTCAAGGTGGCGCTGAACTATGCGGCGACCGTCTGCGGCGGCTACACCTTCGGCTGGCGCATGTTCGGCCGCGGCATTGCCGCCCGCCGCCACGCGCCGAACGGCTGGAAGGCGGCCGACCCGATCATCATCGACCGTTCCGTCGGCGCCATCCGGTCGATCGCGGCCGCCGAGTAGCCATGGCCAGCGGCAAGGCAGGACCGGTCGTCGCGATCGGGCTGGACTCGGGCGACATCGCGCTGTGCGCCCGCTGGATGGACCAGGGGCGGATGCCGCATCTGGCGCGCCTGCGCGACCGCGGCCACAGCGTCGTGCTGCAGAACGCCGTCACCAACATGGCCGAGACCAGCTGGACCAACTTCGCCGCCGGGGCGCCGCCGGAGGATACCGGCTACTGGTCGCAGCTGCGCCTCAAGCCCGCCAGCTATGCCATGGGCGAGGTGGGCAGCTACCCGTTCGACGAGTATCCGCCGTTCTACGCGCTGGGCCCGAACTTCCGGGTTGCGACCGTCGACATCCCGCAGACCCGGCTGAGTGACGGGGTCAACGGCGTCCAGCTGCTCGCCTATGGCGCGCACTCCGCCTACGCAACCCCCTCGTCGCGCCCGCCGGAGCTGTTCGCAGAGCTCACCGAGCGCTACGGGCCGCACCCGACCTTCGATCGCGACAAGGCGCGGCTGTGGCGCAAGAGCTCGATGGCGCAGCTCGCCGAGGGACTGAAGACAGGCTGCGCCCGGCGCGCCGCAATCAGCGCCGACCTGCTGCGCCAACAGGACTGGGACCTGTTCATCGTCGTCTTCTCCGAGCTGCACTCCGGCGGGCACTACCTGATGCACATCGGCTCGCCCGAGCATCCGCTGCATGCGACCTTCGGCGGCCTGTTCGGCGGCGGCGATCCTCTGGCCGACGTCGCGGCCGCGGTCGATGACGGCATCGGCCGGATCGTCGACGCAGCGCCCGACGACGCCAGCTTCATCGTGTTCTCGCCGGAAGGCATGGTGCCGAACAACACCGACGTCACCAGCATGCTGTTCCTGCCCGAGCTGCTCTATCGCTGGAACTTCCCGGGACGGATGGCGATCCGCGGCGCGCCGCCGGGCGACAACCACCCGCCCGAGGCGCCGATCACCCATCCCTACAGCTTCGGCTGGGCGCGCAAGTGCTGGAGCCTGAAGCACGATCCGAACCCGCTCCGCCGGGCGCTGCGCCGGATGCTGCCGGTGGAGATCGGCCGACTCGTGGAGCGCGCCCTCGGTTCTCCTGAGGGGGTCGGCTTCATCAACGACTACGATCCCTGGTTCCAGCCGGGGATGTGGTACAGCGACCACTGGCCGCAGATGAAGGCCTTCGCCCTCCCCTCCTATTCCGACGGCTATGTGCGCATCAACCTCGAGGGCCGCGACCCGCAGGGTATCGTCGCCCGCAGCGACTATGACGCCGTGTGCGGCGCACTTGCCGACGAAATCCTGCACATGCGCGACGCACGGACCGGGGAGCCGGTGGCGACCGACGTCATCCGCACCGGCGCCGACGACGGCTCTTCGAAGCGCTCTGACGCGGACCTGGTGGTCAAATGGACAGCCAAGCCTGCCGACTGCGTGGTGACTGGCTCGTTCGGCCGGATCGGGCCGGTGCCGTTCTCGCGCGCCGGCGGTCACAACTCCACCGGCTTCGCGATCGCGGCGGGACGGGCGATCGACAGCCGTGGCGGCATTGCCGCCCACGGCCGCCTCATCGACCTGGCGCCGACGATCCTGGAACTGGCCGGCGCACCGATGCCCGACCGGCTGCCCGGCCGTTCGCTGCTGGTCCGGCCGCTTTCCCAGGCGGCGGAATAGCGGGCGGACAGCCGCCGTCTGGAGACACGCACTGACCGGGACCGTCATCGGGATCGCCGCTGCCGCCAGTCTGGCTGTGCTGGCGCTCTGGCTCGACAATCGCCCCTATGTGCCCGGGCGGGTCTGGCGCATTCCGTGGCGGGCGATCGGGTTCCTCGCCGTCGTCGCCGCCTTCGTATTGGCCGCCCACCTGATCAGCCTGGTTACCGGCACGCCGTTCCGCGGCCGGATGGGCTAGATCAAGCTGCCTCACACCGGATCGGTTCGAGGCAGCTAACTTGATCGGTATCAGAGAGTTAAAGCCGCTGGTCCGCGTCCGGATGGACGCGAGGTTGCTTCGGGACCAGCACCCTCCTGCCAGGTAAGGGTCAGTCGGGAGGGTCGGCTGCGGGGAACCTTCCGACCGCCAGACGATTGACCGAGATGTCCCCGATGCCGGACGGCGTACGAACCCTGGCAGGGAGTGGAGGGCGGGGCATGACTGACGAAGCAGGCGATCGTCGGGCGGCCGGCGCCCCGGGCAGCGACGAGCTGCTGCGGCTGGTGGTGGAAAGCGCCACCGACTTCGCCATCCTCGCCACCGATCCGGCAGGCTGCGTCACCAGCTGGAACATCGGCGCCGAACGGGTGCTCGGCTTTACCGAGGATGAGATCCTGGGCGTCAGCGCCGACATCATCTTCACACCCGAGGACCGATTGGCCGGCATACCCGACGAGGAGCGCCGGCTGGCGCTTGCCGATGGACGCGCCCTGGACGAACGCTGGACAATGCGCAAGGACGGGTCGCGCTTCTGGGCGTCCGGCCTGATGATGCCGCTGACCGACCATGGCCTGGGCTTCGTCAAGATCTTCCGCGACCGCACGGAGCAGCATCGTGCGGAGGCCGAACTGCGCGAGAAGGAGGAGCGCTTCCGCCTTCTCGCCACCAACATCCCCCAGCTCGTCTTCCGCACCCAACCCGACGGAGACCGGACCTGGGCAAGCCCGCAGTGGATCGACTTCACAGGCCTCGGCTTCGAGGAGAGCCTCGGCCAGGGTTGGCTCGACGCGGTCCATCCGGACGACCGGGAGGAGACCCAGGCAGCCTGGGCGGAAGCGCGGCGAACCGGCGAATATTACGTCGAGCACCGCGTGCGCCGTGCCAGCGACAGTGCGTATCGCTGGCACCAGACGCGTGTGCGGCGGGTCGAGAACGACGCCCAACAGAGCCTCGACTGGGTCGGAACAATGACCGACATCCACGACCTGCGCGGCCTGCAGGACCGCCAGCAGGTGCTGGTCGCCGAACTCCAGCACCGGACGCGCAACCTGCTTGCAGTCGTTCAGGCGATCGCCAGCCAGACGCGGCGCCGCAGCGACTCTCTCGACACGTTCGAGACCGAGTTCGGCAGCCGGTTGCGGGCGCTGGGGCGGGTCCAGGCGCTCCTGGCCCGCTTCGAGCAACACAACGTGGATCTGCGCGAACTCGTCGTGACGGAGCTGGGCGCACACGGCGCGGAGGGGTTGACGGCGGACAGGATGCGCGTCGAGGGCCCGTCGGTGGCGCTGCCGCCGGACGCGGCGCAAGCGCTGGGCCTGGCGCTGCACGAGTTGGCGACCAACGCCATCAAGCACGGGGCGCTCTCGCAGCCGACAGGCAGGCTCGAGGTCACCTGGCAGGAAATGAGGAGCGACGGCGGACGGCGGGTCGTTCTGGAGTGGACGGAGAACGGGATTGCGATGGCGAACGACCGGCCGCGGCGCAAGGGCTACGGCAGCGAACTGATCGAACGCGCTCTGCCTTACCAGCTCGGTGCGGAAACCAGGCTGGAATTCGGGCCCGATGGCATCCGCTGCACGATCGGAGTGCCGGTCAGGAGCGACGTGGCGGAGATGGAGCATGGTTGAAAGCGGGCATGGCGGACTTATGGGAAAGCGTCTGCTGGTGGTCGAGGACGAGTATCTGGTGGCGACCGACCTGGCGTGCGCGCTCGAGGCCATGGGGGTCATGGTCGTCGGTCCGGCTGGTACGGTCGAAGATGCGCTCGATCTCGTCGAAAGCGACGGCGGCCGCCTCGATGGCGCAGTGCTCGACATCAACCTGCGCGGCGAGCGGGTCTATCCGGTCGCCGATGCGCTGACCGCCCGCGGCGTCCCGTTCGTCTTCGCGACCGGATACGACATGGCGACGGTGCCCGAAACCTATGCCCAAGTGCCCCGCTGCGAGAAGCCGGTGGACCGTGCCCGGCTTACGCGCTTGCTGTCGCTCAACCGTCAGCCCCGGTAGGCGCACAGGCTCGGCGGCATCGCTGCCGCGCCTTGGACTCACCCACAGTCTAATTGGACTCAGCGCGGGAGCCGCGCCGGCATGGGCGAGTTGCTGCGCGCCGGCGGGGTCCGCCCAGGCTGACCGTGGCTGTTCTTCAGCCTTGATGGGCGGACCCCTGGACGCGCCCGTCCCGCCTCGCATCGTGGTATGGGGGCGACGATGCCGGAGCGCGAGCGGGCGGAAGGGTACATTCCGCAGTTGCCGCGCCGCCGTGGCGGATTGGACGCATCGGTGGCCGGGCAGCGGTGGCCGCCCGAACCCTGGCGAGCCGGGTCAGTTCTCGGCAGTCTCCTCGGTGTCGTCTCCCGGCAGCGGAACTTCCACCAGCCCGGCCGCGTCGGCAGCATCTGCGACCGTAACGTTGAAGGTGGTCGCCGCGCTGCTGCCGCCGGTGTAGCGCACCGTGACGACCGCGCCGTCCCGGCAGTTGATGCTGATGCGCTCGGGCACCGAGGGGGTGCGACCGAACATGGTCGGCAAGGTGAGCGCGCCGTCCGACATCGTCAGTTCGCGGTCGGTCGTGCTCAGCGACGGATCGAAGGTGAGGCGCAGCGGCAGCGTCATGCTGTCCGATGCGATCGGGCCCACCGCGACCGGCAGGCTGCCGGCCGTTTCGCCGAGCAGCGCGAGCGGCAGCCCGAACTCCGCCGGCCCGCAGCCCGACGAGGTGACCTCGGCGACGCGTACGCTGTGAGCGCTCGACGAGTACAGCCACGTCCCGGCCACGGCGACGGCAGCGACGGCGACGATCACTCCCCAGTGCTTAACGGCAGCAGCGTTCATGGCTGATCCTCCTTGGTCGATCGGGTTGGATGATGCTTCATCGGTCGACCGGCCCGTCGGCAGTGAACACGCCGATCACCGACGCGACGGCAATCACCTGCTCGACCGAGCTTTCCGCGACGACCGCATAGGTCACGCCTCCGTCACGCCAGTAGCCGGCGTCGACCTCCTCCAGGCGGACGATCTCCACGTCCTCGCTGCCGCTGTCGTGGTCCTCGGCGATATAGAGGCTGAGGCGCAGGCCGTCGGCATCTTCGTAGATGATCTGCGCCAGGGCGCCATTGTCGGAGGACAGCAGCCGTCCCCCGATGAAGCGCAGTCCAGCCGGACGCAGGTCGGGTATGGTGATCGGTTCGCCCAGGTGGGCGGTGAACCAGGCGGTCAGCGTCGCCGCGTTCTGCGATTCCACCGGGCGCATGGCGTCGTTGGCGAAAACCTGGTGCGCCTGCGCCGCCTCCTCGACCAGCGGTGGCACCTGCCATTCGCGCCAGATTTCGAGGCCGACATGGCCGCCCCAGCCGATGGCGAGCAGCACGACGGCCGAGCTGACGGTGCGCCACCCGATCCGCCGGTTCGGCCGCGTCCGCGCCGCAGCGAGCGCGCTCGCCTCCAGGGCATAGGCCGAAGGATCCGGATCGAAGGCGGCCAGCTCCTCGCGCAGCAGCTGCTTCAGCCGGCTGTCGGCGTCGTGCCTCGCCCGCGACTGCGGATCGGCCAGCAGCCGCTCGGCGATGGCGGCGCGTGGCGCGCCCCGGACCTCGCGGTCGATGAAGCTGCCGATTTCCTTGTCGGTCACCGGACGGTCGTTGTTCATGACCGGGATCCTCCGATTACCCGGAGCTTGCCCCGGCCGATATCCGACGTGTCGGCCTCGACCAGGGCCCGCAACGCCGCCCGGCCGCGGGCGAGCCGCGACATCAGCGTTCCCTTCGGGATGCCGAGCACGTCGGCTGCCTGGGCATAGGAAAGCTCGTCGAGGCAGACCAGGGTGACCGCCGCCCGCTGGTCGTCGGGCAGGGTCCACAGCAGTCGCAGCAGCTGGGAGCCCTGCACCCGCTCCTCGGCGACCGGCGCTTCCGCCGCGTGGTTCTCATGATCGTCCAGGGACGCGGGATCTTCCGGCCGGCGCCGCCGGTCGCTGACATAGACGTTGTGCAGGATCCGCAGCAGCCAGGGGAGCATCGGCGATCCGCGCCGGAAGCCGGCAATGCCGGCGAGGGCGCGGGCGAGGGCGTCCTGGACCAGGTCCTCGGCCCGTACGGGATCGCGGGACAGGGCCACCGCATAGCGCTTCATCACCGCGATGTGGCGACACGCCTCCTGCTGCAAATCGTCCCGCATCCGCCCCGTCCTCCGGCCGCCCCGTGGCCAGCACGCCCTGTTGAGATTACGCCGCGGTAAGGTCCGGTAATCCCGGTACCCCGAGATTTAATCTTGCCGTCAGTCCGTCTGCAGCATGGGCAGCTCCCGGAACTGGTCGAGGGCGTCCGGATTTGCCAGCGCCTCGCGGTTCCTGACTGCACGGCCGTGCACCACGTTGCGGACCGCAAGCTCGACGATCTTGCCGGAGCGGGTGCGGGGAATGTCTGCGACGGCAACGATCTTCGCCGGGACGTGGCGCGGGGTGCAGTTGGTGCGGATCAACCGCCTGATCTCGTCCGTGAGCGCCTGGTCCAGCACGTCCCCCTCGCGCAAGCGGACGAACAGGACGACCCGTACGTCGTCCCGCCAGTCCTGGCCGATCACCAGCGACTCGACGATCCGGTCGAGCGTCTCCACCTGCCGGTAGATTTCGGCGGTGCCGATCCGCACCCCGCCGGGGTTCAGGGTCGCGTCGGAACGGCCGTGGATGACGTAGCCACCGGCGCGGGTGCGCTCGATGTAGTCGCCATGGGTCCAGATCCCGGGGAACTGCTCGAAATAGGCGGCGCGGTAGCGGCTGCCGTCCGGGTCGTTCCAGAACTGCACAGGCATGCAGGGAAAGGGCCGGGTGCAGACAAGCTCGCCCTTCTCGCCGACCACCGGGCGGCCCTCCTCGTCCCAGACATCCACCGCCATGCCGAGCCCGGGCACCTGCAGCTCCCCGGCGCGGACCGGCTGTGTCGGATCGCCGAGCAGGAAGCAGGAGACGATGTCGGTACCACCGGAGATCGAGGCAAGGTGCACGTCCGGCTTGATGGCCTCGTAGACATAGGCGAAGCCGTCGGGCGACAGCGGCGAGCCGGTCGAGGCGATGGTGCGGATAGCCGAGAGGTCGTGGGTCTCGACCGGGCGCAGCTCGGCCTTCGCCAGGGCGTCGATGAACTTCGCCGAGGTGCCGAAGAAGGTCGCCCGCTCCTCTGCGGCGAAGTCGAACAGCACGTTGCCGTCGGGATGGAAGGGCGAGCCGT
This sequence comes from Alphaproteobacteria bacterium, assembly GCA_050329975.1. Classification (GTDB taxonomy): domain Bacteria; phylum Pseudomonadota; class Alphaproteobacteria; order CALKHQ01; family CALKHQ01; genus CALKHQ01. The sequence goes on along the minus strand of JBHJOG010000327.1, from coordinate 665 downwards.
CGTAGAGCAGCAGGGTCGCCTCGCTGGCCAGCGCGCTGACCAGCCAGTTCCACATCATCCAGCCGCAGGTGGTGAAGTAGAACACCCGGTCGCCGGGACGGATGTCGCTGTGCAGCCGATGCTCCTTCAGGTGCTGCAGCAGCGTGCCGCCGACGCCGTGCACGATGCATTTCGGCACCCCGGTTGTCCCCGAGGAGTAGAGGATGAACTGCGGCGCGTTGAACGGCATCGGCTCGAAGCGATGGGACGCACCTTGATGCGCGCCGACATAATCCCGCCACCCGACCGCGTGCGGTGTGCCCTCGCCGGCTGTGTCGGAGCCGGCATAGCCGACGATGACCACGCGCTTCAGCCCGGCCAGCGCCGGAACCACTGCGCGTACCTTGGCCAGGCAGTCGAAGCGCTTGCCGCCGTAGAAATAGCCGTCGGCGGCGATCAGCACCTTCGGCTCGATCTGGCCGAACCGGTCGATGACGCCCGCCGCCCCGAAATCGGGCGAGCAGGAGGACCAGATCGCGCCGATGCTGGCGGTGGCCAGCATCGCGACCACGGTCTCAGGCAGGTTCGGTAGGTAGCCGGCGACCCGGTCGCCGGGCCCGACGCCGTCGGCGCGCAGCGCGGCGGCCAGCGCAGCCACCTCCGCGTTGAGCGCGTCCCAGCTCAGG
>JBHJOG010000326.1:0-7283 GCA_050329975.1 Alphaproteobacteria bacterium | reverse complement strand
TCAGGCACGAGGTAAGGGCCATGCAACTGTCAGAAAAGACTCTCGAAACACTGCTTGATCTGGTCGAGATCAAGTTGAGCTGCATCCAGGTTTTCGATCGGGACGACGCCCGCGAGGTCGCGACCCTCGAGCGCGCGAAGCAGGAGCTGGTCACGCTATCGGGCAGCGGCGAGATCCTCGCCTTCCCCGGAGCAGAGCGCCGTCGGCGCGGCCGTCCGCGCAAGATGGCGGTCGCCTAGATCAAGCTGCCTCAAACCGGAATCGGTTTGAGGCAGAGAACTTGATCGGTATCAAAGAGTTAAAGCAACTGGTTCCGCGTCCGGATGGACGCGGGTTGCTTTAGTCGCCCGCGTCCGGCGCCGGGGTCAGCAACAGCACCCTGTCATCGATGCTGACGACGAAGCCGTCGTCGGCGGGGGTGACCGCGCACGGCCATTCCGTGAACCGGATCGGCGTGTCGCCGACCAGATGCCAGCCATAGTCGACCGCCGCGCCGTCGGCGAGGACGACAAAGGCTCCCGGCATGCCGTCGCTCAGGTGCCCGGCGATCAGCGCGGACTTGTCCCAGGCGAAGCCGAGGCAGGCGTCGATGGCGGCTGCCGTCGTCGCGCCGGGCGCAAACAGGTGCAGCGAGTCTGCCGCCTCCCCGGCGAGCGGGAGCAGGTAGACCATGTCTCCTGCTTCGGCGGCTGTCGCGGCCTCGGCCAGCCGGCCGGGGAAGGCCGACTCCGGCTCACCGAGATCGAGATAGGCCAGAGTGGCGATCACTGCCACCAGCGCCACCACGGCCACGATCAGCGCCGAGCAGCCGTAGAGGCCCCAGCGCAGGGCGCGGGTGCGCGCCGCCTCGCCGTTGCCTCCGGGCGCCCGGTTCAACGCCGGGCGTATTGCTGTTCGCCGAACAGGACCTTCTTCTCCTCGTCCGACATCGGCCGGCCCTCCTCGCGCTTCTCGGTCAGCACCTTGACGCCGCGCTGCACCGCCGGGCGGGCCGCGATCGTCTCGAACCAGCGCTTGAGGTTGGGAAAGTCCTCCAGCTTCTGGCCCTGCCGCTCATAGGAGCGCAGCCACGGGAAGGTCGCAATGTCGGCGATGCTGTAGGCCTCGCCGGCCAGCCAGGCCGCCTCGCCCAGCCGACGGTCGATGACGCCGTAGAGCCGGCCGGCCTCGTTGGTGTAGCGGGCGACCGCATAGGGGATCTGCTCGGGCGCGTAGTGGCGGAAATGATGGTTCTGGCCCAGCATCGGCCCGACTCCGCCCATCTGGAACATCACCCATTCCAGCACCCGGATCCGTCCCCGCGGATCGTCCGGCCCCGGCATGAAGCGGCCGGTCTTTTCGGCCAGGTAGAGCAGAATGGCGCCGGACTCGAAAACCGAGACCGGCGCGCCGTCGGGACCGTCGCTGTCGATGATCGCCGGGATCTTGTTGTTCGGGCTGATCTTCAGGAAATCGGGACTGAACTGGTCGCCCTTGCCGATGTCGATCGGGTGCGCCGCATAAGGCAGCCCGCACTCCTCGAGCATGATGTGGACCTTGTGTCCGTTCGGCGTCGGCCAGCTGTAGACATCGATCATCCGCTGTTCCTCGTTGGCGTTGCGTAACCAGGGCAAGATGCACGCCCCGCCCGGAAAGGAAAGCGGGACCCGCCGTGCTCCCCACCGTCTCCCGGCATGGCCCGGGACAGGCCCCGGCATGACCACCAGCGCGACTCAGACCGCAGGCTGCGGAAATCACTCCGCCCGGCGGCGGGCGACGAGGCGGGTGACGGCGGCGCGCCCCCTGTGGCCGCGTCCCTCCTCCAGGGTCGTCTCGACCTCCTCCAGCTCCAGGATGTCGGCGTCGATGAAATCCTCGCGCAGCCGGTAAGCGGAATAGAGCATGTCCAGGTCCGGCGGGCCGCCGCTGTGGTACAGCCGCTGGTAGGGGCTGAACGCCTGCAGCAGCACCAGCCCGCCCGGCACCAGCGCATTCAGCATCGCGCGGTGGATCACTGGCCGGTCCCAGCGGCGGAAGTGGGCGTAGATCGCCACCGTCACGTCGAAATGGGCGACCGGCCAGTCCCAGTGGCGCAGGTCGGTCGTCCGCAGCGACAGGGCGACGCCGCGGCGCAGCGCCAGCGCCGACGCCTTGGCCTGGGCGCGCGGCGAGGCGTCGACCGCGGTGACGCTGCAGCCCTGCTCGGCCAGCCAGACGCCGTTGCGCCCTTCTCCGTCGGCGACCGCCAGCGCCCGCGCGCCCGCCTTCAGCCGGTGGGACTGCGTCACCAGCCAGGCGTTCGGCGCTGTGCCGTAGAAGTAGGATTCCTCGGCGTAGCGTTGGTCCCAGAAGCCGGCTGGGTCCTCTGCCGAGGAGGATGTGATCTCGGTCAACTGCAACCCTGTCCGCTGTGCATGCAACCCGCGATCGGATCAGCCCTTCAGCTTCTCTCGCAATGCCTCGTTCAGCAACTTCGGATTTGCCTTGCCGCCGGTCGCCTTCATCACCTGGCCGACGAACCAGCCGATCAGCTTGTCGTTGCCGCCGCGGTAGTCCGCCACCTTGTCGGGGTTCGCCGACAGCACCTGGCCGATCGCGCCGTCGATGGCCCCGGTGTCGGTGATCTGCCTCAGGCCCTTCTCCTCGACGATTTCCGCAGCCGTGCGGCCGGTCTCGACCATGGCGTCGAACACGTCCTTGGCGATGCGGCCGGAAATGGTGTCGTCGGCGATCAGGTCGAGCAGCCCGCCGAGCGCGTCCGCCGACACCGGCGACTCCTCGATGCCCTTGCCGGCCCGGTTCAGCCGGCCGAACAGCTCTGAGATCACCCAGTTGGCGGCGAGCTTCGGGTCGCGGCGCCTGGTCGGGTCGGCACCCGCCAGCACCGCCTCGTAGTAGTCGGCCGCCTCTTTTTCGGCGACCAGCACGCCGGCGTCGTAGGGCGAAAGGCCGAGCTGGGAGACGAACCGCTCCCGCTTCGCGTCCGGCAGTTCCGGCAGCTGGGCCCGCAGCGCCTCCACCCAGGCCGGGTCGAGCACCAGCGGCAGCAGGTCGGGGTCGGGGAAATAGCGGTAGTCGTGCGCCTCCTCCTTCGACCGCATCGAGCGGGTTTCGCCCTTGCGGGAATCGAACAGCCGGGTTTCCTGGTCGATGGTGCCGCCCTCCTCGAGGATCTCGACCTGGCGCTGCGCCTCGTATTCGATCGCCTGGCGGATGAAGCGGATCGAGTTCACGTTCTTGATCTCGCAGCGGGTGCCGAGCGCCTCGCCCGGCCGGCGCACCGAGACGTTGACGTCCGCGCGCATCGAGCCCTGCTCCATGTTGCCGTCGCAGGTGCCGAGATAGCGCAGGATCGCCCGCAGCTTGGTGACATAGGCCGCCGCTTCCTCGGGCGAGCGCATGTCGGGCTCGGAGACGATCTCCATCAGGGCCACGCCGGAGCGGTTGAGGTCGATGAAGCTGCGCGTCGGGTCCTGGTCGTGCAGCGACTTGCCGGCGTCCTGCTCCAGGTGCAGCCGCGTGATCCGCACCTCCTTGCTCGAGCCGTCGGGCAGGTCGATGCGGATCACCCCTGCACCGACGATTGGCTCCAGATACTGCGAGATCTGATAGCCCTGCGGCAGGTCGGGATAGAAGTAGTTCTTCCGGTCGAACACCGAATGCAGGTTGATCTTGGCGTTCAGCCCCAGCCCGGTGCGCACCGCCTGGCGGACGCAGGCCTCGTTGATCACCGGCAGCATGCCGGGCAGCGCCGCGTCGACCAGGCTGACCTGGGTGTTCGGCTCGGCGCCGAACGCGGTGGACGCGCCCGAGAACAGCTTCGCCTCGGAGGTGACCTGGGCATGGACCTCCAGGCCCAGCACGATCTCCCAGTCCCCGGTCTCGCCTCTGATCATCATCCTGGCCGTCCTATGAAGCGAGCGCGCCGAGCGGGTCGAAGCCGGCAGCCTGCTCGATCGCCGCCGCCACCTGCAGCACCATCGGCTCGTCGAACGGCTTGCCCAGCACCTGCAGCCCCAGCGGCAGCCCGTCGGCGCTCAGGCCCGCCGGCACCGATATGCCCGGCAGCCCGGCGAGGTTGGCCGGCACCGTGAACACGTCGTTCAGGTACATCTTGATCGGGTCGTCGACCGTCGCGTCGACCCGGAACGCCTCGTTGGGCGCCGTCGGCGTCAGGATCGCATCGACCTCGCGGAACGCAGTCTCGAAATCGGCCGCGATCAGCGCCCGCACCCGCCGCGCCTTGTTGTAATAGGCGTCGTAGTAGCCCGCGGAGAGCACATAGGTGCCGATCAGCACCCGCCGCCGCACTTCGGGCCCGAAGCCGGCGCCCCGGGTCGCCTCGTACATCTCGGTCAGCTCGCCGGCCGGCACCCGCAGGCCGTAGCGGACGCCGTCGTAGCGGGCGAGGTTGGACGAGGCCTCGGCCGGGGCGACGATGTAGTAGGCCGGCAACGCGTATTTGGTATGCGGCAGGCTGATGTCGACCATCGTCGCGCCGGCATCCTTCAGCCAGGCGATGCCGCTGTCCCACAGCGCCGCGATGTCGGCCGGCAGCTCCGCCGGGCGGTACTCGGCCGGGATGCCGATCCGCAGGCGGCGGACGTCGCCGGTCAGTCCCGCCGCATAGTTGGGCACCGGCCGATCGACGCTGGTCGAGTCCTTCGGGTCGAAGCCGGCGATGGCGCCGAGCAGCAGTGCCGCGTCGTGCACGGTGCGCGCGAAGGGGCCGGCTTGGTCCAGCGATGAGGCGAAGGCGACCACGCCCCAGCGCGAGCAGCGGCCGTAGGTCGGCTTCAGCCCGACCACGCCGCAGAACGAGGCCGGCTGGCGGATCGAGCCGCCGGTGTCGGTGCCGAGCGACCCCATCGCGAGCGCCGCCGCCACCGCCGCCGCCGAGCCGCCGGACGAGCCGCCCGGCACCCGCGGCGCCGGGTCGTCCGTGGCCTTCCAGGGGCTGATCGCCGGACCGTACCAGCTGGTCAGGTTGGACGAACCCATGGCGAACTCGTCGAGGTTAGTCTTGCCCAGCATCACCGCGCCGCTGGCCCACAGGTTGGCGGTGACTGTGCTCTCGTAGGGGGGCGTGAAGCCGTCGAGGATGTGGCTGCCGGCAGTGGTGAGCACGCCCTTGGTGCAGAACAGGTCCTTCACCGCCACCGGCACGCCATCCAGCGGCAGCGCGTTGCCCGTTGCCCGGCGGGCGTCGGCGGCGTCGGCCATCGCCAGCGCCTGCTCCGGCGTCTCGGTGATGAAGGCGTTGAGCCCCTTCGCCGCCGCCATCGCGTCGAGATGCGCCTGCGTCAGCTCGCGCGCGCTGAACGTGCGGGCAGCGAGCCCTTCCAGGGCCTCGGCGATGGTCAGCCGGGTCAGGTCGGTCATCGCCTACTCCACCACCGTCGGCACGGTGTAGAAGCCCCGCTCCGGATCCGGCGCGTTGGCCAGCACCGCGTCGCGACGGTTGCCGTCGGTGACCGCGTCCGGGCGCTGGCGCAGCTCCAGGGCGACGGCGCTGGTCATCGGCTCGACACCGGCGGTGTCGACCTCGTTCAGCTGCTCGACGAAGCGCAGGATGCGCTCCAGGTCGCTGGCGACGGCGTCGAGCTCGTCGTCGGCGACGCGGATACGCGCCAGATGCGCAACCCTGCGCACCGTCTCTTTGTCCATCGGCATCAGCGGATATCCTGGCGTTTCGACGAAATCGGGGAAAGCGGCCGGACCCTATCACCGCCCCCCGGCACCCGCAAGACGCCGGCCGCAAGGCTTCCTGCGCCCCGCACGCACGACGTGTCAACTCGATGTTTGCACCATGTGGGCGTCCTCGGTTCTCAAACTGGTTGGATTGAATGATGGCGCAGAAGCAGCCTGAGCACCATAGCCAAGCACGCTGACTTTTAGCTTGCCCTTACACAATGGATAGCTCATACATCTCCGAGCTTGCTCTTAAAGGTGATTCCATGGATGACAATCCGTCGGCCAAAGGTGGTCGCGCGCGTTCAGCGCAGTTGCCCCCTGAGCGACGTCAGGAGATTGCTCGTGCAGGCGGTAAAGCGCGATGGGCGGATCTTCCACGAGCTACTCACGAGGGAGACCTGAGGCTTGGGGAAGCAGTGATCTCATCCGCTGTGCTTGATGACAAGCGACGAGTGCTAACTCAGAGCGCGGTCATGAAGGCCCTGGGGCGGGCCCGCCAAGCCAAAGGCCGAACCTACTACGATGGTGATGTCAACTTACCGGCGTTTATCACGGCTAAGAACCTCAAGCCTTTTGTTCCCGCTGAGCTGTATGTGACGTCGAGTCAAGTCGAGTTTCGCCGCAAGGGTGGCGGTAAAGCGTTTGGCTATCCAGCAGAGCTGCTTCCAAAGATCTGCGGGGTATTCATTGACGCAGATGAAGCCAATAAACTTGCACCCAATCAAAAACACATTGCGGTAAAGGCCAGAATATTACTTCGAGGACTGGCTGAAACCGGCATTATAGCACTTGTAGATGAAGCAACGGGTTATCAAAATGATCGGCCGAAGGATGAGCTTCAGAAGATACTTTCGGCATACATTTCTCCAACACTTCTTCCCTGGACTGAGCGATTTCCAATCGATTTTTTCAAGGAGATGTTTCGCGTGTATGGGTGGGCGTGGCCGTTTGAAGGAGACGAGTACAAGGGCCCACTGGGTCCTCGTTATGCTGGAAAATTGATAAAGCAGATCATTTTTGAGAACCTTCCACCAGGCGTGCTTGATGAATTAGAGCGCCTAAATCCTCCAGACAACAAATGGCAACGCAAAAGTCGGATGAGTCAGCTGCTAACCAGTGAGATTGGTCACCCTCATATCGAGAAGCTGGTAGCGGTGACCACAGCGCTATTCCGCGTATCAGACAATCGTGACCAGTTCTGGCGCGTCTATCATAGGGCTTTCCCAAAGGTGGGGGATCAGCTTGAACTGCTTGAGGCAGACTGATCAGGCTAATGTTTAACGCCGACCATGTAGGTTCACAAGCCACTGATCGACGAGAGCCGGGCGCACCACGACCTTGCGTAATCAACCCGTCACTTGACAGAAGCCGGCAGCCGTGCGAGGCGCCCGCGGCTGCGCTGGCTGCCTGCCCGGCCGCAACCGCCGATGGACCTGCATCATGCACCAACCTCACTCGCTCGCCATCGAGGCGACCGGTCTGGCGAAAAGCTTCGGCGCCACCCGCGCGGTCGCCGGCATCGACCTGGCCGTCGGCAGCGGCAGCATCTACGGGCTGCTCGGGCCCAACGGCGCCGGCAAGACGACCCTGGTCCGCCTGCTCGCCACCCT
>JBHJOG010000325.1:0-19270 GCA_050329975.1 Alphaproteobacteria bacterium | reverse complement strand
AAGGGCGTTCCGGGCGCGCCGACCACGTCCTGCATCGCCGCGAGCACGTCCTCCTCGACCACCTGGTGGTACCACCAGAAATCGCGCTCGCCGTCGTCCGGCAGGGCCTGCAACGGGTACTGCTGGGCCATCGCCGGCCCGGCCAGCATCGTCGCGCCGAGCAGCGCGACGGCCGCGCTGCGATAGGTGCTCGATGTGCGTGTCATGGTTTCCTCCCGGTTGTTGAGGCTCTTGTGTCGGATCGCGCAGCTCCTGGTCAGCGCACCGGACCGTTCAGCCATAGCCACAGCCGGACCCGGCGGTCGGTAACCAGTTGCCTCCCGATCGGGGGGCAGCAGTCGGACATCGGCCCTGGCCTCAGCTCCTGGCGCCCCCGAAGCTGACCATTCCGCGGAGCCTGCCTTTGAGGGATCCGTTCTTGTCCTGCAGGCTGCTGTAGAACCCGACCGAGACGATGATGATGACGCCGGCGGCGACCTGCTGCCAGAAGAAGTCGAGGCGCAGGTTGACCAGGGCGTTGACCACCATGGAGAGCAGCAGGACGCCGACCAGGGATCCGACCATCGAGCCGCGCCCGCCGAACAGCGAGGTGCCGCCGACCACGACCGCGGCGATGGTGTGCAGGGTAAGGCCCTGGCCGGAGGTGGCCTGGATGGCGTTGAGGCGCCCGGTGAGCATGATGCCGGCGCAGCCTGCAAGCCCGCCCATCAGCATGTACTGATAGAGCTTGTGCCGGGCGACGTTGATGCCGGCCAGCACCGCCGATTCGGTGTTGCCGCCGATGGCGATCGCATAGCGGCCGATGGAGCTGTAGCGGTAGAGCACGAAGCCGAGGCCGAGTGCCGAGACGCCGACCAGGGCGGCGACCGGGATCAGGTCGAACAGGCGTCCGCGGCCGAGGAACGGGATCGGCTCCGGGAAGCGCGACAGCACGACGCCGGCGGCCAGCACCAGGGCGATGCCTCGGAACACCAGGTCCATCGACAGGGTTGCGATCAGGTCTGGCACATTCAGCTTGGTGATCACCAGGCCGTTGACTGCACCGCAGGCAAAGCCGACCAGCACCGCGATCAGCATGCCCGAGACGACGTCGAAGCCGGCGTCCTTGATCAGCAGCCCCATCACCACGGCCGACAGGGCGGCAATGGCGCCGATCGACAGGTCGATCCCGCGGCCGGTGATGACCAGCGTCATCCCCATGGCCAGCACCATGTAGATCGACGCATCCTGCAGGATGATCATCAGGTTCGAGATCCGGAAAAAGCCCGGTTCGACGAACAGCATCACCAAGCACAGCGTGGCGATCATGACTACCGGGCCGAGAATGTTCACATAGCGCTCGAACCAGGGAATTTCCCGGCGGCGCGACCGGCGGCCCGCGTCAATAGTCAATACTGCTGCCATAATTTACGCCCCCGTCCAGCCGATCCGCTACGCTCCACCGAGTAATACAGCGTATGAGCGGAATTTGCGGCTGGCAAGTCTACAGATTCGTCTCGGCCGTATCAGCCAGAAATTGATCTTCCGCTCATTGTGCAGGTGCGAAGGCAAACGGAAGTCCAATGGAAAAGCTGAATTGGCCTCCGGCGGACTTGCCGAGGCCATGAAGATCCCACCGCGTCGGCGAAGTCCATTGAGGCGAAAGGCGGCTCTGTTCTGCCAACCGGAAGTGGTGCTTGAATCGCTTGAATGGTGCGCCTTGGTGAGTTTGGCAGCGTTCCGCATTCTTGACCGGACCCCCGCCGCATGATACGTGAATTTTCACAAATAAGTTAGCGCTAACACAAAAAGCAGCGCGCCGGGCCGGACGCTGTCCGGACGGAGAAACTGGGGAGGACGAGATGAGATTTGCGACGCGAACAACGACAATGGTTGCCGCCGGTGCATTCGCCGCCGCGATGGCAGGCATTGCCTCCGCGGCACATGCCCAGACGGTCATCGGATACGCGCCGTCGGTGTGGGATCCCTCCGATTTTCACGGCATGATGGGATCCGGAATCGAGGACGGCCTGAAGGAGAACGGGGTCGACTACCAGTTCCTGATCCGGGCACCGGCCAACCATGTGGCCCACGAGGAACAGCTGGCGATCGTGGAGAACCTCATCGCCGAGGGCGTCGACTACATCATCATCAACCCGACCGACCCCGAGGTGCAGCGCGTTGCCTACGAGAAGGTCATACAGTCCGGGATTCCGTTGATCGTCGGAAACTACAGCAACCCCTTCCCCGACGATTGGGGCTTTCAGCCGATGATGTTCTCGGGCTACAGCCACGAGGACGCTGGCGTGGTTCTGGCTAACTACCTGCATGAGAAATATGGCCCCGGCACGCAGATCGCGGTCATCCACGGCTCCCCCGGGTTCATAACCGAGGCGCGTGCGCCGAAGGCGCTCTACGAGGAACTCGGCATGGAGTTCGTCTACGAGGACCACGCGGACTTCGACCGGTTGAAGGCCTATGACGTGATGGAGCGCATCCTCGTGGCCTACCCGGATGTCGACGTCATCGTCGCGACGTCGAGCGCAATGGCGGTCGGCGCGGTCGAGGCCACGATCGCCAACGGTGTCGACGGCGAATATCCGATCTATGGCGCCGGCGGCACCTTCGAGGAACTCCGCTACATCGAAGACGGGCTGCTCGCCGGGGCGTGGATCCGCGATCCGGTGGCGATGGGCCAGGCGGTCGGGGAAGCGATCTACCTGCACGGCGAGGGACGGGCCGACGAGATTCCGGCGATCTTCAATTCGCCGATCCACATGATCGACTCGGTCGACGCGATCAACGAGTTCGTCAATCCGGTGATCTACGAGGCCGAGGGCCTCGAGTTTCCCCGTCCTCCGCGCGAGTAGGCGAACATCCGGGCGCCCGTCCGGCAGCACAGAGTCCTCCCTGAGGCCAAACTGGAAGGCGTCGGCCACGCGATGTGGCGGACGCCTTCCCTATCCTTGACGAATAGACAGGAGTGTCTGCAATGACCGCGGCAGACGTGGATTTGCACGACAATCGGCAGGGTCAACAGGTCGACGGTGCGCCGGTCGTTCTGGAAGCGCGCTCGCTCTGCAAGAATTTCGGTGGCATTCGCGCCGTCGACGACGTGAGCTTCACGCTGCACAAGGGCGAGATCCTCGGCATTGTCGGCGACAATGGTGCCGGCAAGTCTACACTGATCAAGATCGTCACCGGCGCCTACCGCAAGGACAGCGGCGAGGTCCTGCTGAACGGGCGGCCCGTCGAGATTGAAAGCACGCGTCATGCGCGCGAACTCGGCCTCGAGACGGTGTACCAGAGCTCCGGCCTGGTCGAGGTGATGGACGCGGCCGCGAACCTGTTCCTGGGCCGGGAGGCGCTCCAGCCCGGCCTGCTGGGCCGCGTGTTCGGTATCATAGACAGGAAGCGCATGCGCTCCGAAACCCGCGATCTGCTCAAGTCGCTGCAGATCGAAGTCAGGAACATGAGTGCGCCAGTCCAGACTCTTTCGGGCGGCCAGCAGCAGTCGGTGGCTGTCGGGCGCGCCGCCTACTGGAAGGGCGAGATCATCATCCTCGACGAGCCTGCCAACAACATCGGCGTCGACCAGCAGCGCGCGGTACTCGCTCTGGTGAAGACCATCCGGGACACGCACGGCATCTCGTTCATCATGATCTCGCACAACATGGAGCACATCTTTGCGCTGGCGGACCGGGTCATCGTCATGCGCAACGGCCAGAAGGTCGGCGACAGGAGGATTGCCGAGACCAGCCGGAACGAGGTCGTCGGCCTCATCACCGGAGCCCTCGTGTGAGCATCGCGTCTCCGGCCTCGCACCGGCCACGCCCCGCTTGGCGAACCCTGTTCGACGAGCATCCGGATCTTGGCACCATCATGTCGTCGGTGGCGATCCTGGTGGTCCTCGTCATCGTGTTCTCCTTCACGTCGCAACGCTTCTTCAGCACCCCCGTGCTGATCAACGTGCTGACCCAGGCCTCGATCTACGTGATCGCCGGGGTGGGCATGACGATCGTGTTGACCGCGGGCGGGATCGACATCTCGATCGGCTCGATCATCGGCCTGAGCGCGACAGTGATGGGCATGGCGTTGATCGATCACCAGGTGCCCGGCGGCGTCGGGCTCCTGCTCGGGATCCTCGTCGGGGCGGCCTGCGGGCTGTTCAACGGCTTCCTTGTCGCAGTGGTCCGCGTGCCATCGATTATCGTCACGCTCGGTGCGCTGACCTTTTTCCGCGGCCTGGCCTACCTGCTCGGCGAGGGGACGGTGTACATGCGCTTCCCGGATGTCGTGGTCTGGTTCGGCAGCGGCACGATCATCGGAATTCCGGTGCCGATCTGGCTCGCCGCGGTCGTCGTGCTCTGGGGCCACGTGTTCCTCAAGTGGACGCGCATGGGCCAGCGCATCACCGCTGTCGGCGGAAACGAGGAGGCCGCCCGGCTCGCAGGCATCGGCATCGTGTTCCACAAGCTGCTGACATTCGTCATCATGGGCGTGCTGACCGGGGTGACGGCGATCGTCATCATCGCGCGCCAGGACGCGGCGCAGGCGGTGATGGGGTTCGGCGTTGAGCTGCACGTGATCGCGGCCGTGGTTCTCGGCGGGACCTCGCTGTTCGGGGGCAAAGGCCTGGTGTTCGGCACTGTCCTCGGCGCGTTGATCCTCGGCGTCCTGCAAACCGGCCTCCTGCTCTCGGGGGTGGTCGAGTTCTGGCAGCTGGTGACGATCGGGTTGCTGCTGATCATCGTGGTGGCGATCAGAATGGCTCGCGAGAGCACGGAAACCAGGTAATGGCAGCCGACGTGGCGTACGGCAGGAAGCAGGGACCGAGCGGATGCAGCAGTCGATAGCCGACAGGGCGACGCCCGGATGGTCGTCTCCGATCAATCGCTGGCGCCAATGGAGCAGCGACTATCCGGCCTTCATCTCACTGGCCACCACGTTCCTGCTGCTGCTCGCAATCGTGCTGATCTTCTTCCTGTACAACGAGCGTTACCTCAGCCTGCGCAATATCGTCATCGTCCTCAATCAGAGCGCTGCCTATGTGATCCTCGGGGTGGGCATGACCTTCGTCATCACGACCAAGGGCATCGACCTCTCGGTTGGAGCCATGGTCGCGATCATCGGAACGGTCGTCGGCCTGATCCTGGTGACCTTCCAGCTCTCGGTCGTGCTGGCGCTGGCCGCCGCGATCGCCTGCGGCGCGGTGTGCGGTGCTTTCAACGGCTTTTGCGTCGCCCAGCTGCGCGTGCCGCCGCTCATCGTCACGCTCGGCACGATGGCGCTGTTCCGCGGCATCGCCTATGTCGCCCTCGGCCACCAGATCCTGTTCGATTTTCCCCAGGAGTTCCTCTGGATCGCGCGCGGACGAATCCTCGGCTTCGCGCCGGCGGTCTATCTCGCAGCCCTGGTCGTGGTCCTGGGCTACCTGATCCTCAACAAGACCCGCCTCGGCCAGCATGTGATCTCGGTCGGCGGCAACGAGGAAGCGGCCCGTCTGTCCGGAATCAACGTCTGGCGGGTCAAGTTCGTCGTCTATCTGATCATGGGCGTGCTGACCGCGCTGGCGACGGTGGTCTGGGTGGCGCGGCTCAACTCGGTCCAAGCGGCGGCTGCCTATGGCGTCGAGTTTCACACCATCGCGCTGGTCGTCCTCGGCGGCACCTCGCTGTTCGGCGGACGCGGGCTGATCATCGGCTCGATGATGGGCGCCCTCATCCTTGCCGGCCTGGAGAACGGGCTGGTGCTTGTCGGCTTCTCGTCCTTCGTCCAGGACGTCCTGCTCGGCCTGATCTTCATCACCGTGGTGGCCTTCCGCACCCTCCAGTTCCGAGAGGGACAGGTCACTCGCTGATCTCAGCCAGTCCGATCGTCGAAGGGATTGATGATGCAATATCGTGCATTCGCCGACACTGACATCATGCTCTCCGAACTCACGTTTGGGACCATGCGTTATGTCAGCGGCCTCTACGAGGGAGACGAAACCGAGGGCAAGCGTGCGCTGGAGGAAGCGCTCGCCAGCGGGGTCAACGCAATACATTCCAGCTACGAGTACGGCACCCGCTGGGCGACCGGCGATGTGCTGAAGGCCCATCCAAAGCGCCACGAAATCCATCACATCATCAAGGCACCGGTGCCGGATTATGACGACGCCGACTTCGACCCGGCAAAGTTCCGTCGCCTGGTCGAGGACGCGCTGCGGGAGCTGCACGCGGAGCGGATATCCATCGTGCAGCACCTCCAGCGCGGGGTCGACAAGGCCATCATCTATGACGAGCGCGGTGATCCGGCGCGCATCGCGGCGATGCCGGCCGTGAACGAGCGGCTTCAGGCGGCGTTCGAGGACCTGAGGGCGGAGGGCAAGGTCGGCGCTCTGGCCTGTTTTCCCCATACCCCTGGCTTCGCTGCCGCTGCGGTCGCGTCGGGCGCCTTCCAGCGCCTGGTCGCGTTCTTCAGCCTGGTCGAGACCGAGCTGGTGCCGCTGTTCGACGACATGCGCGACCGCGGCATGAGCTTCGTCACCATGCGATCGCTGCTGCAGGGGCTCCTTTCCAACAAGCGGGCCCGGCGTGCCGACCTCGCGGCTGACGATCCGAAGCGCGGGCCCGAGTGGGACGTCCCCTATCGGCGTTTCGAGCGGATCCAGGAGGCGCTCGGTACGGACGTCCGTTCGTGGTCGGAGCTGGCGGTCAAGTTCGCGCTGTCGGACCCGCTGTTTCCGTCCGTCATCATCAGCACCAACACGGTGGATCAGCTGCGCGGGGTGCTTGCCGCCGCCGACGGCACCTATCCCGGTCCCGAACTGATCAGCCGCATCCATGCCCTCAATACGAGCGACGGGGCCTGACGCGCAGGCCTTCAGGGAGCCGCCGGCTCGGGCCGTCTCCGAGCGCGATACTCGGTAACGCCGACGAAGATCGCGATCGCCGCGGCGGCGACGTTGGCCAGCGACGCCGGGTGCATGACCAGTCCCGTCGCCGCCATCAGGAGCGCCATCTTCGGCCAGCTCAAGGTTCGCGTCAGATAGCGTTCGCCGATGGCGCCCATGCTGAAGACCGCGATTGCCCCGCCGCAGATCGCGAGCAGCACCCGGTAGAGCGGCGCCTCGTCCCACATAACCAGTGCCGGCCAGTAGACGAAGATGAACGGCACGATATAGGCGGCCATGCCGAGGCGCATGGCTGTGAAGCCCGTCTTCATCACCGGCGCGTTGGCGATGCCGGCTGCAACATAGGCGGCCAGCGCCACCGGCGGTGTGATGGCCGACACGCCACCCCAGTAGTAGCAGAACAGGTGCGCGACCAGCGGCGCCACGCCGAGTTGGACCAGGCTCGGTGCAACCAGCGTCGCCGTGATGATGTAGACCGAAGTGGTCGGCAGGCCGAAGCTGAGGAACAGCGAGCAGGCCGCGGCCAGCAGCAGGGCCAGCAGCAGTTCGCCCCCGGCGAGGCTGACGATCGACTGGGTGAACAGCAGGCCGATGCCGGACAGGCCGACGCTGCCGACGATGAAGCCGACCGCCGCGCACGCGATCGCCGTCGAGATCGTATTGCGCGCGCCCAGGATCAGCGCCTCGACGATGTCGCGCAGGCTCATCCGCGTATGCTTGCGCAGCCCGCTGATGACGATCACCGCGATGATGGAGAAGAAGGCGGCGAACAGGGCGGTGAAACCCATGATCAGCAGCCCTATAAGGAGGAACAGCGGCAGCACCAGATGACCCTGGTGCAGCAGCACCCCCGCCATCTTAGGCAGCCGGTCGCGCGGCAGGCCTTCCATGCCCACCTTCTTGGCCCGCAGGTGCACCTGCAGATACACCGCGGCATAGTAGAGGACGGCGGGCAAGATGGCGCCGGCTGCCACATAGCCGTAAGGCATCTGCAGGTACTCGGCCATGATGAAGGCCGAGGCGCCCATCACCGGCGGCAGGAACTGGCCGCCGCAGGAGGCGACCGCTTCGACTGCTCCGGCGTAGTAGCCGCGGAATCCGAGCCGCTTCATCAGCGGGATCGTGAACACACCGGTGGTCGCGACGTTGGCGGCGGACGACCCCTGGATCATGCCCATCAGGCCGCTGGCCAACACGCCGACCTTGGCCGGGCCGCCGGCGCTCTGGCCGGCTGCAGCGAAGGCCAGGTTGGTGAAGAAGGTGGTGGTGCCGGACTTCTGCAGGAACGAGCCGAACAGGATGAACAGGTAGACGTAGGTCGCCGATACGCCGACCGCGATCCCGAACACGGCTTCGGTCGACATGTACATCTGCCGCACCACGCGGGTGAAGCCGAAGCCGCCATGCCCCAGGATTCCTGGCAGATAGGGACCGACGAACAGGTAGCCGACGAAGACCAGGGACAGTACGATCAGGAAGTATCCCATCGTGCGCCGGGCAGCCTCCAGGACAGTCAGCGAGAAGACCGTGCCGGCGATGATGTCCATCTGCGTCGGCATGCCGCCGCGCAGCACGATGTCGTGATAATTGTGAGCGAGATAGTAGGCCGACCCGGCTGAAACGATCGCGAGCGCGAGGTCGACCAGTGTCGGTTGCCGGTCCTTGCCCGCTTTCGTGGCCGGATAGACCAGGAAGCACAGGAACAGCATCAGCGCCATGTGGATCGGGCGCTGCTCCATAGCCGGCAACGGCCGGTAGCCCGCCGTGTAGAAGTGAAACAGCGAAGAGCCGACGGCGACGACCGCGAACAGGACCGCCCATCGGCCGACAAGCTTGCGGGTATCGCCGCGAACGTCGCTCTGGGCGCTCAGCTTGTCGATGTCGATGACGCCCGTGCCCTCGAGTTCGGGCCGTTCCCATTCCGCCGCGCGCTTGTCCTTCTCAGCCATTTTTTGCTCCACCCGTCGGGCTGGAAGAAAATGGGACGGCCCGCGATTGCAGGTCCGTCCCAGTCAGCGGTCCGGCTTCTTGTCGCCTGGTCTGAGCGCGTGCCGTCGACGCGGCACAGGCGTCAGAGCAGGCCCATTTCCCGGTAGTAGCGCTCGGCGCCCGGGTGGAGCGGGAAGGGAAGGCCGTCCAGCGCGTCTTCCAGCGTCATGAACTCGGCCAGGGGATGCACCTGGATCAGCAGATCCCGGTTCTCGAACATCGCCTTGGTCAGCTCGTAGACCAGGTCGTCCGATACGCCGTCGTGCGTCGCGAATGTCGTCGGCGCCGCAAAGGTCCGGACCGACTGGTCGCTGCCCGGCACGCCTTCCGGCGGAATCGTATAGGCATAGTCCAGGCCGGCTTCGTCCATAAAGGCGATCACATCCTCATCGATGTCCAGGATCCGGGCAAAGCCGGTGTCCATCACCTGCTGGATGCTTGCCGAGCCCGGCGCGTCCGGCCACACGATCGCATCGATCTGACGGTTGCGGACCTGGTCGATCGCTGCCTGATGGACCGTGAACTCGGGTACGATGTCGTCATAGGTCCAGCCGAGATGGCCCATGATCGAGCGCCACCAGGCTTCACCGTGACTGCCCTGCATCCCGACCGAGACCCGCAGGCCCTGCAGATCCTGCAGGCTTTCCACGCCTTCCGCCCACTCCATGACCAGGAACCACTGCGGATTGGGATAGACCGTCGCGATCGCCCTCAGCCCCTCGTAGCGACCGTCGGGATGCTCGGCGAACTGGCCCTCGTTGTCATAGGCCTGTTTGCCGACGCTGCCGGCCAGATACGCGATCTCGACCTCCCGATCGGCCAGCAGGTCCAGGTTCTCGACCGTCCCGCCGGTCGCCTGGATCGACGCCTGAACGCCCTCGACCGCATCGTTCCAGATCGACGCCAGGCCCCCGCCGAGCCGATAGTAGTTGCCGCCGGACCCGGCGGTGGCGATGCGCACATACTCCTGGGCCGTCGCCGGTGCCGCGCTCGCGCCGATCGCCAGCGGCAGCAGCGCCAGCACCGCAGCCAGCCCGAAACCGCGCCTTCGCATTGAGCGTTCGATCATCTCACACACCTCCCTCTGTACAGTTCTCGTGTTGTTATTGCGCAGTGTATACAGGGGGCGAAATGCATGACAAGGCGAAAGCGGGCCGCGCAGAGGGACAGCGAGGAGGGAGCCGATGGACTATCGCAGGCTGGGTGGAACCGATCTCGACGTGTCGGTCCTGTGTTATGGACCGATGCGGGCGGCCGCCAAGGCGCCGGGCGACGACGAGCGATCGCGCTCAGGCGCCCGTGCGCTAGCTGCCGCCCTCGAATGCGGCATCAACTTCATCCACTCCAGCTATGAATACGGCGTCCGCTGGATGATGAACGGCGTCCTGAAGGATCATCCGAAGCGGCATGATATCCACCACGTCATCAAGGTGCCGGTCCCCGATTTCGCCGACGGCGGACGCTTCGACGCAGCGAAGTTCCGCCTGCGCGTGGAGGAGGCGCTGCGCGACCTCGCCGCCGAGCGGATCGCCGTGCTGCAATGGCTGTGGCGGTCCGAGCCGAACGACGACGCGCTTCGGCTGCCAATGTTGCCGGCGGTGATCGACGAGGCGATCGCGACGTTCGAGGCATTGCGTGACGAGGGCAAGGCAGGCTGGCTGATGCCGTTCCCGTACACGGTGCCGTGCGCGCGCGCTGCCGTCGAAGCCGGTCGCTTCGCCGGCCTCGCCGCCTACTACAACCCGCTGGAGATGGAGATGGCGGCGCTGTTTCCGGAGATGGAGCGACGGGCGATGGGATTCCTCTGCATCCGACCGCTCTATCAGGGCATCCTGACCGACCGGAGGCCGAACCAGGAAGCGCTGGACGAGGGCGACCGCCTCAAGGCACCGGAGCACGCCGCGCTGTTCGCACGCCGCGCCGCTGTCGCGTCGGCATTTGCCGACGAGATCGGCGAGTCGATGACCAGTTTCGCGCTGCGCTTTCCGCTGTTCTCGCCGGTTGTCGCCAGCGTCGTCGTCGGACTGAACAGCGAGGACCAGGTTCGCGACGCGGTGGCCCGGATGGACGGCATCAGCCCACGTCCCGATCTGGTTGAACGCGCCCGCGCACTCGAACCGGCTCCCGACCAGCGCTGAGGCAGCGGGACTCAGATGCCCGAGGCGAGATAGCCGCCGTCGACGCGCACGGTCGTTCCGGTCACGAAGCGGGCGGCGTCGGACGCCAGGAACACCGCAGCGCCCACCAGTTCCGGCAACTCGCCCATGCGCTTCATCGCGTTGCGGCGCTGCGCCTCGGCCTTGCGCTCGGGCGGCATCTTCTCGCGATTGAGGTCGGTCAGGAAGAATCCAGGCGCGATCGCGTTGACCCGCACGCCATTCCCGCCCCACTCGGCAGCCAGCGTCTGCGTCAGGCCGGCGACCCCCCACTTGCTGGCGCTGTAGGCTGCGGCGTTGCCCCAGCCCGTGTGCGCGGCCAGCGATGTGATGTTGACGATCGCGCCGCCACCCTGAGAGATCATTCGCCGCCCGAATTCGGTGCAGGCGAAGAACACGCTCTTGAGGTTGAGGTCCAGGATCGTATCGTAGTCGGCCTCGCTCACCTCCAGCGCCGGCTTGATGATCGTCGTGCCCTGGCAGTTCACCAGCACGTCGATCGGCCCGTGGTCGTTCTGCGCCGCATCGGCGAGCGCTGCCAGTGCGGCCAGCGACCGCACATCGGCCACATAAGCCGTGGGACCGTCCGGCTGGTTCAACTCACCGGCCACC
Source organism: Alphaproteobacteria bacterium (assembly GCA_050329975.1). Taxonomy (GTDB): domain Bacteria; phylum Pseudomonadota; class Alphaproteobacteria; order CALKHQ01; family CALKHQ01; genus CALKHQ01. The sequence goes on along the minus strand of JBHJOG010000325.1, from coordinate 7,639 downwards.
CCGTCCAGCTTGTCCCGGTTGCGTCCGGCAATCAGCACCCTGGCCCCCGCCGCTCGAAAGCCAAGCGAGATCTCCCGGCCGATGCCGCCGGCGCCGCCGATGACCAGCGAAGTCCTGCCGCGCAGCGCGAATGCCTCCATATCGAATCCCATACCTGCTCCTTTGCCAGCCCTGGTCGCCGGCCCTGGCGCGGCCGTTCTGCGCTCAACTGACCGTTCGGATAGCTCGGGCGTCCGGCGACGCTATCCGGCGGTGAGCCCGGCCTCGCTGCGGGCAGCGCGGCGCTCGATCTCGGTGACCGTCGCCCCGGTGATGTGGCCGACCACTTCCTCGGGCGACGCGCTCGCGGTTGCGACCTCGGCCTGCACGCGTCCGTGGCGCAGCACCACGATCCGGTCCGAGATGCGGAATACGTGCTGCAGGTTGTGGCTGACCACCAGCATCGGATAGCCGTCCTTTTTCAGCTGCTCGATTGTCCTGAGCGCATGCTCGGATTCGTCGACGCCAAGCGCAGCGGTCGGCTCGTCCAGGATCAGGAGGCGCTTGCCCCAGAACACGGTGCGCACGATCGCCGTGGCCTGCCGCTGGCCCCCCGACATGGTGCGGACCGGTCGGTCGATATCCGGCACGCGCAGCTGCGCATCCTGCAGGGCCTTGGCGGTGCGGGCTCGCATTCCGGGCAGGTTCAGCGCACCGAGGAAGCGACCGAGGCTGCCGCCGCGCGTATGCTCCCGCCCGAGGAACATGTTGCCGGCCACATCCAGTTCGTCGACCAGGGCGAGGTCCTGATACACGGTCTCGATTCCGGCCGTCCGCGCTTCCTTCGGACTGTGAAAGACGACCTCGCGCCCGTCCATTATCAGGGTGCCCGCGGAGGGGCTGATCACGCCGGACATGATTCCGACCAGGGTCGACTTGCCGGCCCCGTTGTCACCGACCAGTGCCGTCACCTCAGCGTCGCGCAGCACCAGCGATACGTCGGTGACGGCCTTGATGGCGCCGTAGCTCTTCGAGACGTTGCGCAGCTCCAGAACCGCGCGCGTGCCGGCTTCCGTTTCCATTGATTCGTCCAGCCCGGTTGTGGGAGGTGGGGGATTCGGGATCGGCGGAGAAACAGGGCGCTTCTCCGCCGATGCCCAGCGCCTACTGCCGTGCCAGATATTCCTCCCAGATCTCCGACGGGATCAGATCCCGGAAGCCTGGGTTGTCCAGCATGGCGAACGGCACGTTCTCGAACACCGTCTCGCAGTCGTACAGGACCGGGAGCTCGGTGATGGTGACCCGCGGCACGTCGGCCTGACGGCCTTCGACCGCGGCCAGGATCGCATCGGCTGTGTCGAAGCCCATCCGCTGGGCGTCGCGGAAGCCTGCGGCGGCGATGTCGCCACGGCAGATCGCCGCCATCTCGTCCAATTGGCCGCCCATGCCCAGGATCTGCAGTTGGCCGCCGAGCAGGCCGCCCGCATCGAGTGCGTCCATGATGCCGAGCGCGGTGTTGCTGTTGGCGCCGACCACCAGATCGAGGTCGGGGTGTGCCGTGGCAACCGTGGTCATCAGGTTGTAGGAGCGCTCACGCGAGAAGTCGGCGTAGACCTCGTTGACCACCTCGTAGCTGATGCCGCAGGCCTCGGTGACCTCGGCGAAGGCGTCCATGGCGCCGCTGATCCGCAGCCGCGAGATTTCCGAGGCGGCGGTGCCGTGGAACAGCGCGATCCGGACCGGATCCCGTCCTTCCTCGCAGAACTGCTCTGCCATGTAGCCGCCACCGACCCGGCCCATCTGGTAGTGATCGACGCCAACCCAGGTAAGGGCCACCACCGGCGTCTCATGCTCCAGCGTGTCCGGGATCACGTCGATGACGATGGCCGTGGTGCCGGTCGCCTCGATCTCGGCGATGCGATCCTCGATCAGTTCGAACGATGCACCGCCGACGACCGCGAAGTCCGGCGACAGGGTCGCGATGTCCGCCAGGATACGGTCCATGCCGGCGAAGTCGTCGGCTCCCGCCGGCGCAGCGGTGGTCAGGTCGTAGCTCAGCCCTGCCTCGCCCAATCGGCGCTCCATCCCGCGCAGGATCTGCCCGTACATGTCGGTAATGTCCTGCGTGAAGGAGACAAAGGCGATGGTCGGCTCCTCCTGGGCCTGGGCGCCGGCGATCGTGCCTGCGGCGGCGAGAGCCAAGCCGGCAAGCAGCGCCGCTGGAGCCTTTTTGCGTACATCGAGCATTTTCGTCCTCCCATTGGTCATGTTCTGGTTCATGCCCGCATAACGGGGCAGGGATCGCCGCAGGCAGAGTTCATTTCCGTGAGCGCCTCCTGTGAAAGTGCAACTGGACGCCGACCGACGCGATGATCAGCAGGCCGAGGAAGATCTGCTGCCAGAAGAAACCGGCGCCGGCGAGCAACAGCCCGTTCTCCAGCACGCCGATCAGCGTCATGCCGAGCACGGTGCCGATAATGGTGCCGTAGCCCCCGAACAGCAGGGTTCCGCCAAGCACCACACCGGCGATGATATGCAACTCCATACCGATGCCGAAGCTCGGGTGGGCCGAGTTCAGGCGTCCCATGAACAGGATCGCCGCCAGGCCGACCAGGAAGCCCTGTAGCGCGAAGACGCCGATCTTGACCCGGTCGACATTGATACCGGCGCGAATGGCTGCCTGCTCGTTGGAGCCTACGGCGATGACGTGGCGGCCGAACCGGCTCCGGTGCAGGATCAGCCAGCCTGCCACCGCCACCAGCAGGGCGACGATTACCGGGGTCGGTATGCCGAGCACGCTTCCCTGGCCGAGGAACCGAAGGCTCTCGGGAAAGCGTACATGATAGGAGCCGTACATGTACTCCTGAACGATGCCGCGGTACGTGACCAGCACGCCGAGCGTCGCCAGCAGGGACGGGACCTTGAATTTGGTCACGATCAGGCCGTTGACGGCGCCGAACGTGGTACCGAGCACCAGGGCAAGCACGATCCCCGCCAAGACGTTCTGGCCTAAGAGAAAGGCGAAGTCACCCAGCACCACGGTGCCGACCAGTGCCATGATCAGCGCCGACATCGAACCGATCGACAGGTCGATGTTCGCAGACGTCATCACCATTGTCTGGCCAACGCCGAGGACCATGTAGATACAAGCCAGTCGCAGTATGTTCTCGATATTGCCCGCCGTCAGGAAGTTAGGCGCGTATATTGAGAGGACCACAAATATGACCAGGATTGGCACGAACAGAAAGTTCAGGCCAAAGATGAATGGAAATGGGCGGCGACCGGTGGTCGTTTCCTCGGCAATCATTCTGAATCTTCCCACCATTTTGATGAACTCACGCCGTCCCTCCTTCCACGATCTCATACCCCGTATCGACCACCACCGGCGCATGTGGACGCTCCGCGCCTGCAAGTACCGTCTCGATCGCCACCTTCCCGATCCGGAACCGGTTCGACCGGACGGTCGACAAAGGGATCGGCAGGGACTGCCCGATCTCGATGCCGTTGAAACCGAAGATGGCCAGCCGCTCTTTCAGGGCGATGCCGCACGCCAGGCTGTGGAAGACCCCACCAACCGCCATGTCGTCGTTCGAGAAGACGACCGCATCGAGGTCCGGCGCCCGATCGAGAAGCTCGGCGAGCATCGACTTGCCGGCAGCAACGGAGCTGGGGCCGGCGAAAATGGCGCGGTCCCCGACCGACAGGCCGGCCTCGGCCAGCCCTTCGCAGAGCCCCTCATAGCGGATCCGCGCACGCCGGTCGGCCTGCCAATCGTGACCGACATAGCCGAACCGGCGGTAGCCGCGCTGGACAAGATGGCTGGCCGTCGCATGGCCGGCCCTGCGGTGAGACATCCCGATTGCTATGTCGATCGGCTCCGAATCGATGTCCATCAATTCGGCGACGCGTACGCGGCTGTGCTGGAGCTGATGGCGGGTCTCCTCGGTATGCTCGAAGCCGGCCACGAGCAGTGCTGTCGGCCGCCAGGACAGCAGCGAGCCTACCAGCCGTTCCTCGATCGCGGTGTCGTAGTTGGTCACGCCGACGACCGGCTGCAGCCCCGCCGTCCCGCACGCAACGTGGATGCCCTGGAGGACCTCGGGATACACGATGTTCGTCAGCGAGGGAATGATGACGCCAACCAGGTTTGACGCCTCGGCCGATGCGAGCGTGCCGGCGATCCGGTTGGGCAGGTAGCCGACCTCGCGAATCGCTGCCAGAACGCGCTCCTTGGTCTCTGGCGAAATGTAGGGCTTATTCCGAAGCAGGCGGGAAACCGTGACCTCGCTCACGCCGGCCAGGGCGGCGACATCGGCCAGCGTGACGCCGGCTGTGCTGCCTCGCGGACGCCTCGGTCGTTTGGTGCCAGCCATGTCCCCCCAGTCACCCTTTCCCGTCCGTCCGGACAGAGGTCGCAGGTCCCGCCGATGGTGATGACCCACCCCCTCAGCCATCCATCGACCACCTGTCTGAACACGCGTTCGCTACCGTATGGTAGCGCTGACATGGCCGCAAGAAGCGGATGTTTCCGTCGCCCCTCCAGGCTTTCTCACCCGGGGCCGCGAGAGCCCCGCCAGCTGCTGAGCGGTGGTGCCGGGTGGTCCTCAGACACGCGGACTGCAAGAAATTTCAGTTTATGAGATTCCTCTCGCCATTCGTTGACGGGCTTCCGGGGCCGATGCTAACCGACGCGCTGAATGCCGATCGCATTCGAGGCTTGACCGCGACCGTCATGCATTGGCGGGCGGCACAAACGCGGCGAGCGACAACAGGGAGGAGTTGGAGATGAGGAAGTCGATCTTTGCCAAGACTGTCGCACCTGCCCTTGCGTGCGCGATCATGGGCGCGGCCACCCCTTCGGCAGCGCAGGACACATTGCGTTGTGCGCCCGGCGAAACCTATGTGATGAACGTGATGGTTTCGGCACATCCGTATTGGGTGCCGGTCTATCAGGGCTTCAAGCAGGCCGCCGCGGCATTCGGCTGCGACACGGTGTTCTCGGGCACCCCCGATTACGACATCACCAAGCAGATCGCTTCGTTCGAGCAGGACCTCATCCGGCAGCCCGCGGGCGTGCTCCTGCACCCGATGCAGTCGGACCCGTTCATCGAGCCGATCAATGCAGCGATCAAGAACGGCACCGAGATCGTGACCTTCGCGGCCGACAGCCCCAACTCCGATCGGACCGCCTACATCACCTCCGACAACCTTGCCGAGGCGAAGTTCGCGGCCGAGGAGATCGTCAGCCAGGTGGGCACCGCCGGCGAGTACGCCGTGCTGGAGAATCCGGGACAGTCGAACCACGACCTGCGCGTGACGGCGCTGATCGACTACATGGAAGCCAACTACCCCGACATGAAGCTGGTCGGTCGCCAGGCCTCCAACCAGGACAGCAACGCCGCCTACCGGGCGACCCAGTCGATCCTGCAGGCCAACCCGAACCTCGCCGCCATGTGGATCCCGGAGGCCGGGTCGGCCGAAGGGGCGGTTGCCGCGGTTCTCGAGGCGCAGGCCGACGTGCTCATCATCCATGCCGACGTGACGCCGACGACGCTCGAGCACATCAAGGCGGGCAACATCCACATGTCGCTCAATCCCAACCAGGGCGTGCAGGGCTTCATGGGCTTCATGGCCCTGTTCCTGGCCGCGCACTCGGAGGTGTTCGATCCGTTCAACGACTGGAAGACCTCGGGTTTCAACCCGGTCCAGGTGCCGTTCATGGACAACGGCTTTGCCGTCATCACCAAGGAGAACGCCGACAGCTTCGACCTGAACGTCTACATGGAAGGGCGCGATCCGAGCTGAGGTCCGTGGCGGGCGGACCGGCACCGGTGTCGGTCCGCCCGCTTCCCGGCCGGGCGGGGCTGACCGATGACGGATGACGTACTTCTGCGGGTCCGCGGCCTGAGCAAGTCGTTCGGCGCGGTCAACGCGTTGCGCGACGTCGACTTCGAGCTTCGGCGCGGCGAGATTCACGCCGTGGCCGGCGAGAACGGCGCCGGCAAGTCGACGCTGATGAACATCATCGACGGCATTCTGTTGCCCGATGCCGGCTCAATCGAGATCGACGGGGCGCCGGCTCGGATAGCCTCGCCGACCGCGGCGCAGAAACTGGGGATCGGGTTCCTGCATCAGGAGATCGCGTTGTGCCCCGACGTGTCGATCGCAGAGAACATCTTCATGGCGACGACCAGCTCCAGTCGCAAATTCCTGATGAACTACAAGGACCTGAGGGACAAGGCCCGACAGATGTTCGGACGGCTCAGCGCGATCGATCCGGAGACCCTGGTCCGCGACCTGTCGATCTCGGAACAGCAGCTGGTGGAGATTGCCAAGGCGCTGACACTCGACTGCCGGATCCTCATCCTCGACGAGCCCACCGCATCGCTGACCGAGACCGAGGCCAAGGTGCTGTTCGCGATCATGCACCGGCTGTCCGGGCGGGGAATCTCCCAGATCTACATCTCGCACCGACTGGCCGAGATATTCGATCATTGCGACCGGGTGTCGGTGTTCCGGGACGGCCGGTCGATCCTGACCCGCGCCATCGCCGAAACATCGCCGACGGAGATCGTGAACGCGATGGTCGGACGGGTGCTCGACAAGCTCTATCCGGACAAGCAGAGCGCGGATGAACGCTCGGACGAAGTCATCCTGTCGGTCCGAAACCTGTCCGAGCGCCGCCGGTTCCGCCACATCTCGTTTGACCTGCGCAAGGGAGAAATCCTCGGGATCGCTGGCCTGATCGGTGCCGGCCGCAGCGAGATCGTCAAGGGCATCTGCCGTCTGGAGGGCGAGGTGAGCGGCGAGGTCCTGCTTGATGGCGCGCCGCTGTCGCTGTCGAGCTACCGCGACAGCGTGCAGGCGGGCCTGGTCTACCTGTCGGAAGATCGCAAGGGCGACGGCGTCTTTCTGGATCTGCCGATCGCGGCCAACGTCTCGGCGCTGAGTATCGAACAGGTGGCGAGCCGGCTGGGCCTGATCGATCCGCGCCGCGAGGCTGGGCAGGCGCGCGCCCTGGGAGCCAGGCTGAACCTGAAGTGCGGCAGTGTTGCCGATCCGGCTTCATCCTTGTCGGGCGGCAATCAGCAGAAGGTGGCGCTCGCCAAGATGCTGTCGGTCACCCCGCGCCTGATCTTCCTCGACGAGCCGACGCGGGGGGTGGACGTCGGCGCGAAGTCGGAGATCCATCGCATCTTGCGGCAACTTGCCCGCGAGGGTGTCGGCATCGTCGTCATCTCGTCGGAGATGCCCGAGCTCATCGGCCTGTGCGACCGCCTCATCGTCGTGCACGAGGGCGAGATGATGGGCGAGGTGACTGCCGAGCAGATGACCGAACAGACCATCATCCATCTCGCCTCCGGCTTGCAGCCCGGGGAGAACCCGGCGCCATGAACGACGCGGCCGACCACGTCGCTGACCGCATCGCCGCGCCGGTGCCCGGCCAGCCGCCGCTCCGGCGCCTGATGCAGATGCGCGAGACGGGCCTGATCCTCATCATCCTCGCCCTGTTCGTCGCGATGGCCTTCGCCTCCCCTTACTTCCTCACCTGGGTGAACATCCGCGCGATGGTGATGGCGTTCGCGGTCGAGGGGATCGTCGTCGTCGGCATGACGGTGCTGCTGATCTCGGGCGGGATCGACCTCTCGGTCGGTTCGGT
>JBHJOG010000324.1:0-25215 GCA_050329975.1 Alphaproteobacteria bacterium | reverse complement strand
GCCGGCTTCAGCTACACCACCCAGCCCGACAACTGGCGGCGCATCGCCCACATCGTCGCCGACGCCATCTACAAGCGGCTGACCGGCGAGGAAGGCTATTTCGACACCCGGATCGTCTACATCGCCGAGTCGGGATCGGCGAGCAGCCGGGTCAAGCGGCTGGCGATCATGGACCAGGACGGCGCCAACAACCGCTACCTCACCGACGGCAGCTACCTGGTGCTGACGCCGCGCTTCTCGCCGTCGACCCAGGACATCAGCTACGTCGCCTACATCAACAACCAGCCCCGGGTGTACCTGTTCAACATCGACAGCGGCCGGCAGGAGATCCTGGGCAACTTCCCGGGCATGACCTTCGCCCCCCGCTTCACCCCGAACGGACAGTCGGTGCTGCTCAGCATCGCCGAGGGCGGCAACAGCGAGATCTACAGCCTCGCGCTGGCCGGCCGCCAGCTGACCCGGCTGACCAACCACCCGGCGATCGATACCGCGCCGTCGATGAGCCCCGACGGCGGCCGGATCGTCTTCGAGTCCGACCGCAGCGGCTCGCAGCAGCTCTATGTGATGAGCGCGGGCGGCGGCGAGGCGCAGCGAATCAGTTTCGGCGACGGTCGCTACGCCACCCCGGTCTGGTCGCCGCGCGGCGACCTGATCGCCTTCACCAAGATCCTCGGCGGCACCTTCTACATCGGGGTGATGCGGCCGGACGGCAGCGGCGAGCGGCTGCTGGCCGACGGCTACCTGGTGGAGAGCCCGACCTGGGCGCCGAACGGCCGGGTGCTGATGTACTATGTGCAGGGCCCGACGGCCTCGAGCGGCGCCACCTCCAGCGCCCTCTACACGGTCGACATCACCGGCACCAACGCGCGGCGCGTACCTGCCCCCGGCGACGGCTCCGACCCTGCCTGGTCGCCGCTGCTGCCGTAGCGCGGACGGCCGGCCATCGACTGTCCGGCTGGGATCAGGGCGCGCTGCGGCGCCCGGGCTGCCGGTCCAGCGCTCGCGCCTCGGCCCAAAGCCGGCGCGTGAGTTCCGCCGGCACCGGCACCAGCGCGTCGGCCGGGCGGTCGTAGCGCGGGGTCGCAGCCAGCAGCGCGCGGGTATAGGGATGCTGCGGCCGATCGATCACCGCCGCGACCGTCCCCGCCTCGACCACACGGCCGGCGTGCAGCACGCTGACCCGGTCGCACAGCTTGGCGACCACGCCCAGGTCGTGGGTGATGAACAGGACGCCGGCGCCGGTGCGCCGCTGCATGTCGCGCATCAGGCGCAGCACCTGGCGCTGGACGGTGACGTCCAGCGCGGTGGTCGGCTCGTCGGCGACGATCAGCTTCGGCTCGCAGGCAAAGGCGATGGCGATCAGCACCCGCTGGCGCATGCCGCCGGAGAGCTCGTGCGGATACTGGCGCAGCACGCGCGCCGGCGCCGCGATGTGCACCGCCTCCAGCAGCGCCAACGCGCGGGCGCGCGCCGCCTGGCGGCCCAGCGCCAGGTGCAGGCGCATCACGTCCGTCAACTGGCGCTCGATGCGCAGCACCGGGTTCAGCGACGACATCGGATCCTGCGGGATCAGCGCGATGTCGCGGCCGAGCAGGGTCCGGCGCCGGCGTTCGGAGATGCCGAGCAGGTCGTCGGCGAAGAACCGCACCCGGCCGGCGACCACATGCGCGTTCGCCGGCGCGACGCCGAGCACGACCCGGCCGATCATCGACTTGCCGGCGCCGCTCTCGCCGACCAGACCGACCACCTCGCCCGGCTCGACCGACAGCGACACGCCGCGCAGCACTCGCTCGGCCCGGGCGCCGCGGCCGATCTCCATCACCAGGTCCTCGATGGCGAGCATCAGCGGCGCAGCACCGGGTCGAGCGCGCTGCGCAGCCCGTCGCCCAGCATGTTCAGTGCGATCACGGTGCCGACGATGCAGCCGATCGGCAGCGCCATCAGCCACCACGCCTGACGCACATTGGCCCGGCCCTCGGCGATCATGCCGCCCCAGGTCGGCGCGTCGCCGGAAACCGAGAGCCCGACGAAGCTCAGGATCGCCTCCACCACCACCGCGATCCCCATCTCGAGCGTCAGCAGCACGATCAGCAGCGGGATCACGTTGGGCAGCACCTCGCCGGCCATGATCCGCCAGCGGGCGAGCCCGATGATATGGGCGGCGGTGACGTAGTCCTGGGCGCGTTGCACCATCACCTCGGCGCGGACCACCCGGCAGAAGCGGGTCCAGTCGACGATGACGATGGCGATCACCACCGCCGGCAGGCCGGCGCCGATCACCGCCACCAGCACCACGGACAGCAGCACCGGCGGAAAGGCCATCCAGATGTCGACAAGCCGTGAGATCGCCATGTCGACGCGGCCGCCGTAGAAGCCGGCGAGCAGGCCGAGCGCTGTGCCCAGCAGGCAGGCGAGGCTGGCGGCCACCACCGCGACGATCGCCGCAACCTGCGCGCCGTGGATCAGGCGGGAGAGGATGTCGCGCCCCAGGCTGTCGGTGCCCAGCAGGTAGAGAGGGTCGGCGCCATCCTCCCAGAACGGCGGCAGGAAGGAATAGAGCAGGTCCTGGTCGATCGGGCTGTGCGGCGCCAGCCAGGGCGCGGCGACGGCGCAGACCAGCAGCGCCGCCAGGACGGTCCCGCCGAGCAGCACCCGCGGGCTGCGGGCGAGGACCCGTCGGGACCGGTTGGCGCGGCGCGGCTCGGCATAGGCCACCTCAGCCATGGCGCAGCCGCGGGTTGAGCAGCGCGTAGCTGAGGTCGACGGCCAGGTTCACCAGGATGAACAGCGCGGCGAAGGTGAGCACCAGGCCCTGGATCAGCGGCAGGTCGCGGTTGATCACCGCGTCGATCGCCAGCCCGCCGATGCCGGGAAAGCTGAAGATCTTCTCGATCAGCACCGTGCCGCCGACCAGAAAGGTGAACTGGACGCCGGTCAGGGTCACCGTGGGCACCAGTGCGTTGCGCAGCGCCTGGCCGACGATGATCGCCAGGCGCGAATGGCCCTTCACCCGGGCCAGCAGCACATAGTCCTGGGCCATCGCCTCGAGGATCGCTCCCTTCAGCACCCGGGCGATCACCGCCACCAGCGGCAGCGCCAGCGCCACCGCCGGCAGCAGCAGATGGGCCAGCAAGTCGCCGACGACCGTGAACCGGCCGCGCAGCAGATGCTCGATCAGCAGGAACTGGGTCGCGTTGTCCAGCTCCAGCCGCGGGTCGACCCGCATCGAGATCGGCAGGTCGATGGTGCCGGCCAGCAGCACGGTGGCGAGGATCAGCATCAGACCCCAGAGGAAGTCCGGGATCGCCTGGATCACGGCGACCGCGCCATCGATCGCCGCCTCGATCGGGCCGCGGCAATAGGCGCCGAGCACCGCCAGCCCGCCGCCGGCGGCGAGGGCCATCAGCATCGCGATCAGACACAGCTCGAGCGTCGCCGGCAGCGCGCCCATCACCAGCCCGAGCACATTGCCGCGCAGGCTGATCGAGGTGCCGAAGTCGCCCTGCACCGCATCTCCCAGCCAGATCGCGAACTGGCTGGCGATGTCGCGGTCGAGACCGTAGAGCGCGCGCAGGCGTTCCACGTCGGCGGCCGTCGCCCCAGGCGGCGTCATCATCGCGATCGGGTCGCCGGGCACCACCCGCAGCACGATGAAGGTGATCACCGCCACCCCGAACAGGGTCGGGACGGCGAGAGCCAGACGCATCAGGAGGTAGCGCAGCGAGGCCATGGTGGCGCGAGCCTACGGGCTGCTGCGCGGTTGGCAAGCGCAGCAAAAAAAGAGCCCGGATCGCGGGGCGGCGATCCGGGCTGCTGCCGCCGCGGGGAGGCACGATCGGAGGGGCGATCGCGGCCGCGGCGGAAAGGCCGGAGATGGGGACTGCGGGCTGCTGGCTCCGGCCTTGGGCTGGCCCTGAAGATGCCCCATCCCCGTCTTGCGGCGGTGTGACGCAGCACACAGTTCACCGGAAGGTGACCGCGATCGCCCGCTGTGAGGGCAGCCGGGGTGTGTCCAAAGAAAAAGGCCGCCTGGAGAACCAGGCGGCCGAAGGTGTTCGGAGGGAGGAGCATGACGATGCTCGAGACTGCATGTAGGACATCTGCGCGCGAAGCGGTGTGCCCGGCGTCACAGGCCTGTGACGCCGGGCACAATCGCGCTCGCCGGACCGCACCTCAGGCGATGATGTCGGGGTAGCGGCCGCTCTCCAGCCTGGCGATCTGGTCGCGCAACGAGAGCTTGCGCCGCTTCAGGCGCTGGACTTCCAGTTGATTGATCGGGCCGGCTTCGCTAAGACGCGCGATGGAGTCGTCCAGGTCGCGGTGTTCCTGCCGCAGGCGCGCCAAGCGTTCTTCGGGCGTGGTTTCGGGCTGCAATGGTTCGTCGGGCATCGCCTCGATGTCTCCAGGCGGTGTGCCGCGACGCGGTTTCGCCGGGGTGCGGCGCGGCGGGCCGACAGCACGCCATATCACGGTTCAGCGCCCGGTCAGTCTAGGGGTGAGGGCACTGCCGATGCAACGCCGGAGCGGCCCGCGCCTGGCGCAGGGGAGTATGGGGCGGCAATGAGCAAGCGGATCGGAATCCTCACCAGCGGCGGGGACTGCGCCGGGCTGAACGCGGTGATCCGCGCCGTGGTCACCCGTGCCATCGACACCTATGGCTGGGAGGTGCTGGGCATCATCCAGGGCACCCGCGGCATGATGGAGCGCCCCGTCGCCTACCGGCGGCTGTATTCCTCGGACTTCACCGGCCAGATTATGCGGATGGGCGGCACCATCCTCGGCACCACCAACAAGGGCGATCCCTTCGCCTATCCGATGCCCGACGGCACCCGCAAGGACCGGGCCGACGAGGTCACCGCCGGCTACCGCGAACTCGGGCTGGACGCGATCGTGGTGATCGGCGGCGACGGCTCGATGGAGATCCTGCGCCACCTCGCCCAGCGCGGCGGCTGGAACATGGTCGCGATCCCGAAGACCATCGACAACGACGTCGGGCTGACCGAGGTCTCGGTCGGCTACGCCACCGCCGTCGACGTCGCCACCGAGGCGCTCGACCGGCTGCAGCCGACCGCGGCCAGCCACGACCGGGTGATGGTGCTGGAACTGATGGGCCGGGACGCGGGCCACATCGCGCTCAGCGCCGGCATCGCCGGCGGCGCCGACGTCATCATCATCCCCGAGCTGCCCTACAGCCTGGAGGGGATCGCCGACCACATCCGCGAGATCCGGCGCAAGGGCCGCAACTTCGCGCTGGTAGTCTGCGCCGAATCCGCACGGACCGGCGGCGGCGACAAGCTCACCACCACCAAGAGCCAGGGCGAGGTGCGCTACGGCGGCGTCGGCCAGTATCTCGGCGCACAGATCGCGGAGATGACCGGCGCCGAGACCCGGGTCACCGTGCTCGGCCATGTCCAGCGCGGCGGCCAGCCCAGCGCCAGCGACCGGCTGATGGCCAGCGCCTTCGGGGTGCGCGCGGTCGACCTGATCGCGGCCGGCAAGTTCGACCGCATGGTCGCCTGGCAGAACCGCTGCGTCGTCGACGTGCCGATCACCGACGCCATCGCCAGCTACCAGGCGGTCGACCCGAATGGCGACCTGCTGAAGACGGCGCGCGGGCTCGGCATCTATGTCGGTGTCGAGGACTCGTGAACGCCGACGCCCTCGACGCCGCGCTCTGGGAGTTCTGCACCGACATCTACGCCGAACCGGGCGTCGCAGCGGCCTGCCTGGCGCTGCAGGACGAGGCCGGCGCCGACGTGACCCTGCTGCTTGCCGCGCTGTGGTCGGCCGTCGAAGGGCCGGGGCTGCTGCAAGGTGCGGAACTCGATGCGCTGGACCGGGCGGTGGCGCCGTGGCGCGACAATGTGGTGCAGCCGCTGCGCCAAGTGCGACGCTGGACGAAGGCGGCGCTTCATCACCATGATCCGATGCGCGACGAGCTCAAGGCACTGGAACTTTGCGCGGAGCGGCGCGCGCTGGCGAAGATCGCAGCTTGGCTCGAGCGGGCGCCGCCGCTTCCGGCAGCCGGACCCGACGAGGCGATGGCCGCCTTCGCCCGCTGGCTCGGCTGTGACGTGGCGGCGCTGGAGCCGCTGACGGCCGCCTACCTCCGCTCGCGGTAGAAGCTGTAAAGTCCGGTCGCGATCAGGATGCCGGCGCCGACGATCGTCCACAGGTCCGGCAGGTCGCCGAACATGGCGAAGCCGTAGAGCGTGGCCCACAGGATCATGGTGTACTGGAACGGCGCGACCGTCGCGATCGGGGCGACGGAGATCGCCTTGATCATCGCGTACTCGCCGAGCCCGCCCCAGATTCCCAGGGTGCAGAACATCAGGATCACCAGCGGGTCCGCCGGCGTCACCCAGACGAAGGGCAGGACGACGGTCATGATCGCCGCGCCGACCAGGGCGGTCCAGGAGATGGTGGTGCGGACGTCGTCCGTCTCGCGCAGCGAGCGCGCGGCAAGCTGGAAGCACACGAACATCCCGACCGAGGCAAACGCGATGAGCGCTTCCGGCTGGAATACGCCGAGCCCGGGTCGGATCACCACCATCGTGCCGCCCAGCCCGATCAGCAGGATGATCCAGTGCCGTCCGTCGGTGCCTTCCTTCAGCACGATCGCGCCCAGCGCGGTGATCAGCAGCGGGCCGACGAAGGTGATGGCGGCGGCATCGGCGAGGGGGACGTAGCTGATCGCGAGGATGAAGGTGGCGGCGGAGCCGAGCACCATAACCCCGCGCAGGAGCTGGAGGCGGGGCCTTCGGGTTCGGTAGATGGCGAGTCCATGGCGCGGCCACAGCACCAGGCCGACGACCACGAACATGCCGAAGGAGCGGGCCCAGGCCACTTGCAGCACCGGCAGGGTCTGGCTGAGGTACTTGGTCTGCGCGTCGAGGAACGAATAGGACGCCATCGCCAGCATCATCCAGAGGATGCCGGCGATCCGGTCGCTGCCCGGGGCGCTCGGCGCGAGTGCGGCGCCGCCGATGGCCGGCTGTTCGCAGCTCATCGCCGCACCCATGCGGGGACGCAACGGTCCCCGACGGCGAGCCCAAGCTGCCGCATCCCGATCCCCATCTTCCAAGAGTCAAATTCAGGCGGCACCCTAATCGTTTCGATTCTGAAGCGCCATCCCCTACTCCGCGGGGGCAGCCATGCGCACCGCACGTCCCTCGGCATCCACGGCGACCAGCACGAAACGGCCGGCGGCGCACGACGTGCGCTCCCCGGTCAGGAGGTCCTCGGCGACCAGCTCGGCGTCGACGGTGACCGAGGAGCCGCTGACCTCCACCACCCGCCCGATCAGCTCGATCATCCGTCCCTGCGGCGCCGGTGCGGTGAAGGTGACGTTCTCGCTCGCCCGCAGCACCAGCCGCGCCCGGGTATGGCGGGTTCCGGCGATGAAGGCGATGCGGGCGAGCGCAGCCAGTTCGTCGCCGGCGAACATGGTGCCGTAGTGGTTGGCGACGCGCGGGAATACCAGGTCGACGGCGCGGACTTCGGTCATAGGTTCTTCCTTGCGGACCCTCGGGCAGCCGGAGCTTTGGCCTGACAGGGCCCGACAAACTGCCTAAGCTCTGCCGCCCGTTCAAGAGAGCAGCAGAGCATAACCAGGGGCCGCGCATCGCGCGCGGTCCGCAAGACATCGGATCCCGCATGGCCACTGCACCGCTCAAGCTCGCCAGCATCGGCGAATGCATGATCGAACTGACGGCCCGCGACGCGCAGACTCTCGACCTGCGATTTGGCGGCGACACGCTCAACACAGCCGTCTACGCCGCGCGGCGGCTGGCGCTCAGCCCGCGTCCGGCCAGGGTCGACTACGTCACCGCGCTCGGCGACGACCCCTATTCCGACCAGATGCTGGCCGGCTGGCAGGCGGAAGGGGTCGGCACCGACATGGTCGCTCGCCTGCCCGGCCGCCTGCCCGGCCTGTACATGATCCGCACCGACGCGGAAGGCGAGCGCACCTTCCACTACTGGCGCTCGGCCGCGGCCGCCCGCGACCTGTTCCGGGCGCCGGAGATCGATGCGGCCACCGAGGCGTTGGCCGGCTACGACCTGGTCTACCTGTCGGGCATCACGCTCTCGATCTACGACCCCGAGTCGCGCGCGCGTCTGTTCGCGCTGCTGGATCGGGTCCGGGAGCGGGGCGGTCTGGTCGCCTTCGATTCCAACTACCGCCCGCGCGGCTGGCCGGACAAGGCAGCGGCCCGGGCGGCGATCGACGAGGCCTGGCGGCGCAGCGACATCGGGCTGCCGACCCACGACGACGAGCGGATGCTGCACGGCGATGCGGACGCGCAGGCCACCGTCGCGCGGCTGTGCGCGCTGGGCGTCCGTGAGGTGGTGGTCAAGCGGGACAAGGCGCCCTGCCTGGTCGCCGGCGAGGGCGATATCGCCGAGGTCCCGCCCGAGACGGTCGAGCAGCCGGTCGACACCACCGCCGCGGGGGACAGCTTCAACGCCGCCTTCCTGGTCGCACGCCTGCTGGGCCAGTCGCTGATCGAAGCCGCCCGCTCCGGCCACCGGGTCGCCGCGGCCGTCATCCAGCACCCGGGCGCGATCGTCCCGCGCGAGGCGATGCCGGCGGACTGAGGGCGTGCGCCGCGGGAACGGGCCCGCGAACGTCGGGTTTGTCTCGGAACCGCACGCTGGACAGCCGCCCCGCATCGGGGCGGAATGCGTGTATCGGCGGATTGGAAGCGATGAACCGGATCGGCGGATGGGACGTGTCGGCAAGCTCTATGGACTGACCCGCCTGGCCGCCCGCATCGGGGCGTTCGCCGCCCTGCACCGCCGCAGGCCCTGCACGCTCGCCGATCGGCTGGCCACGCTGCCGCGCCAGGGCCTCCCGCTGCATCGCCCGGTGCGGATCCACTGGAACGACCGGCAGATCCCGTTCATCGTCGCCGAGCACGATGCCGACCTGGCGGTGGCGCTGGGCGTGGTCCACGCCCATCTGCGGCTGGCCCAGATGGAGATCATGCGCCGCATCGCCTACGGCCGGCTGTCGGAGGTGCTCGGCGCGGTGGCTTTCGAGCTCGACCATGTGCTGCGCATCGTCGACTTCCCGCGGACCGTGCCCGAGATCCTGGAGATGATGCCGCCGGCGACCCGGGACTGGGTCGGCCGGTTCACCGACGGCGTCAACGCGACCATCGCCGCGACCAGGCGCCCCGAGGAGTTCGTCCTGTTCGGCCTGCGGTCCGAGCCGTGGCGGGTCGAGGACGTGCTCGCCCTCGGCCGGCTGGCGGCGATCGATTTCTCCTGGCGGGTCTGGCACCGGCTGCTGTCGCTGCAGGACCGGCCCGACTGGACTGACTTGTGGTCGCGCATCGTCGACGCCCAGGCCGCGCCCGTGCCCAGCCTCGCCGGGTCGGGCGTCGGCGCCGCGGCGATCGACATGCTGTGGGGCTCGCTCGGGCGCGGCGGCAGCAATGCGGCGGCGGTCTCGGCGACCCGCAGCGCCTCCGGCGGCGCGCTGCTCACCAGCGATCCGCATCTCTCGGTGATGGCGCCGAACAACTGGCTGGCCGCCGGGATGGCCTCGCCCGGTCACAATGTCGTCGGCCTGATGATCCCCGGCCTGCCGGTGATCGCGCTTGGCCGCAACCGCCACATCGCCTGGAGCGGCACCAACCTGCACGCGGCCAGCAGCGACCTGTTCGACGTCGTCGAGCACGGCCCGGACGAGATCCGCGAGCGGCCGGTGCGGATCGCGGTGCGCTGGGGCAGGCCGCGGACGGTGCGGATCCGCGAGACCGACCACGGCCCGATCGTCACCGACTCCGCCCTGGTCAAGTCGCATACCCGGCGCACCCTGGCGCTGACCTGGATCGGCCACCGGGCCAGCGACGAGATGACGGCGATGCTGGGCATGATGCGCGCCACCGGCTGGGAGGCGTTCGTTGCGGCGACGGAAGGCTACGCCGCCCCGGCGCTCAACTTCGTGGTTGCCGACGTCGAGGGCCGGGTCGGCAAGTCGATGGCGGCGCACCTGCCCCGGCGCCCGCCGGGCATGCCGGCCGACCTCGCGGCCCATCCGCTGGCGCTGAGCAACTGGGACGCGATCATCGGCGCGCGCGACCTGCCCCGGACCTACGATCCGCCGGAGGGCTTTGTCGCCTCGGCCAACGATCGGCCGCGGGATCCCACAGAGGTGCCGGTCGGGTTCTTCTTCTCGCCGGAGGAGCGGGTGACCCGGCTGCGCGACGTGCTGTCGTCCAACCCCGCCGTCACGCTGGACGACCTCAAGGCGCTGCACCGGGACGTGGCGATGCCCTCGGCGCCGGCGATGCGCGATCTGCTGCTGGCGGCGGCCGACGGGGCGGCCGCGGCGGCACCCGATCCGGGCAGGGTCGAGCGGCTACTGGCAACGCTGCGCGACTGGGACGGGACACACGGGGCTGAGTCGGCCGGCGCGCTCGCCTTCGAACTCCTGTTCGCGCATTTCCTGCACCGCCTGCACGGCGAGGACGGCATGGCGCTCTATCGCGCCAGCCTGCAGCCCTGGCAATTGCTGCGCGAGGACATCGCGCAGCTCCCGCGCGACCATGTCCGCGCCGCTGCCGACGAGGCGGCGGCCCTGGCAGCCGACACCTTCGCCGCCCACCGCTGCTGGGGCGACATCCACCGGCTCAGGCTGGCGCATCCGCTGGCCAGGCTGCCGCTGATCGGCCGCCGCTACCTGTTCGCCGACCGGCCCGTAGCCGGGACCAACGAGACCCTGATGAAGACGGCGCACGGCCATTCCACCGGCCGGCACAGCGTCGGGTTCGGCGCCAATGCCCGCTTCGTCGCCGATATGTCGGACCCGGACCGGAACGAGGTGGTGCTGCTAGGCGGCCAGGACGGCTGGTTTGGCAGCACCACCTTCGCCGACCAGTTCGAGATGTTCCAGCGGGGTGCGTATTGCCGGCTGCCGCTGTCGCCGGAAACCGCGCGCGCCGAGTTCCGGCACGAGACGGTCCTCCTCCCCGGGGCCCCGGCCCGGTCCCAGGGGGAGCTGACGGCGTGATCGACGCAACCCCGATCCTGCGCATGCTGTCGCGGCGCCGGCTGTCGGTGCTGGAGCGCCAGGACGCGGCGGCCATCCAGTGGCGCCAGCTCGAGCGGATGCTGCGCCGCGCCGCCGATACCCGCTTCGGCAGGGATCACGGCTTTGCCGCCATCCGCGACCTGGATGGTTTCCGGCGGCGGGTGCCGCTGCGCCGCTACGAGGATTTCTGGAGCGCCTACTGGCAGCCGGAGTTCCCGCGGCTCGACAACGTCACCTGGCCCGGCACCGTCCGCTATTTCGCCAAGACTTCCGGCACCAGCTCGGGCGACAGCAAGTACGTGCCGGTCACGAGCGAGATCATGGCCGGCTACCGCCGGGCGGTGCTCGACATGCTGGCCTTCCACCTGCGCGACCGACCGCGCAGCCGGGTGCTCGGCGGCCAGAGCTTCATGCTCGGCGGCAGCACCGACCTGGAGGAGCTGGCGCCGGGCATCCGGGCCGGCGACATCAGCGGGATCGCGGCGCAGCAGGCGCCGCTCTGGGCGCGCGCCTTCATGTTTCCGCCGCCGGCGCTGGCGCGCATCGCCGACTGGGAGCGCAAGATGGCGATCCTCGGCCCGCTGTCCCTCCAGCACGACATCCGCATACTCGGCGGAACCGCAAGCTGGCTCTTGCTGTTCCTGCAGGACGTGATGGCCCTTCGGCCGGCCGACCTGCCCGGCTGCTACCCGGCCCTGGAACTGATCGTCTACGGCGGCGTCAACTTCGCCCCCTATCGGGCACAGTTCGAGGCCCTGGTCGCCGGCACCGACATAGACCTGCGCGAGGTCTATCCGGCCAGCGAGGGTTTCTTGGCCGTGGCCGACCGCGGAGTCGGCGAGGGGCTGCGGCTGCAGGTCGACGGCGGCCTGTTCCTGGAGTTCGTACCGGTGGAAGACCTGGATTCTGTCGCGCCGCACCGCGCCGGGCTCGGCTCGGTCGAGACCGGCGTCAATTACGCGGTGGTGGTAAGCACGCCCGCCGGCCTCTGGGGCTATGTGGTGGGGGACACGGTGCGCTTCGTCGAGCTCGATCCGCCGCGGATCCTGGTCACCGGCCGGGTGTCCAGTTCGCTCTCCGCGTTCGGGGAGCATCTGATCGAGGAAGAGATCGACCGCGCGGTGACCGTCGCCGCCGCGTCCATCGGCGCCGACGTCGTCGACTTCACGGTCGGGCCGGTCTTCCCCACCGGCGAGGAGCGCCGCGGTCGCCACCTGTTCGTGGTCGAATTCGCCGTCGGCCGGACCGGCGAGATCGGGGAGGAGCGGGCCGCCGCCTTCGGCCGCAGCCTCGACGCCGCACTCTGCGAGCTCAACGCCGACTACGCCGCCCACCGCGCCGGCGACCTGCAGATGGGACCGCCGGAGATCCTGGTGGCGCCGCCGGGGGCCTTCGCGGGCTGGATGAAGGTGCGCGGCCGCCTTGGCGCCCAGAACAAGGTGCCGCGCGTGCTCGCCGATGCCGATGCGATGGCAGCACTGCGAGCCCTGACGGAGCGGGGCGGGGTCCGCCCGGCCGGCAGCAGAACGGAATGAGGCATGTCCATGACCAGCATACCGGAGCGTATCGTCGTCGCAGGCCAGGTGGCTCAGCCGCAGAGGGTGCAGTTCAGCAGCCAGAGCCCGTCGCTGCTGGCGGATGTCGCGCCGCTGGACGGCGCCGCGGCGGCTGAGGCGGCGATCCCGACGCAAGGGGCCCTGTTCCTGCCCGATGGCCCGCGGCGCAACCTGCCGGGCGTGGTCATCGTGCAGGGCCTCGGCGGGCTGAAGCCAGAGCGCGAGCTGACCTACGGACTCAAGCTGGCCGAGGCCGGCTTCGCCGCGCTCGCCGTCGACAGCTTCGGCGCCCGCGGCATGGCCGACGCGCCCGACTTCTGGAAGGCGCTGCGGATCAGCACCTGGTCGCTGCTGGCAGACGCCTTCGCCGCCCTGCGGTTCCTGGCGGAGCATCCGGCGGTGAACCCGGATGCGATCGCGGTCATCGGCTTCTCCTGGGGCGGCATGTCCAGCGTGCTCGCCGGCTATGAGCAGGTGCGTGCCGCCTTCATCGGGAAAAGCAGCCTGGGCTTTGCCGGCCACGCGTCCTACTACGGCTGCAGCATCCCGCGGCTGGCCGACCCGGTAACCACCGGCGCGCCGATGCTGGTGATGGTCGGTGCCCGCGACGAGAACGTGTCCCTGGAACGGACCCGGCTGATTTGCGACGACCTCCGGCGCGGCGGGTCGGCGGTCGACCTCAAGGTGTTCGATGCCTTCCACCAATGGGACGGCAAGGACGACGAGGTGCGGCACGTCGGTTTTTCCTTGGCCGACCTGGGCGTGATCGTGACCCCGGACAACCAGATGCATCTGGAGCCCACGAACGAGGCGATCACCAGCCATTTGTCCGAGGTCTGGCAGATGATCCGCAACCTTCGCCTGCGCGGCTACGACATCCTGCGCGACCCGGCGCTGCATCGCGAGACCGATGCGCTGCTACTTGAGTTCCTCGTGCGGATGGCCGCCCGCGGCGGCTGCGCGCCGCCGGTTACCGGCAGGGTCCCGCTCGGCGCCATCGGCGCGGCGGAGTAAGCGCTATTCGACCCAGGCGATGCGCAGCACGTTGGTGGCACCCGGGGTGCCGAAGGGCACGCCGGCGGTGATGACCAGCCGCTCGCCCTTGACCGCGAAATCGTCCCTCACCGCCATCAGGCAGGCCTTGGCGACCATGTCGGTGAAATTCGCGACGTCCTCGGTATGGTTGCAGTGCACGCCCCAGACGATCGCCAGCCGGCGCGCGGTGTGCAGGCTGCTGGTCAGGCACAGGATCGGCGCGCCCGGCCGTTCGCGCGCCGCCCTCAATGTGGTCGAGCCCGACGTGGTGTAGGTGACGATGCACTTGGCGCCGATGGTTTCGGCGACCTGGGCGGCCGCTGCCGTGATCGCGTCGGCCGCGGTGCGGTCCGGATCCGGATGGGCCGCCTGCATCAGCATCCGGTACTGGGCGTCTCCCTCGGTGCGCCGGATGATCCGGCTCATCATCTCCACCGATTCCAGCGGGTATTTGCCGGCTGCCGTCTCCGCCGACAGCATTACCGCGTCGGCGCCGTCATAGACCGCGGTGGCGACGTCGGACGCCTCGGCCCGGGTCGGCGAGGGCGCGTTCACCATCGAGTCCAACATCTGGGTGGCTACCACCACCGGCTTGCCGGCGTCGCGGCAGCAGCGCACGATCCGCTTCTGGATGCTCGGCACGTCCTCGGGCGGCATCTCCACGCCCAGGTCGCCGCGGGCCACCATCACCGCGTCGGCCAGCTCGACGATCTCGTCCAGGCGGTCGATCGCCGCCGGCTTCTCCAGCTTGACCAGCACGCCGGCCTTGCCGCCGATCAGCTTGCGGGCCTCGGCCACGTCGTCCGGGGTCTGCACGAAGGAGAGCGCGATCCAGTCGACCTCGATCTGCAGGGCATATTCCAGGTCGGTGCGGTCCTTGGGCGTCAGCGCCGACAGCGGCACCACCACGTTGGGCACGTTGACGCCCTTGCGTTCCGACAGCGGCCCGCCGGTGATCACCTCGGTCTCGGCGAAGCTCGGGTCCGCCCGCGTCACCCGCAGCCGCAGCCGGCCGTCGTCGAGCAGCAGGTCCGTGCCGGGCTCCAGCGCCTGCAGGATCTCCGGATGGGGCAGCGGCGCGCGTTTCTGGTCGCCGGGGGCCTTGTCCAGGTCGAGCCGGAACTGGTCGCCTGGCTCGAGCCGGATCGGACCGTCCTTGAAGGTGCCGATCCGCAGCTTCGGGCCCTGCATGTCGGCCATGATCGCGATCGGCCGGCCGGTGTCGGCCTCGATCCGGCGGATCATCTCCAGGCGCGCCCGATGGTCCTCGTGCGAGCCATGGCTGAAATTGAGCCGGAACACGTCCACCCCCGCCTCGAACAGGGCGGTGATGACGGCAGGGTCGGCACTCGCCGGACCCAGGGTCGCGATGATTTTTGCGCAGCGGCGTCGTCGCATGGTGCCTCCCGGCGTCCTCTGTGCTGGCTGCGGGCCCGGCCCGGCTCCACCATGCCGCCAAACCGGCGGGCGGTTAAGCCGCTAAAACCAGGATCGCGCGAAAATCGTTGACGTTGGTGCGCGTCGGCCCGGTAACCACCAGGTCGTCAAGAGCCTCGAACGCGCTATAGGACTGGTGCGCGGCAAGCAAGGACCGGGCGTCCAGCCCGCCGGCGCGCAGCCGGGCCAGCGTGTCCGGCGCCACCGCCGCGCCCGCATGCGGCCCGCTGCCGTCGATCCCATCGGTGTCGGCGGCGAGCGCATGGATCCGCGGGTCGCCGTCCAGCGCCAGCGCCAGCGCCAGCGCGAACTCCGAGGCGCGGCCGCCCTTGGCGTCGCCGTCGCCGGCGCCCAGCGTGACCGTGGTCTCGCCGCCCGACAGCAGGACGCAGGGCAACCGCAGCGGTCCGGCGGTTCCCAGCCCCCGCGCGATCGCCGCCAGCACGCCGGCCACCGTGCGCGATTCGCCCTCGATGCAGTCGCTCAGCACCCAGGGCGCGATCCCTGCTGCCCGCGCGACCTCGGCGGCAGCGGCCAGCGAGCGCGCCGGGGTGGCGACGATCCGGGTCTCGGCCCGGGCGAAGGCCGGGTCGTCCGGTTTCGGAGTCTCGTTGGCCGGGTCGGCCAGAGCCGCGGCGATCGTCGCCGGCGGCACGATCCGGAACCTGTCCAGAATCGCGCGCGCCTGCGCCAGCGTGCTCGGGTCGGGCACGGTGGGGCCGGAGGCGATCACCGCCGGGTCGTCGCCGGGCACGTCGGAAATCGCCAACGTCAGCACCTGCGCCGGGGCGGCCGCCGCTGCCAGCCGGCCGCCCTTGATCGCCGAGACGTGCTTGCGCACCACATTCATCTCGCCGATCGCCGCCCCGCTGGCCAGCAGGACCGCATTCAGCGCCTGCTTGTCGGCTAGCGACACGCCGTCCGCCGGCAGGGTCAGCAGCGCCGAGCCGCCGCCGGAGATCAGGCAGAGCACCAGATCATCCGGCCCGGCGCTGCGGGCCAGCGTCAGGATCCGGGCCGCGGCGTCGCGCCCGGCCGCGTCCGGAACCGGATGCGCCGCCTCGACGATCTCGATCCGGGCGCACGGCGCGCCGTGGCCGTAGCGGGTAACGACAAGGCCCTCCAGCGGCCGGTCCGGCCAGGCTGCCTCGACTGCCTGCGCCATCACCGCCGACGCCTTGCCGGCGCCGAGCACGATCACCCGGCCCGGCGGCGGCGGCGGCAGCTGCGGCGGCACGCAGGCCAGCGGATCGGCCGCGGCGACCGCGGCGGCGAACATCCGGCGCAGCAGGGCCTGCTCCGCGGTCATCCCGGTCGCAGGCTTCACTGCAGCCAGCGCTTCGCCCAGCCCAGCCCGGCGACCGTCTCCCCCGCAGGCCGGTATTCGCAGCCGATCCAGCCGGAATAGCCGAGCCGGTCGATCTCCGGCAGCAGGAACTGATAGTTGATCTCGCCGCTGCCCGGCTCGTGCCGGCCGGGAGTGTCGGCGAGCTGCATGTGGCCGATCATCGGCAAGGCCTCCGCGATGGTCGGCGCCAGGTCGCCCTCCATGACCTGCATGTGGTAGATGTCGTATTGCAGCTTGGCGTTGGCCACCCCGACCCGGGCAAGGATGTCCAGCCCCTGGGCAGAGGTGTTGAGGAAGAAGCCCGGCATGTCGCGGCTGTTGATCGGCTCGATCACCACCGTAAGCCCGGCCTCGGCGCAGCGCGCGGCGGCGAACTTCAGGTTCTCGACATAGGTTTCGGTCAGCGCCTCGCGGGCAACGCCGACCGGCGCGATGCCGGCCATGGCGTGGATGGTCGGGCAGCCCAGCGCGCCGGCATAGGCGATCGCCTGCTCCACCCCGTCCTGAAACTCGCCGTGCCGCTCGGCGATGCAGCCCATGCCGCGGTCGCCGGCGTCCCAGTCCCCCGGCGGCATGTTGAACAGCGCCTGGGACAGCCCGTTCTCGTGCAGCCGCTCGGCCAGCTGCTCGGCCGGCCAGGCATAGGGGAAGAGGAACTCGACGCCCCGGAAACCGGCCTTCGCCGCCGCGGCGAACCGGTCGAGGAAATCGTGCTCGTTGAACAGCATCGAGAGATTGGCGGCGAGTCTGGGCATCGCGTCCGTCCCGTTGGTTGTTGCGCCCGTTGTAGGTGCGGGCCAGTGCCACTGGCAAGTGCGGCGGGCAGTTGCCCGTTTCCCGCGTTCGCCCTAGAACCGGTGCCATGGACCAGAGGCAGCCGCGCGAACCGGACCGGGACCAGCCTGCGGCGCCCGCCCTGCTCGGCCCGCACGACCCGCCGCCGTTCAGCCTGGTCAACCCCGAAGGCCGCCGCTCGCTGCTGATCGTCTGCGACCACGCGACCAACACGATCCCGCGGCGGCTTGACGCGCTCGGCCTGACCCCGGAGCAGCGCGGCGGCCACATCGCCTGGGACCCCGGGGCGGCGGCTGTGACGCGCCTGCTGGCCATTGCGCTCGACGCGCCGGCGGTGCTCAGCGGCTATTCCCGGCTGGTGGTCGATTGCAACCGCGCCCCCGACGACCCGACCGCGATGCCGCTGATCAGCGACGGCGTGGTCGTGCCCGGCAACCGCGACCTGGACGAAGCCGCCCGCGCCGGCCGGATCGGCGCCTGCCATGCGCCCTATCACCGGGCGGTGGCGCGCATGCTCGATGCGATGGCCGCGCGCGCCCGCCTGGTCGCGCTGTTCTCGGTGCACAGCTTCACCCCCTCGATGCGCGACGGCGCCGAGCGGCCCTGGGACGCCGGCGTGCTGTGGACCGACGACGGCCGGATCCCGCTGCCGCTGATGGCGGCGCTGCGCCTGGAGCCGGGCCTTCGGATCGGCGACAACGAGCCCTATTCGGCGCATGATCGCTATGGCTACACCATCGAGACCCATGCCGAGCCCCGCGGCATGCCGAACGCGCTGCTGGAGGTCCGCCAGGACCACCTCGCGGCCGAGGACGGACCGCGGCGCTGGGCCGGTCTGGTCGCGCGCACGCTGGACCCGATCCTGCGGTCGCTGGGGATCTGAGCGCGGGGAAGGGAGAACCGATTTGGCCGACCAGGGCTTCACCATGGGCATCGAGGAGGAGTACCTGCTGGTCGACCGCGCCAGCCGCGACCTGCTCGCCGACCCGCCGCCGGAGCTGTTCGCCGCCTGCGAGAAGCAGCTGGCCAACCGGGTCACGCCCGAGTTCCTCCGCTCGCAGATCGAGGTCGGCACCCCGGTCTGCCGCTCGATCGGCGAAGCGCGCGACGCCCTGCGCGACCTGCGCGCCTGCGTCGGTGCGGTTGCGGCCGAGTTCGACGCCGCCATCATCGCCGCCTCCACCCACCCCTTCGCCCACTGGACCAGCCAGCGCCATACCGACAAAGCGCGCTACAAGGCGATCGCCGAGGATATCGGCCGCCCGGCGCTGCGGCTGCTGATCTGCGGCATGCACGTCCACATCGGAGTCGAGGACGAGGACCTGCGCATCGATCTCGGCAACCAGATCGCCTACTTCCTGCCGCACCTGCTGGCGCTCTCCACCTCCTCGCCGTTCTGGGAGGGGCTCGACACCGGGCTGATGTCCTACCGGGTCAGCGTGTTCGACGAGATGCCGCGCACCGGCCTGCCCGAGCGGTTCGAGTCCTATGGCGAGTACCAGCGCCACGTGAAGCTGCTGGTCGACGCCGGCATCATCGAGGATTCGACCAAGATCTGGTGGGACGTGCGCCCCAGCGCCCGGTTCCCCACCCTGGAGATGCGGATCTGCGACGTCTGCACCCGACTCGACGACGCGATCTGCATCGCCGCACTCTATGTCTGCCTGGTCGGCATGCTGGTCCGGCTGCGCCGCGGCAACCAGCGCTGGCGGACCTACGCCAACATGCTGGTGGCCGAGAACCGCTGGCGCGCCCAGCGCTACGGCAATGACCAGGGCCTGATCGACTTCGGCCGCGGCACCATCGTACCCTATGGCGAGCTGCTGGACGAAATCATCGCGCTGGTCCGTCCCGAGGCCGAGACGCTCGGCTGCGTGTCGGACATCGAGCACGCCCGCACCATCCTCGCCCGCGGGACCAGCGCCCACAACCAGCGCCGGATCTTCGAGCAGGCCCGCGACGCCGGCGCCGGCACGCCGGAAGCGCTGCGCAGCGTCGTCGACTGGCTGATCGCCGAAACCCAGCCGCCGGCCTGCCAGCCGCCGGCCTGAGGGCAGGCTACTCCGCGCTCTCCTCGGCGGGCGCCTCGGCCGGCATGTCGCCTCCCGCTTCCGCCGCGGCCTCGTCGGCGGTCGGAATCACGGCGGCCCGTGGCTGGGTGGCGGAGCCGAAGGCCGGGCCTGCGGCCTGGGGCTCGCGCCAGTTGCCGTCGCGGTCGACCATGATCGGCAGGCAGCCGGCAAGAACGGCCGCGGTGGCGGCGGCGGCGGCGAGGCGGAGGGCAGTGGCGCGGCGGGTCGTGCTCATCGGCTTGTCGTTCCCCATTTCGTCGGCGAGTCGCAGCCAAGGCTCACGGCCGCATGCGTGATTTTGCGGGCGGAACGCTATCATGAAACAGAAATCCGGGGCGAGAGGCTTGTCGAACGCGCGCCACCCCGGCTTGACGGACCGGTCCCGATGACCCCACATCAGCCCGATAGCAGGAGGATCGCCATGACCGATCTCGACCAGAAGACACAGACCGAGCTCGAGGCCGCCGCGTTCCGCCGGCTGGTCGAGCATCTGCGCTCCCAGCCGGACGTGCAGAACATCGACCTGATGAACCTCGCCGGCTTCTGCCGCAACTGCCTGTCGAAATGGTATGTCGCGGCGGCGACCGAGAAGGGTCTCGACATCGATTACGAGCAGGCGCGCGAGAAGATCTACGGCATGCCTTATGCCGAATGGAAGGAGCGCCACCAGAAGGCGGCCTCCGCCGAGCAGAAGGCCGCCTTCGACGAGCAGCAGGCCCGCGCCCATTGACCGCAGGCGCCGGGGCTGGCGGCGCCCGGCGCGGTCGGATCGGCGCTTGCGCCGCCGGGCGGCCGGCGGGTAACGTCCGCGCCGCTGCCGGCCCGGCACCTGAGTCCGGACGCGGCGGCAGCCTCGGGGACAGCAGGACTGGAGTTGGGCGATGACGGACGTCGGCGGGATCGCGGCCGAGCAGCTACGCAGCTACATCGAGCGGATCGAGCGGCTGGAGGAGGAGAAGGCGGGGCTGGGCGCCGACCTTCGCGACGTCTATGCCGAGGCGAAGGGCAATGGGTTCGACCCGAAGATCATGCGCCAGATCGTCCGGCTGCGGAAGATGGACCCCAGCGACCGGCAGGAAATGGAAGCCCTTCTCGACGTCTACCGCGCTGCGCTGGCGGTCTGACCTGCGCGCCGCATTTGCGGTGGAACAGGATCGGGGGCAACAGGTTACAGCGTGAGGCAGCTGACCAGAATCACGGCGAGCACGCCCATCAGGACGAACGACAACAGATAGGGCAAGGACCGGTCTCCGATGCAGACGGGCACGGGCGCGACAGCTGAGATAGGGCCGAACCGGCCGCGCCGGCAAGCGCGCCCTGCGTCCGCCCCCGGATCGCGGCGATGAATGCAGCGACCGGCCATCGCGGCCGCTTCTTCGCCGTCGTCGTGGTTTTGGCCAGCGCCGGCATGCTGCTGGCTGCGCTGGGCTTTCAGTACCTCGGCGGCTATCCGCCCTGTCCGCTCTGCCACCTGCAGCGCTACCCCTATGTCGCGACCTTGCTGCTCGGGCTGGTCGCACTGCCGCTGCACGGCCGGCTCCGGGCGCTGCCGATCTGGCTGGCGGCGATCGGCTTCGCCGTCACAGCCGCCATCGGCGCCTACCACGCCGGCATCGAATACGGCTGGTGGCCGGGCCCGGACAGCTGCAGCGGCAGCGTCGGCTTCGAGGCGACTACGATCGAGGAGCTGCGCGCCGCGCTGGAAGCCGCGCCGGTGGTGCGTTGCGACGAGATTCCCTGGTCGCTCGCCGGCATCTCGATGGCCGGCTACAATGCCCTGATCGCCGGCGCGCTGACCCTGTTCTGTCTGGCCGCCGGCTCCCGGCTGTGGAGACGCCGATGACTCGCGCGCCCGAACGCGACCCCCCGCCCCGGCCAGGCCCGCTGCCCGGCGATTTGTCGCGCGAGGAGTTGGTGGCGCGCATCATCCGGGTCGACCACGCCGGCGAATACGGCGCCCGGCGGATCTACGAGGGCCAGCTGGCGGTGCTGGGCCGCTCGCCGGTCGGCGAGACCATCCGCGAGATGTGGTCCCAGGAAGCGGAGCACCTGAAGACCTTCGACCGGCTGATTGTCGAGCGCCGGGTCCGCCCGACCGTGCTGCATCCGGTCTGGCACGTGGCCGGCTATGCGCTGGGCGCGGCCAGCGCCATGCTCGGCACCCGGGCGGCGATGGCGGTGACCGTCGCGGTCGAGGAGGTGATCGAGGAGCACTATGCCCGTCAGGCCCGGGCACTCGGCGACGACGAGCCGGCACTGCGGCAGGTGGTGGAGCGGTTCCAGGCCGAGGAGGCAGAGCACCGCGACACCGGGCTCGAACACGGTGCTACCCAGGCCCCCGCCTATCCGCTGATGAGCGGCCTGGTCAAGGCCGGCTCCCGCGCCGCGATCTGGCTGTCGGAGCGGTTCTAAGGGCAGCTGCATCGCTGTCGTAGCCCTGGTCGCCGATCGAAGTAGCTGCGTACGGCAGAACCGGAAAATTCATCGAAAGCCAGCATTCCGCCGTCCCGCCGTCGGTGGCAACGCTTCGGCCGGGGTCGAAGCATTCCCAGTCCCGAAGCCGCTACAACCGTGCCATCGGACGCAAGACCCGAGGGCGGAACATGGCCGGCAAGACAACCATGGCTGCGGAACTGGCGCTGCTGCTGGCCCTGTCGACGCTGTGGGGAGCATCCTACAGCTTCATCAAGATCGGCGTGGAGACGATCCCGCCCGTCTCGCTGATCGCGGCTCGGACGCTGATCGCAGGAACGATCCTCGTGGCGATCATCCGCTGGCGGGGCCTGCGGCTCCCGCGTGATCGGCAGACATGGGCGCGATTCATGGTCCAGGCCTGCCTGAACAGCGTGGTGCCCTTCACCCTGATCGCATGGGCGCAGCAGACAACCGATGCCGGTCTGGCGACCATCCTGAACTCGACGTCCCCGATCTTCGTCTTCCTGCTGACCGTCCTCATCACGCGGCACGAAGCGGTGACAGGGCGCAAGCTGTTCGGGGTCAGTATCGGGCTGGCCGGCATCTGCCTGATCGTCGGGGTCCAGGCCTTGGGTGGACTGGGGCGAGAACTCTGGGCACAACTCGCCATTGTCGCGGCGACGATCTGCTACGCCGGGGCTGCGATCTTCGGGAAGAGCTTCAAGGGGCTCGACCCGATGCTGCCGGCAGCGGGATCGCTGATCTGTGGGGTGGTCATTCTTCTGCCGGTGAGCCTTGCGGTCGATCAGCCATGGACGCTCGCGCCGGCACCCGCTTCCGTCATGGCATTGCTGGCCCTGTCGGTCTTTTCGACGGCCCTTGCCTTCGTGATCTACTTCCGGCTGGTGCAGACGCTCGGTTCTGTCGGAACCACCGCACAAGCCTATTTGCGGGTTCCTGTCGGCGTGGCTATCGGCGTTCTGTTCCTCGGGGAAAGGCTGACCTTGTCGGCTTGGATCGGTCTGGGCTGCGTCGTCGCGGCCGTCATCGCCATGACGCTGCCGGCCCGCAAGGTCAGCTGAGGGCGGCTCAAAGCGGCCATTGCTGGGGGCTCGGAGACTAATGGGTTCCGACCCTGGCTCAGCCGCCGGGGCTGCCGGGATAGCCGTTGAGGATCAGCAGCATGTCGACGGTCTCGCCGTCGGCGGCCAGCGGATAATAGACCCGCTCGCTGTCGATGCTCTCGCGCTCCGGATGGGGCATCGGGAAGCGGTCGTAGACCGGCCGCCGGGACTGACAGGTCAGCCGCATGTTGCCGTTGATGCGTTCGATGAACGGCGGATTCACCGCCTCCTCGACCGTCAGGCCGGTGATGTCGCGGCCGGCCAGGTCGGTCTGGCGGGTACCGTGCAGGCGGTAGCGGAAGTGCAGATCCACCTCGTCCCGCAGCACTTCCACCAGGTTGAGGCAGCTGAGCAGGCGCGGCACCTCCACCGGGTCGAAATGCCGTCGCCCCGGCAGCCTGCCCGGCGGCGCCTTCGCCTGCAGCAGGTCGTAGAGCAGGCGGTACCGGGGATCGATGGCGGCGAAGTCCGCGTCGGTCCGCAGCACGCGACCGCCGGCCGAACCGGCTGCAGGACCAGTCGCGCGCGGAGCGTGGGCCATCGGCACGGCCACCGTCGTTTCGCGGCCGCCCGCCGTTCCCCGGCGATCGTGCCGCTTATTTTATGAGCATAGGCCGGAATCGAGCGTCGGAAAAGGCGGTGGATGGTTCAACCGCGCCGTCAGTTCACCCGCCACAGGTACAGCGTGCGCGTCATGCCCGCGCCCACCGGCAATGACAGGTCCTGCCGTTCGCCCACCGGCCAGGCCGCCGGCAGGGCATCCACCGTTTCCGGATAGACGCTGACCAGCAGGGCCGGCGGGGTGGTGGCGGTGTCGTAGGGGATCGTCAGTTCGTAATGATTGCCGGGCGCGCCGTCGGCGTCCCAGGCGGCGAAGCGGAGCCCGGTGTCGCGCGCCGCGTGGATCAGCGAGGCCAGAACCATCCGGTCGTCGGCGATCACCAGCCGGCCGTCCGCCCCTCCCGCTGCCTCTTCCAGCGCGGATGCCGCCGCCGCCCAGCCGCGCAGCCGGGCGAACGGGTCGCGGCCTTCCGGCCACGGCGCCACGTCGGCCAGCACCACCGCCAGGTAGAGCCCGGCCAGTGTCACGCCGTGCAGCGCGAAGGAGGCGGCGAGCCAGGCCCGGAACCGCGGCGCCGAGAGCGCCAGCATCACCGCCAGCGAGCCCGCGACATAAGCGGTCGCCGCCCAGTTGGCGTGCGCCCGCGACAGGAAGGCCTGCGCCGTGATCAGCGCCAGGATCGGCAGCGCGAAGACCAGCGCCAGCCGAATCTGCGGCGAAACCCGTCCGCGCGCCCACCCCCAGGCCAGCGCCAGCAGCACGGCGAACAGCACCGGCCCGAACACGCCGAACTGAGCGGCAAAGAATTCCAGCCCGCGGTCCGGGCGCAGCAGCGGCCCGCCCCAGTTGGCGTTCTCCGCCGTGTGCCCCACCGTCGCCCAGTCGTTGGCGAGGTTCCAGGCCAGGTTCGGCGCCAGTCCGGCGAGTCCGACCAGCAGCAGCACCGCCCCGTGCGGGCGGCGCAGCAGCCAGCGCGCGTCCGGGGTGAACAGGGCATGGAGTCCGGCGCAGAGCAGGAAAAAACCCATCGCGTATTTGGCGTTGAGCCCGACTGCGATCGCCAGCCCGGTCGCCAGCGCCCAGCCCAGGCGCCGGGTCGCCAGCAGCCGCAGGAACGCCCACAGCGCCACCGCCCAGCAGGCCAGCAGCGGCGCGTCGGTCGACAGGATCAGGCTGGAATAGGAGACTCCCGGCAGGGTGGCATAGGCCAGCATCGCCAGCGCGCCGACCCGTGGGCCGGCCAGCTCGCGGCCGGCGAGCCCGATGAACAGGGCTGCCACCGCGTGACACAGCGGGGCGCCGACGCGCACCCCGAAGGCGTCGTCGCCGAACAGCGCCGTGGTTCCGGCGATGATCCAGGCGATCAGCGGCGGCTTGGTGAAATAGCCGAAATCCAGGTCCTGCGCCCAGGTCCAGTACTGGGCCTCGTCGCCGTAGAGCTCCAGCGGCGACAGGGCCAGGACCACCCAGCGCAGCAACGTCAGCCCGGCGACCCCGGCGAGCGCCCACCGCCACAGCGACCCGGCGTCGGCGCGCTGCGCGGCGTCGTCGCCCAGCCCGACCGCGGCCATCACCCCTCCCACCCTGGCGCCAGGCGATTCACAGCGGCAGCTCCTTCTCCGGCGCGGCCACCGCCGGGGCCGGCCGGTTGACCAGCGCCAGCCCGATCAGGACCAGGGCCACCGCCGCCCAGACCCAGGCGGAGTGGGTCTCGCCGAAGATCGCCATGCCCCACAGGATGCCGGCGCAGGTGATGACGAAGGCGACCACCCCGGTCACAACCGGGCCGACCATGCGCAGCAGTTCGAAGAACACGACGAAGGCGACCGC
>JBHJOG010000323.1:0-3817 GCA_050329975.1 Alphaproteobacteria bacterium | reverse complement strand
ATCCTGCGCTTCGCCCATTTCGCCCATGGCGACCTGATGACGCTCGGCGCCTACATGGCGCTGACGGCGGTGGCGGTGACTGGTCTGCCGGTGATCGTCGCGCTGCCGCTCGCGATGCTGATGACCGCGGCGGCCGCGATCGGCATCGATCGCGCCTTCTACCGCCCGTTCCGGGCTCGGCCGACGATCATCGTCGTCATCGCGTCGTTCGGGGTCGCCCTGATGATCCGCTCGGCCGTACAGCTGATCTGGGGGGTGGAAGTCACCTCATACAGCCGGGGCATCCAGCGCCCGCTCGAGGACCTGGCGCCGCTCAGGATCCTGGAGCGGCACATCTATATCATCGCCATCGCCGCGCTGCTGGTGGTGGGGATGCACCTGTTCCTGACCCGCACCAAGATCGGCAAGGCGATGCGCGCGATGAGCGACGACGCGGCACTCGCCCGCGTCTCGGGCATCGATACCGAGCGGGTGGTGCTATGGACCTGGATACTCGGCGCGGGGCTCGCCGCGGCGGGCGGGGTCTTCCTGGCGATGGACACCGACCTCGACTCCTACATGGGCTGGGACCTGCTGCTGCCGATGTTCGCCGCCGCGATCCTCGGCGGCATCGGCCGCCCCTATGGCGCCATCGCCGGCGGGATGGTGATCGGGCTCGCCGAGGAGCTGTCCGCCTATCCCTGGATCGGCACGACGCCGCTGCTGGAGCCGAGTTACAAGACCGGCGTCGCCTTCGCGATCATGGTGGTAATGCTGATCGTCCGCCCCAGCGGCCTGTTCCGCGGCCGGGTGTTCTAGATCCGATCAGATGGACTCTCGTTGTGGATTTACGGAGCACTAGAGCTAAGATCCATTCGGCTCGCGGCCCGGCCGGCCCACGGACCAGGAGGATGTCGGAATGCGCCACGTCTCGATACTTGCGGCCTGCACAATCCTCGCCGGGCTGGCTGCCCCGGCGTTGGCCCAGTTGCCCAGCCAGGTGCCCT
Organism: Alphaproteobacteria bacterium; assembly: GCA_050329975.1. Classification (GTDB taxonomy): domain Bacteria; phylum Pseudomonadota; class Alphaproteobacteria; order CALKHQ01; family CALKHQ01; genus CALKHQ01. The sequence goes on along the minus strand of JBHJOG010000323.1, from coordinate 2,831 downwards.
TCACCTGCGTCGGTGCCGGCGCCGACCAGAGGGAGAGGGCTGCCAACGTGCCCTACACCCTGAAGCTGGTGTACGCCGAGCCCAGCGGGCATTTTCTTGCCGACGTCACCACCCGCGTCATCGACGGCAACGGCACCGTGCTGCTGCACCTGATCTGCGGCGGCCCATGGCTCCTGCTCGACCTGCCGGCGGGGACCTATCAGATCGAGTCCAGCTTCGGCGGCGAGACCAAGACCCAGTCGGTCACCGTCGGCCAGGGCCGGCGGGAGCAACTCGTCACCTTCTGAGCGACAGGCGCCATCCCGGCGAAGGGAGCCTCACTTTTCGGTCGCGACGTGCACGCCGTCCCATGGCGTCGCAGGCGGTTCGGCCGCATAGCGGTCGAGGCGCGACGCATAGAGGTCGTAGAAGTCCGCCAGGCCCGAGATGTCGGCGGCGCGCGCCTCGGCAAGCCGCGCCCTGGCAACCGCCCATTTGCCGGCCCGGTAGGCGGCGAGCATGGCGGCGTGGCAGGCGGCCTGCCGCTTGAACGCCGCGCTGCCGGCCTGTTCCTCCGGGCCGACCAGGGCATGGATGGCGGCCGGCTGGCTGCGGCCCTTGACCCGGATCAGGTCCAGCTCCAGCGTGGCCAGTGGGCCGGCCGCGGCGCGGGTGGCCTCGCTGAGGATGATGTCGACTCCATAGCTCCGGCATTGACCCTCGAGCCGCGCGGCCAGGTTGACCGCGTCGCCCAGCGCCGAATAGTTGAACCGCTGGTCCGAGCCCATGTTGCCGACCAGGCAATCCCCTGTGTTCAGGCCGATTCCGACCGCAAGCGGTGTGCGCGCCAGGCCGGCCGCCGCGTTCTCATGCGCGAGCTTCAGGTTCAACAGCGTGAGGGACGCCCGCATGGCGAGCGCCGCGCCGCAGGCATTGGCGGCATGGTCGGGATCGTCCAGCGGGGCGTTCCAGAATGCCATGATGCAGTCGCCGATATACTTGTCGATGGTGCCCTGGCGGTCGAGGATGTCGGCCGACATCGGGGTCAGGAAGCGATTGACCAGCTGGGTCAGCGCCTCCGGTTCGTATTGCTCGGACAGGCTGGTGAAGCCGCGGATGTCGCAGAACATGACGGTCAGCGGGCGCACCGAGCCGCCGAGGTTGAGCTGCCCCGGATCGGCGGCGAGCCGGGTCACCAGGTCGGGGGACAGGTAGCGGCCGAAGGCCCGGCGGACGAAGGCGCGCTCGGAGTCGGTGCGGATGTAGCCGATCAAGGTGGTGACCAGATAGACCGCGAGGACCGACAAAGCCGGGATCAGCGGATCGATCAGCAGGCCTTCGCCGACGAACACGAGCCAGGATCCGGCAAAGGCCGCAGCAGCCGTCACCGCGCCGACCACGGCGCACAGGATCGGCCCCATGCGCTGAAGCAGCACGATCAGCAGCAGTCCGACGAAAGCAATGAAGCTGAACTCCGCCCCCGGCGCCCAGTCCGGCCGATTGAGGCGCGCCCCGGTCAACAGCTGCTCCAGCAGCTGGGCGTGGACCTCGACCCCCGGTGCGGCGGAGTCGAGGGGAGTTGCACGCAGGTCGCGCAGCCCGGCGGCCGAGGTGCCGACCAGCACGATGTGGCCGGCGAGCAGCGCGGGGTCGGCGGCATCGGCCAGCACCTGCCAGGCGGGAACAAAGCGTTCCGGGCGCGGGCCGGTGAAATGAATCCAGATCGCCGCCCGGGGATCGGTTTCGATCACCAGCCCGCCGATGCGGAGGTCGGCAACGCCCGAGCTGGCGCCGAAACTCTCGACCCCGCTCGCGCCCGAAGATCGGACGACATAGGTGCCGGCGCCCTGGGCCACCCGCAACGCCTCGGCTGCCAGCGAGGGGACCAGCAGGTCGCCGGCCCGGAACAGCAATGGCACACGACGGATCACACCGTCGGCATCGGGGACCACGTTGAGGCTGCCGTTGCCCTGGGCGGCGGCCTCGAACTGCGGCAGGGCGGTCGCGGCTCCGTCGAAGCCGTAGACGAACCGGCGCGGATCGTCGCCATTGGTCGCCATGCCCCAGCGCACCTCCGGCAGTCGGGCGCCGGCCGCGTTGGTGAGGATATGGCCGATCACCACCGGCGCCGCCGCGATGCTGGCAGCGAACCGGGAATCGTAGTCCGGCAGCGCGAGCGGCGGCGGCGCGAGCGCGGCAAGCTCGGCCGGTCCCTGGCGCCAGGACTCGGCGATCAGCGCCGGCGAATGGCGGTCGGGTTCGGCGAACACGGAGTCGAAGGCGATCACCGCTGCGCCGGCTTCGTCCAGGCGATCGACCAGGTTCGCCAGTACATCGCGCGGCCAGGGCCACTGCCCGATCCGAGTCAGGCTCTGGTCGTCGATGTCGACGATTCGCACCGGCACCGGCTGATAGGGTCGGGGATGGATGCGCTGGTAGGTGTCGAACAGCATCAGCCGCAGGCTTCCGACGAATGCCGGTTCGTAGATCTTTCCGGCGAGGACCGCCGCGAGCAGGGCGATCGGCAGCACCAGCCCGAACAGATTGCTTCGCTTGAAGGCCCGGTCGACCGCGCTCCGCAACGACGGCAAGGGATGGCTATCCTAATCCCCGGGCGCGACGAAGGGCCGGTGCAGCCTCACTGGCTGTCATTGCCGCTGGAGCCGTCTTCGCCAGCACTGTCTTCGCCCGACCCACCGCTTCCCTCGCTGCCGCTGTCCTCGCCTTCGTGGCCGCCGCCGTAACCGCCACCATGACCGCCGCCACCATGACCGCCGCCACCATGACCGCCTCCGCCATGACCGTCTCCGCCATGACCGCCGCCGCCATGACCACCGCCATGACCACCGCCG
>JBHJOG010000322.1:0-6371 GCA_050329975.1 Alphaproteobacteria bacterium | reverse complement strand
TTCCTGGTCGGCGACGCGCCGACGCTGGCCGACATCGCCCTCTACAGCTACACCGCCCACGCCCCCGAGGGCGGCGTCGCGCTTGCCCCCTATCCGGAGCTCCGGGCGTGGCTGCTGCGCGTCGAGTCCCTGCCGGGCTTCATCCCGATGCCGGCTTCGCCGGTCGCCTTGGCGAGCTGACCGGGATGACCGACGCCATCGCCTCCGACGGCTGGAGCGCCGAGACCTCGCCCTATCACGCCGGCGAGGCGGCGATGCAGGACCGCGCCGGCGTCCGCGACCGGGCCGAACGCCAGGGCCGGCGGATGATCCGCAGCGCGATGCCGGACCAGCACCGCGACCTGTTCGAGAAACTATCCTATCTGTTCGTCGGCAGCCTCGACGCCGAACGCCGCCCCTGGGCGTCGATGCTCGCCGGACCGCCCGGCTTCGCCCGCAGCCCCGATGCACAAACCCTGGCGGTGGACGCCGTGCCGCTGCCGGATACGGGTGCGGTGCTGGTGCCGGGGGCGCCGCTCGGGCTGCTCGGCATCGAACTGTCGACCCGCCGCCGCAACCGGGTCAACGGCCGCATCGTCGAGGCCAGCGGGCGCGGCTTCGTGCTGCGCGTCGACCAGAGCTTCGGCAACTGTCCGCAATACATCCAGGCCCGCACCCCCGAGCCGAGAGCAGTGGTCGATCCCGCCGCGCCCAGCCCGGTAGGGCGGGTGCTCGGCGCGCGGGCCGCGGCGCTGGTCCGCACCGCCGACACCTTCTTCATCGCCAGTGCCTCGCCGCACGCCGGCGGCCCCGACCCCACGGAAGGGGTCGATGTCTCCCACCGCGGCGGGCGGGCCGGGTTCGTCAAGCTGGCGGAGGAGGACGGCCGTAGCGTGCTGCTGGCGCCCGACTTCCGCGGTAACGCGGCGTTCAACACCTTCGGCAACCTGGCGCTGAACCCGCGCGCCGGCCTGCTGTTCATCGATTTCGCGGCCGGCGACTTGCTGTCGCTGACCGGCGAGGCCGAGGTGCTGTGGGACCACCCGGCGCTCGCCGGTTTCGCCGGCGCCAGGCGGCTGCTGCGGTTCCGCCTCGACGCGGGCGTACTGCTCGCCGGCGCCGTCCCCCTCCGCTGGTCGCCGCCCGAGCCCGCCCCGCAGCTCGCCGCCACCGGCACCTGGGATCGGCCGACCTAAAGCAACCCGCGTCCGTCCGGACGCGGACCAGTTGCTTTAACTCTTTGATACCGATCAAGTTATCTGCCTCAAACCGATTCCGGTTTGAGGCAGCTTGATCTAGACGGTCAGCGCCAGGTTCCGCGCATTGTCGATGTGGCGGGTCAGGGCGGCTTGCGCCTGGGCCGGGTCGCGGCTCTCGATCGCCTCGATCACGCTCAGATGCTCGCCCATCACCCGGTCGACCTGGCCGTCGATGCGGACATATTCCTGCCGGATCAGCCGGATCTTCACCGAATTCACCCGATAGGCCTCGGCGATGATCCGGTTGCCGAGGCTGTCGATCAGCAGGTCGTGGAAGCCCCAGTCGATCGCCTGGGCGCGTGCCTCCAGCTCCGGCGTCGCCCCCTCGCGTGCCGCCTGCTCCCGCGCCGCCTCATGCTCGCGCCGGAGCTGGGCGAGCAGCGCATCCGAGGCGTTCAGGGTGAACAGCGCGATCGCCTCCCGCTCGATGAACAGGCGGAACTGGAACGCTTCGCGGATCAGGTTGAGGTCGATATGGGCGATCTGCATGCCGCGCTGGGGCACGGTGACGATCAGCCCCTCCACCTCCAGCCGCGGGATCAGCTCGCGGATCGCGCCCAGCGGCAGCCCGGTCAGCGCCACCAGTTCGCGCTGGGACACGAACTGCCCCGGCCGCACGTCGCGCTCGAACAGGTGCCGGGTGAATTCGATATAGGCCTTGTCGCGCAGCTTGGTCGGCTGGGAATCCCCGGTCATCGCAGGCCTTTCGCCGTTGCCCGCCGACCATGTCGACGTGGCCTGCCTACTCATAGCCGACTGACATGTTATCGAAAAGTCAGAAGGCGCAGCGGGCAGCGGCGACGGCCTTTTTCAACCTCCAGCGGGAGCGATCCTCAGGATCGCGCCGTCACCATGGTCGGTGAGCAGATAGAGGGCGCCGTCGGGGCCCTGGGCGACGTCGCGGATGCGCAGGCCGAAGTCGTCGATGATCCGTTCCTCGCCGACCACCCGCTCGCCTTCGAGTTCGAGCCGCACCAGCGCGGTCGAGGCCAGTCCGCCGACGAACAGGTCGCCCTGCCACTCGGGGAAGGCGTCGCCGGTGTAGATCAGCATGCCCGAGGGCGCGATCACCGGCGTCCACTGATGGACCGGGTCGACCATCCCTTCCATCGACGCCTCGCCGGTGCCGACCGGGGTGCCCCAGTAGTTGATGCCGTGGGAGACCACCGGCCAGCCGTAGTTGGCGCCGGGCTCGACGATGTTGAGCTCGTCGCCGCCGCGCGGCCCGTGCTCGATCTCCCACAGCTGGCCGGTCTCCGGGTGCAGGAATGCCGCCTGGATGTTGCGGTGGCCGTAGGACCAGATCTCGGGCAGCGCGCCGGCCTGGCCGACGAACGGGTTGTCGTCGGGCACGCTGCCGTCGGGGAAGATGCGGACGATCTTGCCGAGATGGGAATCCAGGTCCTGGGCCTGGCCGCGGAACTCCTCGTCCGACCGCTCGCCGAGCCCGACGAACAGGTGGCCGTCATTGTCGAACACCAGCCGCGAGCCGAAATGCTTGGTGCTGGCGACCTTGGGCTGCTGCGAGAAGATCACCTGCCCGCCGCCCAGCGCCGCGTTGTCGGTCGACAGCGACGCGCGAAGCACGGCGGTGCTGTTGGTCCGGTCGGGGCCGGGCTCCGAATAGGTCAGGTAGACCAGCCGGTTGTCGACGAACGCTGGATCGACGGCGACGTCGAGCAGGCCGCCCTGGTCGCGGGCGTCGATCTCCGGCAGGCCCGAGATCGGCTCCGACACCACCCCGTCCGGCGACACGTGCCGCAGCCGCCCCGGCCGCTCGGTCACCAGCATCGACCCGTCGGGCAGGAAGGCGATCCCCCAGGGGTGCTCCAGCCCGTCGGCGAAGGTGTCGACCTGGATCGCCGCCTGCTCAGTCTGGATCTGCTGGCCGACCGCCTGCGTCGTCGAGTTGCAAGCCGCCAGAATCGCGGCCGCGGCGGTCAGGGCCAGTCGCTGGGACATCTGCATGTCTCACTCCTTCGGGTCGCACACCGGCAACAGAGGTAAGCGGATGCGCCCCCGGGTCAACGCGGTTACGATCGCCTTCACGCGACGGTGTAGCCGACTACCCCCACTTCGCCATCACATGCCGGGCGACCGTATAGTCCTCGAGCCCGTGCATCGACAGGTCCTTGCCGTAGCCGGACATCTTCATCCCCCCGTGCGGCATCTCGTTGACCAGCGCGAAGTGGCAGTTGATCCAGGTGCAGCCGTATTGCAGCTTGGCGGCCGCGTGCATCGCCTTGGCCACGTCGCGGGTCCACACCGACGAGGCAAGCCCGTAGTCGCTGTCGTTGGCCCAGGCGACCGCCGTTTCCGGGTCGTCGAACCGGGTCACCGACACCACCGGACCGAACACCTCGCGGCGAACGATCTCGTCGTCCTGGCGGGCGCCGGCGACCAGGGTCGGCTGATAGAAGAAGCCGGCGCCGGCGCCGACCGCACCGCCCGTGGTCACCTCGACATGGGCCAGGCTGCGAGCGCGCTCGACGAAACTCGCCACCCGCTCGCGCTGCCGGGTGCTGATCAAGGGGCCGAAAAAGGTCTCCGGATCGTCCGGTCCGCCGTATTTCATCCCCCCGATCGCGCCGGTCAGGTCGGCGACCAGCCGGTCGTGCACCTTGGCGCCGGCATAGACCCGGCACGCCGCCGTGCAGTCCTGGCCGGCGTTATAGACCGCGCCGGCGGAGATCCCCTCGACCACCGCGTCGAGGTCGGCGTCGTCAAACACGATCACCGGCGCCTTGCCGCCCAGCTCCAGATGGGTCCGCTTCAGCGACTTCGCCGCCGCCTGCAGCACCTTCTGGCCGGTGGCGATGTCGCCGGTCAGCGAGACCATGCGCACGCCCTTGTGGCCGGTCAGCGCCGCGCCCACCGTCTCGCCGCGGCCGGCAATCACGTTGATCACCCCCGGCGGGAAGATCTCGCTCAGCCGGTCTGCGAGTTTCAGCGCCGACAGCGGCGTCTGTTCGGAAGGCTTCAGCACCACCGTGTTGCCGGCCGCCAGCGCCGGCGCGATCTTCCACGCCAGCATCATCAACGGGTAGTTCCACGGCGCGATCGAGCCGACGACGCCCACCGGGTCGCGGCGCAGCATGCTGGTGTGCCCGGCCATGTATTCGCCGGCCGCACTCCCCGGCAGGCAGCGGGCGGCGCCGGCGAAGAAGCGGAACGTGTCGACGATCGCCGGGATCTCGTCCTCTCGCATCCGGGCCAGCGGCTTGCCGCAGTTGAGCGACTCCAGGGCCGCGTAGCCGTCGGCGGCCTCCTCGATCGCGTCGGCCAGCGCAAGCAGGCGCGCGCCGCGCTGCTGCGGCGTCGTCTGAGACCAGCCGGCGAAGGCCTCGCCGGCAGCCCTGACTGCGGCGTCGACCTGCTCGACGCTCGCCTCGGGGACCTGGGCGACCGTATCCCCGGTCGCCGGGTTGACGATCTCCTCGGGCGGGCCGTCGCCCTGCACCCGCTCTCCGTTGATCAGCAGCTTGGTCTGCATCTGGGGTCTCCTCACTTTCCGGACCCGGACACGTCGTGGGTGTCGCGGGTGAGGTAATAGGCGATCAGGATGGGAACGAAGGTCACCAGGATCACGAAGCAGGCGACCACGTTGGTCACCGGCCGCTGCCGCGGGCGGATCAGCTCCGACAGCATCCAGATCGGCAGCGTCTGCTGCTGGCCGCTGGTGAAGGTGGTGACGATCACCTCGTCGAAGCTGAGCGCGAAGGCCAGCATGCCGCCGGCGAGCAGCGCGGTGGCGATGTTCGGCAGCACCACGTAGCGGAAGGTCTGCAGCATGTCGGCGCCGAGGTCCATCGACGCCTCGAACATCGACGGCGCACTCCGCCTGAGCCGCGCGATGACGTTGTTGTAGACGACGACGATGCAGAAGGTGGCATGCCCGATGACGATGGTGATCACCGAGAAGTCGATGCCGACCACCCCGTAAGCCGAGCGCAGCGCGATGCCGGTGATCACGCCCGGCAGCGCGATCGGCAAGATCACCAGCAGCGACAGCGCGTTCTGCCCGAAATGGCGCCAGCGCATCAGCGCGGCTGCGAACAGCGTCCCGAGGACCAGCGCGACCAGGGTCGAGATGGCGGCGATCTTCAGGCTGAGCCCGATCGCGTTCCAGATGTCCTGCCGCTCCCAGGCGACGCCGAACCATTTCAGGGTCAGCCCCGGCGGCGGGAACTGATAGCTGCGGTCCTCGGTCGAGAAGGCGTAGAGGATGATCGACGCCAGCGGCAGGTGCAGGAACAGCAGCCCGCCGAGTGCGGCGACCTTCAAGGTCCGCGACGGCCGCCCGATGCGGTCAGAGCGCATTGAACGCTCCCAGTCTGCGGGCGATGGTCAGGTAGACCGCCATGATCACGATCGGCACCACGGCGAAGGCGGCGGCGAGCGGGATGTTTCCGGCGGTGCCCTGCAGCGACAGCACGACCTGGCCGATGAACGGCCGCGAGCTGCCGATGATGCCGGGGATGATGTAGTCGCCGAGCGTCAGCGAGAAGGTGAAGATCGATCCGGCCACCACGCCGGGCAGCGACAGCGGCAGAATCACGGTGCGGAAGGTCTGGCCCGGCCGGGCGCCGAGGTCCGCCGATGCCTCGGTCAGCGTCCGCGGCACCCGCTCCAGCGCCGCCTGGATCGGCAGGATCATGAACGGCAGCCAGATGTAGGTGAACACGATCCAGGTGCCGAGATAGGACGTGGACAGCGTGGCGCCGCCGATCACCGGGATCGCCAGCACCCCGTCCAGCGCCCAGGTCAGGCTCAGCGCCTCGGCCAGCCAGGAGACGATCCCCTCGCGGGCCAGGATCAGTTTCCAGGCGTAGACCCGGACCAGGTAGCTCGACCACAGCGGCAGCATCACCGCCAGGTAGAACAGCGCCTTGGTCCTCGGCGAGGCGTAGCGGGCCGCGTAGTAGGCGATCGGGAACCCGATCGCCGCTGCCGCCACGGTGACCGCAGCCGCCATCGCCGCAGTCCGCACGATCACGTCCAGGTTGGCGGCGGTGAATAGCTCGCCATAGGTCGCCAGGGTCGGCTCGTAGACCATCTGGCCGGTGAAGCCGTCGATCGAGAAGAAGCTGTGCGCCAGCAGCGCGAACAGCGACCCGATATAGATCACCCCCA
>JBHJOG010000321.1:0-15531 GCA_050329975.1 Alphaproteobacteria bacterium | reverse complement strand
TTCGTGGTCCGGCTGCCCTACGCAGGATGACAATCGGGGTCAGCTGCGCTGCAGCGACACTGGCGATCCCTCAGGGCTTGGTGGCCCAATGCAGCGCCACGATGCCGAAGCTGAAGTTGCGATAGGCCACGTCCCGGAACCCATGGCCGGCGATCTCGTCGCAGAACGTGCGTTGCGCCGGAAAATCGTGGACACCCTTCAGCAGATAGCCGTAGGCGCTAGGGTCGCCACCCGTCGCGATCCGGCCGATGATCGGCATGCACCAGCGCATGTAGGCGAGATAGAGCGCGTGCAGCGGCGGCACGGTGATGCGCGCCGCCTCAAGGCAGAAGAAGCTGCCGCCGGGCTTCAGGACGCGGAACGCCTCGGCCAGCGCCCGTGACCGGTCGCAGATCTTCATCCCGAACGACATCGAATAGAGATCGACCGAGTTCGAGGCGAAGCCGGTGAGCGCATGCATGTCGGCGCCGACGAGGGTCACTCCCGGCCGCGCGCCAAGCTTCGACCGCGCGATCGCCAGCATCTCCGGGCAGATGTCGGTGACCCAGACGGTTCGCGCCGGGGCACCATCCCGCTCCAGCCGGCGCAGCATGCGCAGCGGGATATCGCCCGTGCCGCTCGCAACGTCCAGGACGACGGTACCCGGATGCCGCGCCATTGCCGCGGCCATGCGCGACTTCCACAGCCGATGGATGCGCAGGCTGAAGAGATCGCACAGGCGGTCGTAGCGACCGGCGATCCGCGCGAACACATCGTCGGCGACCGGGTCGAACTCGGCCGCGTTCACACTATCGACGGCGCGGCCGCCCTCGCTGCGATCCCGCTCCATGTCCGAACTGCTGCCCCGCCAATCCGATTCCGCCGACGCATCTTGCGCGACACCGAATGAAAGTTCCATCTTCCGAGGCTCCGGTGTCAGCGCTCCGCTTCCAACTGGGCCAGCACCTCGGCAAATCCAGTCCGGCAGGTGAAGCCGAGCTGCTGCGCGGCGTAGCTGGAATCGTAGACCCGGTCGATCGACTGGAACATCGACCAGCCGTGCCTGGCGTATGTTTCCCGAAAGCGCGGGAAGTAGCGTGCTACGACCGCAGGCGCGTCCACCAGCAAAGCGCCGCAGTCTTCGGGCGTGAACGGCGTCGGAGCGCTGACGATAAAGGTGTCGAAGCCGAGCGCGGGCGCCTTGTCCAGGGCCACCGCATGGGCTTCGGCCGCATCGTCCACGGTCAGCCGGCGGAACAGGAACTCGTTGGCTTTGGTATTCGCCCCCGACTGGGCGATCGCGTGCGCCATGTCGTCCTCCTCCGGGAAGAACCGCGACGTGCGCAGGATCACCACCGCCAGCCCATGCTCCAGGTGGGCGAGCCGGCACAGGTGCTCTGCCGACAGCTTGGTCACCCCGTAGATGTTGCGCGGCAGGAGCGGCGCCATCGCCTCGGTGATCCAGACCGCGCGGGTGGCGCCACCGGCAAGCCCGTCGCGGATCGCCTGGGTGATCATCAGCGACGTGGTCGACGTGAGGACGAAACGGTCGACGAGCGACCCCGGGGCGGTTGCCGCCTCCAGCAGGTTCAGCGTTCCCTGGACGTTCACTGCGACGAAATCCGACCAGCCGTGGCTGGCGATGCTCGGCTTGTGCAGCGCGCCAGCGTGCACGATCGCCTCGATCCCGTGGTCGGCCACGGTACGGTGGACGCAATCACGGTCGGCGACCGAGCCCACAACCTGGGTCAGCGGCGAGGGCATCGGGTCGAGGCCGACAACCCGATGACCCGCGCCGCGCAGGCGCGGCACCAGGGTCTGCCCGAGCCAGCCCGAGGAGCCCGTCACCAGTACCCGCATGCCGCCCTCACCACGATTCACCAGGAACCGCGAACGGTGTAGCCAGTGGATCGCGCAGGAACAACCCGGGCGCGTTGGTCAGATGGTTGGTCAGAAGTCGGTGCAGCGGCCGTCGACTTCCCAGTCGCCGTATCGGGTCGGTTCCGGCCCGGGGCGCCCGCCCAGTTCCGGCGGACGCCCGTCCGTGGCGGGTGGCGGGGTTTGCGCGTCGGGTGCGCGCGTCTTGTCGTCGGGAGAGCCCATCCTGCACAATATTGGTCCGGATCGCGCCGACGCCAAGTCTTGAACCGGGTGCGGTCCGTCCCCACTGATTCTCTGCGGCCGGATCGCGGTCGTGGAAACGAGGGAATATTCAGAGGTGCACGGGACGAACTTTGCCCGGACGGCAATCCTGCTGGCCGGACTTACGGCGCTGTTCCTGGGTGTCGGCTACCTGATCGGGGGTACGTCAGGCGCGCTGGTCGCGCTCGCGGTCGCGATCGCAATCAATGGATTTGCCTACTGGAACGCGGACTCGATCGTGCTGCGGCGGTTCCGCGCGCGGCCGGTCACCCGCCAGTCGGCGCCGGAGTTCCACGACATCGTCGCCGAGCTGGCGCGGCGCGCCGACATGCCGATGCCGAAGGTCTACATCATCGACAACCCGCAGCCGAACGCCTTCGCCACCGGCCGCAATCCGCAGAACGCCGCCGTCGCCGCCACCACCGGGCTGCTGAAGCACCTCACTCCGCAGGAAATCGCAGGCGTCATGGCCCATGAGCTGGCGCATGTGAAGAGCCGCGACACGCTGACCATGACGATCACCGCGACGGTGGCCGGCGCAATCTCGATGCTGGCCAATTTCGGCCTGTTCTTCGGCGGAGCCAATGCGCGCAACAACCCGCTCGGCGGCATCGGCGTGCTGCTGGTCGCCATCCTGGCGCCGTTCGCCGCGATGATGGTGCAGTTCGCCATCAGCCGTAGCCGGGAGTACGAGGCCGACCGGATCGGCGCCGAGATCTGCGGCAATCCGCTGTGGCTGGCGAGCGCGCTGGCCAAGCTGCACCGCGGTTCCCAGACCATCGACAACATTGATGCCGAACGCAATCCGGCCACCGCGCACATGTTCATCATCAACCCGCTGCACATGCGCAGCGTCGACGGCCTGTTCTCCACTCATCCGCGCACCGAGGAGCGCATCCGCCGGCTGCAGGCGATGGCCGGGCAGCCGGCCCGCCGCGCCGCCGCGGCGACCGGACCCTGGGGTTGAGCGCTTCCGCCGAGCCGACGCCGGGCCGATCGGGCGCCGTGTCGCTGCCGCGGCATGCGGCAGCCCTCGTGCTCGATGCGATCCTCGCCGGCGGCGAGACCTTCGAGCAGGCCTGGGCCGGCGAGGCGAAGCGTCTCGACGGTCTCGACCCGCGCGACCGCAGCTTTGCGCGCCTGCTGGTCACCACGACCCTGCGCCGGCTCGGTGAGATCGACCACCTGCTGCAGGGCCTGATGCGCCGGCCGCTGCCGGACAAGCTGTCGCTGGTCCGCCAGGTGCTGCGCCTGGGCGTGGCCCAGCTGCGCTACCTGGATACCCCGCCGCACGCCGCGATCGACCAGGCGGTGCGGCTGGCGCGCGCGCTCGACCGTCCCGGCATGACCGGGCTGATCAACGCGGTGCTGCGCAAGGTGCCGGCGCTGCCGCCAATCCCGGCCGACCAGGCGGCGGACCTGAACACGCCCGCCTGGCTGATTCGCTCCTGGCGCGCGGTCCATGGCGAGGCCGTCGCCCGGGCAATCGCGCTCGCCCATCTCGAGGAGCCGCCGCTCGACCTCAGCGTCGCCGCCGACCCGGCGCAGTGGTCCGAAGCCCTGGGCGGCACGCTGCTGCCCACGGGTTCGATCCGGCTGTCGCGCCCGGGCGAGGTCGCCGCGCTCGCCGGCTTTGCCGAGGGTGCCTGGTGGGTGCAGGACGCCGCCGCCGCCCTGCCGGCGCGCCTGCTCGGCCCGCCTGCCGGCGCTGCCGTGCTCGATCTCTGCGCCGCCCCCGGCGGCAAGACCGCCCAACTCGCCGCGTCCGGCGCCGAGGTCACCGCGGTCGAGCTCGATCCCCGCCGCGCCAGCCTGTTGCGCAGCAATCTCCAGCGGCTGGGCCTGTCCGCCGAGGTGATCGTCGCCGACGCCGCCAGATTCAGGCCGCCCAAAGCACCCGGGTTCGTCCTGCTCGATGCCCCCTGCACCGCGACCGGGACGCTCCGCCGCCACCCCGACATCGCCCGGCTGAAATCGCCCGAGGACGTCGCGCGCACCACGGCGGTGCAGGATCGCCTGCTCGCGCACGCCGCCAGCCTGCTCGCGCCCGGTGGCCGCCTGGTCTACGCGGTCTGCGCCCTGCAGCCCGAGGAGGGTGCGCAGCGGATCGAGGCGCTGCTGCGGCAGCACCGGAGCCTCGTCCGGGAACCGGTCCGCCCCGACGAGGTGCCCGGCCTGGAACCCGCGATAACCTCGGCCGGCGACGTGATGACCCTGCCGTCGATGTGGCCCGACCTCGGCCACCTGGACGGGTTCTTCATCGCCCGGCTGCGCAAGCAGGCCTGACGGCGGGTCGAAGTCCCCCGGCGTCCCCGCCTCATCTTGCCGCCCCTGGTGCAAGCTGATACCTGTTTCGGCATGGTTGAGTCGCCGCGTCCACCCGTACGCGTCGCCCCTTCGATCCTCTCGGCCGACTTCGCCCGGTTGGGCGAGGACATCCGTGCGATCGACAAGGCCGGCGCCGATTGGATCCATGTCGACGTCATGGACGGGCATTTCGTGCCCAACCTGACCATTGGACCGGGGGTCATCCGCGCGTTGCGCCCCTACAGCGACAAACCGTTCGACGTCCACCTGATGATCAGCCCGGTCGACGTCTATCTGGAGGCTTTCGCCGAGGCCGGCGCCGATGGGCTGACCGTGCATCCGGAGGCTGGCCCGCACCTGCATCGCACGCTGCAGGCGATTCGCCGACTGGGCAAGCGCGCCGGGGTCGCTCTGAACCCTGGCACCCCGGTTTCCGCCCTCGACCACGTCCTCGACGATCTCGACCTGGTGCTGGTGATGTCCGTCAACCCCGGCTTCGGCGGCCAGCGCTTCATCCCGGCGATGATCGAGAAGATCGCCCGCGTCCGCGCGTTGATCGACGCGCGCGACCGGCCGATCGCGCTGCAAGTGGACGGCGGGATCAACAGCGAGACCGCGCCGCTGGCGATCAATGCCGGCGCCGACGTGCTGGTTGCCGGCTCGGCGGTGTTCGGCGGCGGCGCAAAGCGCTACGCCCACAACATCATGACCCTGCGCGCACCGGAGCACGAGAGCGGCCAGCTCGCCGCCGTCGTGCCGTGAGCCAGGCAGACATCTTCGGCCGCGGCGAGCGCTGGCGCGATCGCCTGGTGTTCGGTGCGGTCGCCCAGCAGGCCCGACGTCGGCTCCCGCGGCTGCGGCCGCTCGCTGCGCGCCTGGCAGACCTGATGCCCTTCGAGGGGATCTCGGATCCGACCCGCAACCGCGGCGCCTGGCTCGGCCTCGCCGACATCTGGCCCGGCGACCGCGCCCAGGGGCAGACATTTCTTGATGCCTGGGGTCCGGACCCGCGGGCCCTTTACGAGCCCTCCGCCGATGCGACGGATCATGGCCACGGCTTCGACTGGCTGCGCGACCTGGCGTCGGTCGATACAGCAGCGGCGCGCAGCCTCGCCCACGCCGCCACCGCTCACTGGCTTGCGCAGTACGGCCGCTGGCAGGCGCTGGCCTGGCGATCGGACCTGCTGGCGCGGCGGCTGGCCAACTGGTCCGCCCATTTCGTGTTCATCGCCTCCGGCGCACCCGATGCCGCCGCCGGCCAGGCGATGCAGGACCGGCTCGTCGCCTCGGCCCGTCGCCAGCTGCGCTATCTCTGTCGCGCCGGGGCGGAGGATGTGGACGGCCAGGCCAGGATCGGCGCCGTCTGCCATGGCATTGTCGCCGCCATCGCCCTGATGCCTGGCCAGGCGATCGGCGAGCAGGTGGCGACCAGACCGCTGCTGCGCCTGATGACCCGACTGTCGGCCGCGCTCGACAGCCAGCTGCAGCCGGACGGCGGCCATGTCAGCCGTTCGCCCGCCCGCCAGTTCGCGGTGGTCTGCGACCTGGCGGCGGCGCGCCACGCGCTGGCGACGTCCCTGCTCGGCGTGCCCGAATGGCTGCAGCGCGCGCTCGACCGGGCAGCACCGGTGCTGCGCATGCTGCGCCACGGAGACGGCGGCCTCGCCCTGTTCCAGGGTGCGCAGGAGGGCCGGGCCGAAGCGGTGGCGCTGGCGCTGGAGCGGTCGCTGGCCGTGGGTGCCAGCCCGGTCCTGGCCCGTCACGTCGGCTATGCCCGCGTCGCGGCCGGCAACGCGCTGCTGATCATGGACTGCGCCGCCGCCCCGCCGCCGGCAGGGCATGCCGCTCCGCTGGCGATCGAGCTGTCGGTGGGCCGCCAGCGGGTGTTCGTCAATTGCGGCGCCATGGTCGACGGCGGGACCGCCTGGCGGACGGCGATGCGCGCGACCGCGGCCCACTCGACGCTCACCCTCGCCGACACCAATGCCGATCCTGGGGCCGACGCCGGGGCCGAGGCCGGGGATCGGCGACAGCCTGCGGTCAACGAAATGGAAGGCGCCTTCCTGGTGGAGGCCACCCACCTTGGCTATGCCGCGCGCTTCGGGCTCGCCCACAAGCGCGCCATCTACTGCGACCCCGAGGGCCAGGACTGGCGCGGCGAGGATACGCTGCTGCCGATCGGCAACGCCGTGCCGGACCGGCAGATGTTCGCGATCCGCTTCCACCTGCACCCGCGCGTGCGGGCGACACTGGCCCAGGACCAGGCAACGGTCCTGATCCGGTTGCCCGACAAGTCGGGCTGGCGATTCCGCGCCCGCGGCGGCCAGGTTCGGCTCGCCTCCTCGATCTACATTCCGGACGGCGAGGCGGTGCAGCGCTGCGAACAGATCGTGGTCAGCGGTACCTCCGACCAGGGCGGCGCACAGGTGCAGTGGGCCCTGCAGCGGGTGGCCTGACCGCGGCTGGATGCCGCATGGGGCCGGCACCGGACCTCCCCCGCACTCTGCGCTAGCACTTTGCGATTGACGCGGATGCGTAACCGTCGTTCAGGATAGCCGATCGGCAGGACAGCCGGGTTGGCATCTGCGAGGTGCGTGCGATGTTGGCGGACCCTCTTCCCTTCCCGGGCTCCAGTCCGGCCGGCTACGGCCCCTTGGAGGATGACGAGGATTTCGTGCCCTCGCGGCATCTTGCGCTCGAGCCTTGCAGCGAGCGGGTGACGCTGGCCGAACTCGGCTACACCGCCGACGAGATCGCGCTCTGCGCCAGCCCGATAGCCGTCTCGGGCGTATTCCGCGTCCTCTCCGACGAGGGCGCTGACGTGTTGCGCCGGATCTGCCGCTCGCTGGAAGCCAGCGCGGTCAGCGGCAAGCGCATCGCCAAGATGGTGCGCGGCGCGGCCTACCGCTCTCGCTTCGTCCGCGGCCTGTGCCTGGACCCCGACGTCACTGCCTTCCTCTCGGACGTGTTCGAGACCGAACTTGCCCCGCACACCATGCCGGCGCAGCTCGGCCACATCAACTATGCGCCCGAGGACCTCAGCCGCGCCGTCGACCGCTGGCACCACGACACGCTCGGCTTCGACTACGTGCTGATGGTCAACGACCCGGCCACCTATAAAGGCGGCCAGTTCCAGTATTTCATGGGCACCAAGCAGGAAGCGGCCAATCTCGGCGCCGCCGGAATGGAGCCCCCGGCCAACCGGGTCGTCTCGCCGGTGTTCCCCGGCGCGGGCTACGCCCTGGTCCAGAAGGGCAACATGGTCGTTCACCGCGGCGGCCGGCTGGAGCAGCCTGCGGAGCGGATAACCTTCATCAACGGCTATGTCGCCCGCGACGTGGCCAAGCCCGATCCCTCGCGGCTCAGCGACCTCAAGGTCTGGGACCCGCCGCATGTGGTCTATCCGGAATGGGCGCGGCACAAGGCGTGGCTGGCGCGCGCCAAGCTCGACGCGGCGATCGCCGGCATGCCCTTCACCGACGACCGCGCCGCCCTGGTTGCCCGGCTGCGCGCGGCGATCGCCGACGTGGAGGACGCAATCGACGACCTCACCTCCGACGCCCCGCCAGCCGAGATCTGGTACGCAGGCTGAAGTTCCAGGCCGCAGAGAGACCCCGATGCAGAACCTGCCGCTCGCTTTCCCGATCATCGTGCCCGGCGATCTGCCCGAGCTGGAGGGCGAGCCGGTCTACGACCCGGCCATCCACCTCGCGCTGGAACCGCCCGCGCACAAGCTGGCGCTGGCTGATCTCGGCTACAGCGGGGAAGAGATTGCGCAGTGCCCGAGCACGATCGCGATCAGCGGGCCGTTCCGGCTGCTCTCCGACGAGGGCGTCCGGGTGGTGCTCGACATCTGCCGCAGGCTCAGCCCCTATGCCCGCGGCGCCGAACGCATCGAGCGCTTCGTCCGCCAGAGCGTGTACCGCTCGCGTTTCCTGCGCGCGTTCTGCAGCTGCCCCCAGGTCACGGCGTTCATGGCGGACATCCTGGAATGCCCGCTGTCGCCGCACACCATGCCGAGCCAGTGGGGCCACATCAATTACGCGCCCGAAACCCTGGGCCGGCCGATCGACCGCTGGCATCACGACACCCTGCAGATTGACTACGTGCTGATGGTGACCGACCCGCGCACCTTCCGCGGCGGCCGGTTCCAGTACTTCATGGGCACCAAGGCCGAGGCGGCGGAGCTGGCGCAGGGCAAGGCCGACTATCCGCCCGAGAAGGTGATCGTGCCGGAGCTGCCGGCCGCCGGCTGGGGCGTGGTGATGCAGGGCAACATGGTGGTCCATCGCGGCGGGGCGCTCGAGGCGCCGGCCGAGCGGATCACCCTGGTCAACGGCTATGTGCCGCTCGAGATCGGACTGCCCGATTTCTCGCGGCTCGACGACCTGCGTGTGGTCGACCCGCCAAACATCATCCTGCCGGAGTGGGTGCGCCATAAGGCGTGGCGGGCGCGCGGCGGGCTCGACAAGCTGCTCGCGGACCTGCCCTTCACCGGCGACCGGACAACCCTGATCGGCCTGCTGCGTGGCGCCATGGGCGACATCGAGGCAGCGATCCGCGACCTGGAGGACGAGAGCGAGGCCCGGGAGCATTTCTATACCGGCTGACCCGCTCCACGCTCCGGGAGCCGGGGTCGCGATCACGGGTCGCCCCGGGAGCGGTACGCGATGATCCCACGCCTCTATGTCACCGGTGACCTCTCGGCCGGTGCGGCGGCGGAGAGCGAGGACGTGCACTACCTGCGCAGCGTGCTCCGGCTGGCCGCAGGGGCCGAGGTCGAGCTGTTCAATGGGCGCGATGGCGGCTGGCGCGGGCGTATCGTCCGCCTGGACAAGAAGGCGGCGACGATCGGGGTCGAACGCCAGGTCGCCGAACAGGCCGCGGTTCCGGACCTGATGCTGATGTTCGCCCCGCTGAAGAAGACCCGCATCGACTTCCTGGTCGAGAAAGCGACCGAGCTCGGCGTGCGCAGCCTGTGGCCGGTGTTCACCGATCACGCCATCACCGACCGGGTCAACGAGCGGCGCCTGTCGGAGATCGCCCGCGAGGCGGCGGAGCAGAGCGGCCGGCTCTCGGTGCCGGAGGTGCGGCAGGCCGCCAGGCTCCGCGACACCCTGGACGTTCTGGAAAAAGAGGGCCGTCGGCTGTTCGTTGCCGACGAAACCGGGGGCGGCATTTCCGCGCGCGCCGCCTTCGCCGGCGCGACGATCGGGCCGGCGGCGATCCTGATCGGTCCGGAGGGCGGATTCTCCGCTGCGGAGCTTGACCTTGTCCGGCGCCTGGACATTGTTACCGCGATCGATCTCGGATCGCGCATCCTGCGGGCCGAAACCGCCGCCGTCGCCGCGCTGGCCTGCTTCCAGGCCCTGTGCGGCGACTGGGAGTCATGAAGCCTACGTCCAGCCGATCCATCCTTATGGCGCAGATCCGGACAGCGGCCCCCAGGCCAGCCCCGGGCCGCCGCCCGCAGCGGAGCAGAACCGAATGACCGCGGTACCGCAGACCGACATCGCCGTGGTGACCGGCAAGGACGACCTTGTCGGCTGGTTCGAGTCCGGTTCAAAGCCGACTGCCGACTGGCGGATCGGCACCGAGCACGAGAAGTTCGCCTTCACCACCGACGACCTGCGGCCGCTGACCTACGAGGGCGAGCGCGGGGTGCGCGCGCTGCTTGAAGGCCTGCTGCGGTTCGGCTGGGAGCCTGTGCGCGAGGACGGCAACATCATCGCGCTGACCAACGCCGACGGCTGCTCCGTATCGCTGGAACCTGGCGGCCAGATCGAGCTGTCCGGCGCCCCGCTGCGCAACGTGCAGGACACCTGCGTCGAGGTGCACGCCCATCTGGACCAGGTCAAGGTGGTCGGCAACGAGCTGGGCATCGCGATGATCGGCACCGGCTTCCATCCCAGATGTCGTCGCGAGGACATCACCTGGATGCCGAAGGGCCGCTACCGGATCATGCGCGACTACATGCCCAAGCGCGGCAGCCTGGGGCTCGACATGATGCTGCGCACCTGCACCGTCCAGGTGAACCTGGACTACAGCTCCGAGGCCGACATGGTGCGCAAGTTCCGGGTCGGGCTCGCCCTGCAGCCGGTGGCGACCGCGCTGTTCGCCAATTCCCCGTTCACGGAAGGCAGGCCGAACGGCTTCCTCAGCTATCGCAGCCAGATCTGGACGGACACCGATCCCGACCGGACCGGCATGCTGCCCTTCGTGTTCGAGCCTGGCTTCGGCTTCGAGCGCTATACGGACTACGCGCTCGACGTGCCGATGTACTTCGTCTATCGCGACGGCCGCTACATCGACGTCTCCGGCCAGTCGTTCCGCGACTTCATGGCCGGGAAGCTGCCCGGCCTGCCCGGCGAGCGGCCAACGCTCGGCGACTGGTCGAACCACCTGACCACAATCTTCCCGGAGGTCCGCCTGAAGAAGTTCCTGGAGATGCGCGGGGCCGACGGCGGCCCCTGGCGGCGGCTCTGCGCCCTGCCCGCGCTCTGGGTCGGCCTGTTCTATGACGGCGATGCGCTGGACGCGGCCTGGGACATGGTCAAGGACTGGACTGCCGAGGAGCGGCAGGCGCTGCGCGACGCCGTGCCGACCAACGGGTTGCGCGCCCTGTTTCGCACCCGGACCGTGCGCGAGCTCGCCCACCGGATGCTCGAGATCAGCAGCGCCGGCCTGCAAGCCCGCGCCCGGAAGGACGGCTTCGGACGCGACGAGAGCGTGTTCCTGGAGCCGCTACGCGACATCGTCGAAAGCGGGCTCTGTCCGGCCGAACGCAAGCTCGACGCCTTTCGCACCCGCTGGGGCGGCAGCGTGGACCCGCTGTTCAAGGAATATGCCTACTAGATCAAGCTGCCTCAAACCGGAATCGGTTCGAGGCAGATAACTTGATCGGTATCAACGAGTTAAAGCAACTGGTCCGCGTCCGGATGGACGCGGGTTGCTTTAGCCGGTCCGCGAAGGTTTCGCGGCCGGAACGAATTGCCGGCATGCGCGTTGTGGCCTCGACGCGCCTGACGTGCAAGGACAAAGCACTGTCGTCGGGCGGGCCGTTGCGTTAACCTTGCCAGCCCGGCGAACGAGTCTGGCTCGTAGCTGCAACATGTGGGATCGGCATTCATGTTCGCCGTCGTGCGCTGCGGCGAGATCCAAGAAGTAGCCCTGCAATGGATGGAACTGCCCAGATGACTCAGCGGCCGCCGACCGCGGTCGAGCCGGCGAGGGACGCATTGCAGCACTATGTCCTGGCGCAGCCGGCACGGTTGCTGGGCCTCCTGCCGGTGGCGGCCTATGTGTGCGATGCGGACGGGACCATCGTGCAGTTCAATGGCCTGGCAGCGAAGCTGTGGGGGCAGGCGCCTGTCGCCGGCGATCCGAGCCAGCGCTACTGCGGCTCCCTGCGCCTGTTCAATCCGGACGGAACGCCGTTGCCGCACCACCTCTGCCCGATGGCCGAGGCCCTGCGGGCCGGCACGTCGACCCGCGACCGGGAGGTGACGATCGAGCGGCCCGACGGATCGCGTATCATTGCGCTGGTCAACATCGACCCCATTCACGACGAGCGGGGCAGGATCATCGGCGCCATCAACTGCATGCGCGACGTCACCGACCAGCGCCGCACCGAGGCACGGCTGCGCCAGGAGAGCGGCCGGTTCCAGAACCTGGTTCACGATCTGCCGATCGCAGTCTACACCACCGACGCGGCCGGTCGCCTGACCTACAACAATGAGGCGGCCACCGGGCTCTGGGGCCGCCAGCCCGAGCTCGGGAGCGACGTCTGGTGCGGCTCCTGGCGCCTGCTGTGGCCCGACTGCCAGCCGATGCCCCATGATGCGTGCCCGATGGCGATCGCGCTCAAGGAAGGGCGTCCGATCCGCGGTGCCGAGGCCATGGCGGAGCGGCCCGACGGAAGTCGCGTACCGTTCCTCGCCTATCCGACACCGTTCCTCGACGAGCAGGGCGCGGTCGTGGGCGCCGTGAACGTGCTGGTCGACATTTCCGAGCAGCGTCGGGCGAGGGAGCTCGACGAGCGCCTCGCCTCCATCGTCGAATCGTCCGAGGACGCGATCGTCAGCAAGGACCTGAACGGCATCGTCAACAGCTGGAACCAGGGCGCCGAGCGCCTGTTCGGCTACCGCGCTGACGAGATGATAGGCCGCCCGATCACCACGCTGATCCCGGCGGACCATATCGACGAGGAGGCCGAGATCATCGGCCGGATCCGCCGCGGCGAGCGGGTCGCCCACTACGAAACCGTGCGCCAGCGCAAGGACGGCAGCCTGATCGAGATCTCGCTGGCCGTTTCGCCGGTGCGCGACGCGTCGGGCCGTATCATCGGCGCCTCCAAGATTGCGCGCGACATCACCGAGCGCAACCGGGTCCAGCGGCGCAACCAGTTGCTGCTGAGGGAGATGAACCACCGGATCAAGAACCTGCTGGCGCTTGCCGGCGGCGTGGTTGCGTTGAGCGCGCGCACGGCCGAAACGCCGGCCGAGCTGGCGAGAACGGTCGGCGACCGCCTGGGCGCTCTGTCGCGCGCCCACGACCTCACTCTGCCCGAGACGCTGGAGGACATCGAGGAGGCCAACCGCACGACCACGATCGAGGACCTGCTCCGGGCGGTGCTGGCGCCCTATTGCGATCACAACGCAACGGCTGACGCGCAGATCTCCATCGACGGGCCGCCGCTGCAGGTCAGCAACAGCGCGCTGCACAGCATGGCGCTGCTGCTGCACGAATTCGCCACCAACGCGCTCAAACACGGCGCCTTGTCGACCGCGCAGGGCCGTGTCCGGATCAGCTGGACGGCGGAGGAGGGCCAGCTGTTGCTGACCTGGCAGGAGCGTTTTGGCCCGATGCTCGGCCCCGACCGCGGGACGGAGGGCTTCGGCAGCACCCTTGCCCGCGGGGCGGCCCAGCATCACCTGGGCGGCTCGATCGACTATGACTGGGACCGGGAAGGGCTGACGATCCGCCTGTCGCTGCCCGCCGCCCGCCTCGCCTCCTGACGGCGATGCCTACGGGCAGGCGGTCGCCTCCATGGTCAGCTCCAGGGGCTTGACCAGCATCGCGACGTCGCCGTGCCGGCCATCCGCACAGACCAGGTCCAGATCGAACGGCCGGCCTTCTTCCGCCCAGCTTTCCGGATATTCTGCGTTGAGCGCCGGCTTCTGCGCCGCGGCGAATGGAGCTGATGCGTCGCAGAAGTCGTAGAGCACGCAATCCTCCATCAGATGGGCGGCGAACCACGGCTCCAGCACCGCCGCGAACTCCGGCGCGTTCTTCAGGATCGGGGCCAGTCCCGCCCGCTTCGCCGCCTCGGCCAGCGCCTTGATGAAGGCGATCTGATTCTCCGCGCCGATCTCGAAGCCGGTATCGGTGCCGTAGCCATCGATGTTGTCAAACTCAACCATGTCGAAACCCTTCCCGGCGCAGAGCGCGAGCCGCGCTTCCATCAGCGGCATCAGGGCATCGAGCTGGCGCACGTCGAGCCAGCGCTCACCGGGCCAGTCGTGGTAGTCGGCGCCGATCAGCCCCTGCACCGCCTCATAGGCGGCAAGGTCCGGCCGCCAATCCTCGATGGTTCCGGCGCTGAGATAGCACCAGACATGCATCCCGGAGGCACGCAGGGCCGCGACCGTCTCTGCGGGGGTGTCGAAGGCGTCGAGGCCGACATAATCGAGCCGGCGCGCGACCAGGGCGGGCACATCAATAGGGCCGCTGAGCACCCAGTCCCAGCGCGGCAGCGGTGCCTCGCGGGCGTCGGCGGCGACCGAGACCAGGATGCCTGCCAGGCCGCAGACATGCATGCGGCATCGATGCAGCATCATGCGTCGGGACACAGCAACGCCACCTCGTCCGCGAGCAGGTGATGGAGCTGCACGACCCAGGAGTGGGCATCGAGATAGGTGGCGACGTCGCGGATGGTGATCGACCAGGGGTCGGCCTGGTAGCGCTCGGCGTAGATCTCCAGGCCCAGCCGCATGTCAGCGAACGGCGGCTCGAAGGCGAGGGGGTCGAAATCAAAGTGGTGGAACCGCCGGATCCACAGCAGCGCGTCCCGCTCGGCCGGTTCCAGGACGACGTGATCGTCCCAGCGCGCCGCCACGGCGGCGAGGCCGCCCTCCGCGTCGAGCAGCGCCTGCAGGTAACGGCCGGCGTGCTGCTGGGCGGCGAGCTGCGCGACCAGGTAGCGGTCCAGCAGCTGCCCCAACCCCCGGGCCTCCATCCCCTCCCAGGTCTCCACCGCCGCACCGCCCAGCGCCTGGGCCCTCGCGCGGGCCTGGGCCACGGCGGGTTCGGAGAACCGGTAGGGCTCCGCCGCCGCCGCCGCTTCGGCCAGGGGCGCCAGGCAGCGATAGGTCCGGCCGATCGACAGGTTCTGCTCGAGGGCGATCAGCCCGACCATGTGAAGCACCATCGGATCGGACCGGCGATAGCTGCGGGTCGTGCCGTCCTCCGCTGTCACCCAGAGCAGATCCTGTTCGACCGAGGTGCCGACCATCGGGATCCGGGACTGTTCCAGCGCGGCGGCGGTGGCTCGCAGGAACGGGCTGAGAACCTCCGGTATCCGGCCGGGCTCGTGGACAGCCATGGCGAAGTGGCCGGGCGTCCAGGACAGCTCGCCCTCGCCGATCTCCAGCTTGCCGGCGAGGGCGACCCGGCGCATACCGGCCAGGTCGAGCCGGCCGACGCGATCCAGGTCGCCCTGCTGCCGGCCGACATAATCGCCCACCACGGCAAGCAGGGTCATCGGCTCCGGCAGAATGTGCAGATAGCCGACCTCGATGGTGTGGGTGCCGAGCAGCTGCCGGTTGATCTCGACATATTCGACAATCGGGATGATCAGCCCATGATCGATCAGCCTGAAGTCCTCGACCGAAATGTAGGTGCCGGGCTCGACCTGGGCGTCGGCCGGACGGCCGCCGACCACGAGCGGGACCAAGGCGAGCATGGCAAGGCGGAGGACCGCTCGCGTCGCGGACCCGCGCCCGCGGCGGCCCGGTCGGCGCTGGGCTGGTCTGTCCATGGCTGAATACTCCTGCACGGCGACCCCGGCGAACATCAGGGTTTCGGGTTGGCAGCGACGATAGA
>JBHJOG010000320.1:0-11697 GCA_050329975.1 Alphaproteobacteria bacterium | reverse complement strand
TTCGCCTCGGCCAAGCAGGGCTGGGCGACGCTCGACCCGGAGCAGCGACCGGGCGACATGAGCGCGCTGTTCGACCTGATCGTCCGCCATGTGGCGCCGCCGAAGGCCGACCCCGCGGGCGAGTTCCGCATGCTGGTCACCACGCTTGCCAGCGACCCCTATCTCGGCCGGATCCTGACCGGGCGCATCGAAAGCGGCACCATCAACGTCAACGCGCCGATCAAGGCGCTGAGCCGCGAGGGCAAGCTGATCGAGCAGGCCCGCGCCTCGAAGCTGCTGTCGTTCCGCGGGCTGGAGCGGGTGCCGATCGAACAGGCGGTCGCCGGCGACATCGTCGCCATTGCCGGGCTCACCCAGGCGACCGTCGCCGACACGATCTGCGCGCCCGCCGTCGACACCGCGCTGCCGGCACAGCCGATCGACCCGCCGGTGCTGGCGATGACGTTCTCGGTCAACGACTCACCGCTGGCCGGACGCGACGGCGACAAGGTGACGTCGCGGCTGATCCGCGACCGCCTGCTGCGCGAGGCCGAGGGCAATGTGGCGCTGAGCGTGCGCGAGACCGCCGACAGCGATGCCTACGAGGTTTCCGGCCGCGGCGAACTGCAGCTCGCGGTGCTCATCGAGACCATGCGCCGCGAAGGCTTCGAGCTGTCGATCAGCCGCCCGCGCGTGCTCTACCGCACCGATCCGGCGACCGGCCAGCGGCTGGAGCCGATCGAGGAGGTGGTGATCGACGTCGACGACGAGCACGCCGGCATCGTCGTCGAGAAAATCACCGGCCGGCGCGGCACATTGTCGGTCATGCGGCCCACCGGCGCCGGCAAGACCCGGCTCGAATTCTTCGTGCCGTCGCGCGCGCTGATCGGCTACCACGGCGAGTTCATGTCCGACACCCGCGGCACCGGCATCATGAACCGGCTCTACCACGGGCACGAATCCTATCGCGGCCCCATTGAGGGCCGGCGCAACGGCGTGATGATCTCCAACAGCGGCGGCAAGGCTGTGGCCTATGCGCTGTGGAACCTGGAGGAGCGCGGCCCGATGTTCATTTCGCCCGGCGACGAGGTCTACGCCGGCATGATCATCGGTGAGCACAGCCGCGGCAACGACCTCGAGGTGAATCCCTTGAAGGGCAAGCAGCTTACCAACATCCGCACCACCAGCAAGGACGAGGCGGTGACCCTGACCACCCCGATCGCGATGACCCTGGAGCGGGCGCTGTCCTACATCGCCGACGACGAGTTGGTCGAAGTCACCCCGGGCAAGATCCGGCTGCGCAAGCGGCTGCTCGATGCGGTCGACCGCAAGCGCGAGAGCAAGCGGATGGCCTCGTAGCGCGACGCCGCTACTGCGCGGCGTAGCGGCGTGTTGCCGGGGTCGCGTCCGCGTGCAGCTGATCGATGGTTGCGGCGATCGCGGGCAGGGTATCGGTCACCGCCCGGCGGAGGGCCGAGATCGGATCGGCTGGCGACTCCCCGCAGCTGATCGCGTGCTCGAGAGCGCGCGCAGCCTTCGATGCCCGGACCGCCTGGCAGTTCCCGGCCGCGCCGGCAAGCGTGTGCGCGATCGCGGACAGCAGTGTAGGCTGGCCGGCGGCCTCGTCGAGCTGGCGCATGCTCTCCTCGAGTTGCTGCGCCAGCTGTTGCAGCAGGCCGGCGACGGATTCGCCGCCGATGATCGCGACCAGCTGGCCCAATCCATCCTGCGAGAGCAGCGGGAATTCCTCGTCCGCCTCCCGGGCGTGGTCCGGCGTCGGGGTGCGGTGCGGGGTCGCGACGAATGATCCATCGGCCATCTTGGCGTCTTCCAGAGTTGCGTGCGATTGGGAACCGGCGGCAATGCCGGAGAGGGTGGCGTAGAGCCGCTCGCAATCGATCGGCTTCGACAGGCAGGCGGTCATGCCCGCTTCGATATAGGCGGCGTGCTGCTCGCTCATCGCGTTGGCGGTGAGGGCGATGATCGGCCGAGTGGTCCAGACGCCGCCAAGCCCGCGGATCTCCCGGCTTGCCGCGACGCCGTCAATGCCGGGCAGCCTGACGTCCATCAGCACGACGTCGTAGTCGCCGCGCGTCGCCGCGTCGATCGCGGCTTCGCCGTCGTCGACGATGTCCAGCACCGCGACATAGGGGGCCAGCAGTTCGTGCAGCAGGATCTGGTTGATCGCGTTGTCCTCGGCGGCCAGCACCCGCAGGTCAGCCAGGTCTGGGCGCTTGCTCGCGGGCAGCTGGTCGATCGCCGCCCGCGGCGTGGCGTTCGCTTTTGGCAGGTTGATCGAGACGCAGAAGCGTGAGCCGACATTGGCCTGGCTTTCGACCTTGATCGTTCCATCCATCAGGGTGGTCAGCTGGTGGCAGATCGCCAGCCCCAGACCGGTGCCGCCGTAGCGGCGCGCGATGGAGGCGTCGCCCTGGTTGAACTTCTGGAACAGGCTGCGGCGCACCTCCTCGGTCATGCCGATACCGGTGTCGATGACCTCGAAGTTCACCTCCCAGCGGCCCGCAGCGCGCGGATGGACCCGGCAGCGCAGGGTGACGCTGCCGTCCTCGGTGAACTTGATCGCATTGCCGATCAGGTTCATCAGGATCTGGCGGATGCGCGTTGGGTCGCCTCTCAGCGCGACCCGCCCGTCGGTCCGGTCGTCAAGATGCAGGCTGACGCGCTTGGCCTGGGCCGGCAGCTCCATCAGCCGCATGACGGCGTCGATCTCGTCGTTGAGCAGGAAGTCGAGCGTTTCGAGCTTGAGGTGACCGGCCTCGAGCTTGGAGAAATCCAGGATGTCGTTCAGGATTGCGAGCAGGCTCTCGCCGGAGCTTTTGATCAGGTCGGCGAAGCGCCGTTGCTTGGTGGTCAGCGCCGTTGTGAGCAGCACCTGCGCCATCCCGAGCACGCCGGTCATCGGCGTCCGGATCTCGTGGCTCATCACCGCCAGGAACTCGGATTTCGAACGGTTCGCCGCCTCGGCTTCGTCGCGGGCCGCGAGCAGTGCGATCTCCTGGCGCTTCTTCTCCTCGATGTCGGTCATGGTGCCGACCATCCGGTAGGCATGGCCGTCGGGGGCCCGCAATGCCTTGCCGCGGGACTCGACCCACAGCCAGCCGCCGCCCTTGCGCTGCATACGGTGCACCGCCGAATAGACCGGCGTCGTGCCGTCCAGGTGCTGCTGGATCGCACTGCAGACCGCCTGCTTGTCCTCGGGATGCAGCAGGTCCATCCAACTCTGCGGCTTCGGTGCGATGTCCTGGGAGCCGTAACCGAGCAGCGAGCACCAGCGCGGCGAGTAGTAGGCCACGTCGGCGTTGGTGTCCCAGTCCCAGACTCCGTCGTTGCTGCCCTCGAAGGCCAGGTTCAGCCGCTCGGTGACGCCTTTCAGGGCCGCCTCGTTAGCGGAGTTCCTGCGGTCGATGTGCATCGTGCTCAGTGTCAGCACGCCCAGGACCAGCAGGGTGGCCAGGCCGATCGAGCCGGCCACGAGCAGATCGTTCTGCCAACCGATCAGCACCGTGCTCTTCGGAACGGCGGTGGCGACATGGATGCCCAGGTCGGGCAGCCAGCGATGGGCGATCAGCCAGTTGTTGCTGCGCAGCGTCTGCGAGGGCGGCGCGTACTGGTTCTGGAGGCCGACGGAATCGCCATGGGTCAGGTCGCGCAGGGCGCGGTTCCAGGCCAGCCGACCGCGGGTCATCGGCGTGCCGTCGGCCTGGAACAGGTCGGCGGTCTGGTTCTTCCATGTCGTGGTCCCGGCGATCGCTTCGTCGAAGAAGGCCGGCTCGAGGTAGAGCGTGCCGGTGAGGCCGGCAGCCGCGATGTTGACCGCGATCAGGTCCGTCGCGTCGCCGAGGGGATCGTCGGCTTCACCGGAGGGCGTGGCCAGGCCGATGGTGACCTGGCCCGCATGCGCGGCGAGCGTCGGGACCGAGGGCACGGCATCCAGCAGATCCCGGCGCAGCCGGCCGAGTCGCGCGTCGTCGCTGGCTGCGACCACCAGGCCGGTGGAATCAACGATCTCGGCCAGCACCACATGCTGGGCCGTCGCAACCTGCACCGCGAGGTAGCCGTCGGCGTCCGTGTCGCCGTCGCCATAGTGCTGCAGGTCGTAGATCAGTTCGTTGGTCAGGAAGTTCAGCGAATTCATCGCCCGGTCGACCGAGCGATCGAGCAGCAGGACCGAATGGCGGAGCGCTTCCTCGCCGGCCTTCAATGCGCGTTCCTGGGCCCACCAGCCGGCGCCGAGCACGGCCGCGAACGTGACCGCCGCGGCGACGGCCAGCGTCGTCAGGGCGATACGGGCCTGCGTTGAGAGGCGGGTTACCGGCATTGGGCTTCAAATCCGCTGATTCGCTGCATCGAGCATCGCCCGATATGGTGAATGAAACGTAAATCCCCTGTGTGGACAGGCCCGAGATTGTCGTTCGGTGACAGGGGCCTACGGCGCAAAGCAGATAGTGGGTCGGAGGAGGCGGTGGTAACGTCCGGCGCCACGGTGCGGAACAGGCGGCCGCTAGAGAAGGCCAACCTGGGCGAGCTTCGAGCGGATGATAGCCTCGTCGAACGGCTTCATGATGTATTCGTTGGCGCCGGCCTCCAGTGCCTGCTTCACATTGCCGATGCCGTTCTCGGTCGTGCAAAACACGACGATCGGCTGGTCGGCGCCATAGCGGCCGCGAAGCGCCTGCAGAAAGACGAGGCCGTTCATCACCGGCATGTTCCAGTCGAGCAGGATCAGGTCCGGCAGGCTGACGCTGCAGCGCTCGAGCGCGACCTGGCCGTTCTCGGCCTCGGAGACCTGGATGTCGAGCTGGCGCAGGATCCGCTTGGCCACCGACCGGACAACCTGGGAATCATCGACAACAAGGCACGATGTCATGCGCCCTTACTCCTGTTCGGCCACCCGCGAGGCGGTGACTGATGGCGTTCGTCCAGGATCCGTTGAGGACGTCTGGATCGATGGAGCAAGGTTAGCCGGAGCACATTAACGGCGGCCTAAAACCGCCCGCAGCGGGCCGGGAGTCCGCCCGGATCGGCCGATGCGGATGCAGGCGTCCGGCGCAATCCGCTCAGTCGCCGGTGCCGGCCCGGTCGCGCTGCTGCAGATATTGCTTCGGGCGCCAGGGACGCGAGCCCTTGACCACCGCGCCCTGGGCGATCTCGATCTGGTGGTGGATGATCTGGCCATCGACATGGGCGGTGGCCGCAATGGCGACCGAGACCGCCATCATCTCGCCGGCCGCGGCGCCGGCGATGGTGATCTCCTCGCCATAGATGTTGTCCGCGACGGCGGCGCCCTCGCGGATGTTGATGCGCTTGCCGCGGACCATGCCCTCGACCTGGCCGGAAATGTCGACCAGCCCGTCGCTGTCGATCTCGCCCTTCACGCGGCTGGACTCATCCAGGGTAATCTCAGCGGCTTCGACAACGCCGATGACCGTGCCGGCGATCCTGGCCCGGTCGGCGGTGATGACCGAATGGACCTGGGCGCCGATCCGGATTGTCACGTCGCGGGAGTTGATGTCGCCCTCGACCTCGCCGCTGATCTCGCAGGAGCCGTCATTCTCCAGCCGGCCCTCGACGCCGCCGCCGCGGCTGACCTCGATCCGGTGGGCCTCCACGTTGCCTCGCACGGCGCCGGCGATGATCGCCTCGGCGGCCACGATATCGCCTTCCACCCGCGCTCCACGGCGGACCTCGACCCGGCGGCCGCGGATATTGCCGTGCAACAGGCCGCGGATGACGATGTCGTCCCCGCCGCGCATGTTGCCGCGCAGCGTCAGGTGCGGTCCGATGATGGTCTGGTCCGGCGCGATCGCAGTTCCGCGCTTGGGCGGCGGCGGGGGCGGTCGCTCGACGACGATCACCGGTGCGACCGGTGATGCGGCCGGGGAGCCCGGTCCTGCATCAGGGTCCGGCCGGGCCTGCGTCGGTGCCTTCCCCGTGCTGCCTGTGGCCCTGCTGTCGCGCCCTCCGATCAGTCTCAGCGGCATCAACGCCTCGGTCCTGGCAGCCTCGTATCCAGCGCTCAGCTCGTGGAGGTCTTGGCGGCCTTGTCGTCTTCCTTGACCTCCGGCTTGGCGTCGACAGGCTTGGCCGTCCCGTTGCTGCCCTTGCCCAGGTTGCCGGAAGCGGCGGCCTTTGCCGACCGGTGCCTCAGGTTGCCGTTGACCACCGCGCCGGCCTCGATCGAGAGCGTGTCGTAGTTGATGTCGCCGTCCAGCTGCCCGGTGCCCGCAATGCGCACGGTCTTGCCGTTCAACTCGCCGCTGATGTGCCCGAGCAGCTCGATCATCTCGGCGGTGACGCTGCCGTTGACCGTCGCGCCCTGGCTGACGATCAGCGTCCGGCTCTTGATGTCACCGGTGACCGAGCCGTCGATGCGGATGTCGTCTTCACCGGACAGGTTGCCCTCGATGGTGAGCCCCCGGCTGACCACCGACATGTCGGTGGAGGCTGACGCGCCGGCATGGTGGCTCGGGCCTGGCACCGGTGTCGGCCGGCTCGGGGCGGGCTGGGCGATCGGTGCCGGGTGCGGCCGCTCGACCTCGGATTCACCGCGGTCGCTTTTACCAAAGATCGACATAGTGCGTGCCTCCCATGCATCGCGTTTGCAGGTCTATCACCGGCGCACCAGAGACACCCCGCGGCTGCGCCCGTCAAGGCGCACGCGGCGCGCTCGATCGTCTCGCCGTAACCCGGGTCTGGCGCCGTCGCGCCACGCGCCGGAGGGGTCCCGAACCACCACTCCGCGGCGGGCCAGCCCCTGCTCCGCGCAGCTTAGACCATTTCCTGCCGGCGGGGGAACGACTCGCGTGACCGGCGCGGAAAAATGATCAGTACGGACAGCTGTCCGGCTCGCTGTCGTCGAACGGCCGGCGCGGGAACGGCAGCTGCGCGAGCATGTCGTCCAGAGCCGGTCCGAAGCCGTCGAGCGAGAAGTCGTCTTGCCCGCCGCCATCGCCATCGACGAATTCCAGCGTCATGACCTCGCCCTCGCGGAGCTCCGGCAGCAGCGCCATCACCGCCTCGGACTCGATGAAAAGATCACCATACATGGCGGTGTAGATCACGTCGGGCGGCTCGATCACGCGCGCCGTCGCGCCGTCCACCGAGACGGTGAGCGTCCCCTCGGTCTCGAACGCTAGCTCGCGCGGGTAGTAGGTCATGGCAAGCGGCGGCTTGGGGTCGCTCTCGTCGACCGGGAAGATCATCAGGCTGACGTCGTCCGAATCCGGCCAGATGGCGCAGACGCTCTCCTCGTAGGAGGTGCAGGGGTCGCAATTCACCGTCCAGGCGCCATGGGTCGCCTCATAGGCCACGACCGTCGCCTTCGTTCCACCCTTGGGTTCCGCCGTGGCTGCGGCTGCGCCGGCTGCCGCACAGACCGCCACGGCCAGCGCACCGCTGCGGAAATGACGAAACTTGCTGCTGCCCATCATCACACTCCTGCTTCGGATGCCGTAGCCTAGTGCGTCCATCAGGCCAAAGCCACGACTCGCTTGCCGTGCCTTTGGACTGCAACCGCCCGCGCCAGCTCAGCCAAGCGCACCGTCCTCGCGCAGCGCTGCGATCGCTGGCGCGTCCAGCCCCAGCCACTCCTTCAGCACCTCCTCGCTCTGCTCGCCCAGCATCGGCGGGTGCCGGCGATAGCTGACGGGGGTCTCCGACAGCTTCAGCGGGTTCCCGATCAGCGGCACCGCGCCGTCAGTCGCCGGGTGCGGCATCGCGATCCGCATCTCTCGGGCAGCGGTGTGCGGGTCGGCGAACACCTCTGCGATGGTGTTGACCGGGCTGCACGGCACCCCGATCGCGGCGAGGCCGTCGATCCAGTCCTGCTTCGACTTCAGCGCCATGTAGCCCGGCATCGCCGCGTAGAGCGCCTGCCGGTTGCGCACCCGGTCGGCGTTGGTGGCGAAGCGGGGGTCGGCGCCCAGGTCGTCGGCGCCGGCGAAGCCGCACCAGCGCTGGAACTGCGCGTCGTTGCCGACCGCCAGGATCACATGGCCGTCCGAGGCGGCGAAAACCGAATAGGGAACGATGTTCGGGTGCTCGTTGCCGCGCCGGTGCGGATTCACGCCCGAGAGCAGATAGTTGGTGCCTTCGTTGATCAGCCAGGCGATCTGGCTGTCGAGCAGGCAGACATCGATCTGCTGCCCCTGGCCGGTCAGGTCGCGGTGGCGCAGCGCGGCGAGAATGGCGGTCGCCGCATACATGCCCGTCATCACGTCGGCGATGCCGACGCCGACCTTGGTCGGGGGACCGTCGGGCTGGCCGGTGATGCTCATGATCCCGCCCATCGCCTGTGCCAGCAGGTCGTAGCCGGGCCGGTCGGCATAGGGGCCGTACTGCCCGAAGCCGGTGATGGAGCAGTAGACCAGCCGGGGAAACGCATCCCTGACCTGGGCGTAGGCCAGGTCGTAGGCCGCCAGTGCCCCCACCTTGAAGTTCTCTATCAGGATGTCGGCTTTTTCCAGCAGGCGGCGCACCAGCCGCTGGCCGGCGGGGCTGGCGAGGTCGACCGCGATCGAACGCTTGTTGCGGTTCGACGACAGGTAGTAGGCGCTCTCGCCGGTCTCGTTGCCCCGGCTGTCCTTCAGATAGGGCGGGCCCCATTTGCGCGTGTCGTCCCCCGCCTGCGGCCGCTCCACCTTGACCACGTCGGCCCCCAGGTCGCCGAGCAGCTGGGTGCAGGTCGGGCCGGCGAGAATCCGGCTCAGGTCGACGATTCGCACCCCGGCGAGCGGCCCGCTCATGGCCGCGAAGCCCTTGACACAGCCGCCGCTGCCATCATCGTCCCTCCGGCGGGTCGGTTGCGGGACGAGGCGCCCGCGGTCGGGCGCATCCATACCATGGCGGGCGACGGCCACAACAGGTGCGGCGGCGGTCGCGGCGGGCGAGGGAGCGAAGATGGCGGACTCCGACACGCGTTCAGTGCACTATGCGGACCGGTTCCCGCAGGCGATCATCCGTCCGTTCGACGGCGTCTGGCCGGCCATCGACGCCACCGCCTTCGTGGCCCCGGGCGCGGTGGTGATCGGCGACGTCACCATCGGGGCAGAGTCCAGCATCTGGTACGCGGTGGTGCTGCGCGGCGACGACTGTGCGATCCGGATCGGTGCCCGCACCAACATCCAGGACGGCAGCATCGTCCATGTGTTCAACGACGGCCGCACCCAGCATCCGACGATGATCGGCGACGACGTCATCGTCGGCCATGGCGCCAAGCTGCACGGCTGCACGCTGGTCGACGGCTGCCTGGTCGGCATCGGCGCCATCGTGCTCGACGGCGCCCGGGTGGAGCGGCAGGCGCTGGTCGCGGCCGGTTCCCTGGTCTCTCCCGGCAAGGTGGTGCCGGAGGGCCAGCTCTGGGCGGGCAACCCGGCGCGCTTCAAGCGCGATCTCAGCGTGGAGGAGCGTGGCTATCTCGGCTGGAACGCCGGCCACTACGTCAGGACCGGCGCCATCCACAAGGCTTTGGGGTAGGAAGAACCGGCTGGCGCCGCCGCCGCCGCTCCCGGCAAAGGCTGTCGGTGGGCCTAGGTTCTGCTTGTCGGGTGCACCGGTACCGACCTGCGGTCCGATACGGCGCGCACGGCCGGATCTCGTCGTGTCACCCTGGTCGAAGACTACTACTGGCCCGGATTGGCCGGGACTGGGTGATCCGAATGGCGAGGCTGCCGAGGTCTTTCCTCTGGTGACGGCCCTTGTCGTCGACAGCCTCGACGGGCGACCGCTTGCAAACCAGGACGAGGCAGCGGCCAGAGACGCCGCCGGCGCCTGTTGTCGTGCGAGGCGATCGCGAGGTTGAGTGAAGGCACCTGGGCGTTTCCACTCTGCCGGATGCCGGTGCATTAGCGTTCTGCCACCGAGCGGCGCGGGTGGTCCCGCGGCCACCGCCCGGCGCACCGACACGACGATCGGTTGCGTTCGGGCGGCGAGCCACGGGCCCTGCCGTGCAGGTCGCCGCACCGGTGGTTCCCCCTGCCTTCGCCCCGCCCCCCGGATCCGGGGCGACAAGACCTGACCACCATCCGATCCTGCGACGGCGGGAGCATCTTGGGGAATGCAGCCGCGGCAGGCCTTGACCGGGATCAACTCCGCCGCGAACCGAGGGCAGTCAGCCGAGGGCGCGGGCGGAGCGGGCGGCAGCCTCGACCGCGGCCCAGTCGCCGGCGGCCTGGCTCTGCTTCGGGATCATGAAGGTGCCGCCGACGCACATCACGTTGGGCTGGGCGAGATAGTCTGGCGTGTTGGCGAGGCTGATGCCGCCGGTGGGGCAGAAGCCGACGTCCGGGAAGACCGGCGCGAAGTCCTTCAGGGTGGCGATGCCGCCGGTGGATTCCGCCGGGAAGAACTTGAGGAAGGTGAAGCCGGCCTCGCGCGCCCGCATCACCTCGGAGACCGTCTGCGCGCCCGGCAGCAGCGGCAGCCCGATTTCCGCGGCGGCGTCCATCAGGGCCGGGGTGAGGCCCGGCGAGACGGCGAACGCAGCACCCTGGGCTTTCGCCTCGGCGAGTTGGGCCGGCGTCATCACCGTGCCGACGCCGACGATCGCGTCGGGCAGCGCAGCCTTCACCGCGCGCAGCGCGTCGAGCGCCACCGGCGTGCGCAGCGTGATCTCCAGCACGTTCAGCCCGCCGGCGACGAGCGCGCGGCTGAGCGCCACCCCGGCCTCGACCTCCGGGATGGTGATGACCGGGATGATCCGCCCGGACCGGAAGATTTCGCGAAGCGTCATGACCTGTCCTGCCGTGTTGCCGGCGCCCGCCGGGCGCGCGGTCCAAAACCGGCGCGACATTGGCGCAAAGCACGCGCCGCCACAACGATTCGCGCGGTCACTCGGTCAGGCGGCCGCTGCGATGGGCCAGCGCCATGGTGGCCCGGTAGGTCGAGGGCGAGCGCTTGCCGGGCATGTTGGATTCCAGCACCAGCTGCTCGACGAAGCCCTGGTTGACCTCGATCTCGATGCACTTCGACAGCTTGTCGACGACCCAGACCCGGTACTCTTCCGGCTTGACGTCGTAGCCGCAGTCGTCTGCCGGGACCTCCATGCCCTTTGCCGGAATCAGCATGATCTTCGGCTTCGGCAGGTCGTAGCAGTGGCCCTCGTAGGAGTAGCCGAAGATCACCCCCGCCTCGAGCGAGGAACCGTCGGTGCCGAAGCTGACCAGCATGACATTCTGGTCCGTCTCCTTGGAGGCGATGGCGATCAGGCTCGGACCGCCGTGCATCGGGCTGCCCTTCTTTTGTGACTTTCCGCCTCCATTCGGTTCGACGGTCATGCGGATCCTGCTGCCCGGGACATCGAACTCGAAGGCGCCCGGCGCGACCGTGGTGATGCCGAACTCGCCGGAAATGCCGTAGAGCCGGACCTCGGTCGGGTTGTAGGCCCTGAGGTTGCCGTTCCCGTCCTTCAGCGTATAGGTGGGCCGATGATAGTCGCTGCTCATGGGTGAACCCTTTCTCTGATCTGGACTAAAGAATTTCCCGCCACCGGAAATTGATCTCGAAACGCCTGGTCAGCGCCGGATCCTGCTCGTCCGCGGCATCGAGCACGGCCATGGCCGCCCGGTCGAAGGTCAGGCCATAGGGGTCGAGCGTAGCCCAGGTGCGGGCGAGCGCGAGGCCGACATCGTCGCGCGCCCGGGCCAGCGCCGCCTTGAACAGGAACGGGCGGGCGCGAAAGGCCGAGGCGGTGTAGCCGGT
>JBHJOG010000319.1:0-32782 GCA_050329975.1 Alphaproteobacteria bacterium | reverse complement strand
ACCAACCAGCCGATCGGCGCCTTCCGCACCTGGGAGGTGCGCCACGAGCTGGCGCGGCTGACCGGCGCCCGCGCCGAGCCGGCGCCGTCGACGACGCTCAGGCCCTGGGAACTCCAGTTTGGCGATGGCACCGCCAACTTCTACAGGGGCGATCCGATGTACCTGATGAACGACCTGCTGCCCCGGCCCGACGGGACCGCCATCCTCGTCGGGACATTGTGGCTCGGCGGGGAGAAGGATGTCTGGGTGCTCGGCGCGGGACCCGGCGGGGTCCGGCTGTGGGAACACAACTACCGCGGCGTGCCCTGCGGCGGCGCCCTGATCGACGGCGGTTTCGTCGTGCTGGCGGAGGACCTGATCGGCGGCGAGGACGCCGGCGTGCTGATGCTGCTCGACGACGGGACCGCACCCACCGGCTTCCCGACCGGGTTCGAGCACTATGCGATCGCGCCGGACGGCATCGGGGGCTTCGTGGTGACCGGGCGCCAGGACGGCGCGCCGATCGTCCGCGGCTACGACACCGGCGGCGACACCACCTGGACCTGGACCGCACCCGCGGCCGACCTGGTCGGCGGAGCCGAGACCGCCGCGGTGGTGGCGGCGACAGTTGTGCCGGGCGGCAGGGACATCCGCGTGCTCGGCATGGCGGACCGGCCCGGCGACGCCGGCGTCGACGCCGTGATGTGGACGGGGCTGCTGGCGGAAGACGGCCGGCCCAGCGATGTCGTGATCCTGGGCGAGGTCCATGCCGCATCGCTGCGGCGCTGCGATTTCGTGCTGCCCCACTGGTCGATCGACGCGGTGCCGGACGGTTTCATCGTGCGCTTCGATTCCATCGATCGCCAGGCCGCCATCCGCCGGACCACGCTGATGGGGCTGGACGCGGCCGGCGCCGAGCGCTGGCGGCACGTGCTGCCGATCGATCTGCGGGACCACCCCGACGCCCAGGCAGCGCGGGAAGCGGGCCTGGACGAGGTGACAGCGGCCTCCGCCACCGCCGACGGCGGCGTGCTGCTTGCCGGCCTGCACAGTCGGCCGCGCGGTCAAAGCGCCGGCTTCGTCGCGCGCTGGGATGCCGATGGCGAGCCGTTGTGGGCGACCGAGCTGCGCCGGCCGGGCGAGAGCGGCAGTGTGGCGGACGCCTATTTCGCCGCGGTCGTCGAGGCGGCCGACGGCGGCATCCTGGCGACAATGACCGACGGCGTCCTCTACATGCGGCCCCGTGGTTTCCTGTTCCGGCTGGGTGCGGACGGCGAGGCGCCGTAGCGCCTCACTGCCGTGGGCGGATCACCTGCACCTGGGCTGCGCTCGCCGGGCCGGTAACGGCCGTGCAACCTTCCTGGCCGGCTGCACCATCCGGCTGGCATCCGCCTGCCACCGCCGGCGGCACGGCGATAATCGCGGCACCGCGCGAGCCGTCTCGGGACGTCTGCTGCGCCCAGGCCGCGCGCTGCTCCGCCGCGGCGGCGGCCGCGAGCTCCTGTTCGAGGATCTGCTGGATCTGCGACAGTTGCAGCGCGAGGGCCGGCTGTTCGGGCACGCCGGCCGTGGGCGCCGCCGCCGCCTCGGTTTCGGGATCGGCGGCCACGAAGCCCGCGACATAGCCGGCAATCGCATCCGCCGCCCCGGTCGAGCGTTGAGGTGTCGCGCTCGTGTCGTCGTACCAGTAGCTGCGCAGCCCCACCGCGCCGAACCCGATCAGCGCGACGGCAAGCCCTGCCAGGAGGCGAATCATGCCCGATCTCCGTTGGCACCCAATGCTGCGCCGAGCATAGGCGATGGGTCTTTAACTCTTCCTCAACGGCTAGACCGGTAGCCGGCAAGCTTGGCCCATAGGCTCCGTCATTGCGAGGAGCGGAGCGACGCGGCAATCCAGGGCCGCCGCGCCGGCGTTCGTGCGGCGGCCCTGGATTGCCACGCTTCGCTCGCAATGACGGGGTGGGTCTGCCTTACCGGCTTCCGCTCCAGCGTCCGCGGAACACCGTTACCTCGGTCGTCGCCGGCGCCTGGCCCGCAGAATCCGCCGGATCGACGGGATAGACGCCCGGCCCGCCGCTGCCGCCACGACCGCGCAGCTGCTCGGTCACCCGGTCGAGCTCGGCGGCGACCGTGGCGCCCGCTGCCGCCTCGTCTCCCCCGCCGCCCGCGCCAGGTCCGCCGACCAGGCGCCAGACGACGAAGGCGATGACGACAAGCGTCCCGACCCTGCTGAGCACCCGCGCCCTCACCCGCCGTCTCCGTCGTTGCGAACCCCGACCAGGATGCCGCAGCGCGCTTAACGGCGGGTGAAAGTGCGCGGTCCAGGCTCAGCCGGCGCTCGCCTGGCGCCAGACCGGCACCGCCCGCCCGCGCTGCGGCTCGAGCTCGACCGCGTAGAGCTCGCTGCCTTCCAGGTCTTTCAGCATCACCGTCATCACCTCGCTGGCGGCGTCGATGTGGACGTGGCCGAAGAACTGCAGCCCGGCCGACGGCGGCAGGTTGAGACCCTGCTCGGCACTCGGGTGGCGGCTGAACATCACCTGGGGTCCGAAGGTGTCATCCATCTCGCTGGGACCGAAGGTGCCGGCGTTCAGCGGGCCGGAGACGAACTCCCAGAACGGAGTGAAGTCCTGGAACTGCGCCCGGTTCGGGTCGTAGTAGTGGGCCGCGGTGTAGTGGACGTCGGCAGTCAGCCAGACCACGTTCTCGATCGCGCTGTCCCTGATGAACCGCAGCAGCTCGACGATCTCGTGCTCGCGGCCCATCGGCGCCCCGTTGCCGTTGGCCAGATTCTCGAAATGAGAGTCGCCGTCGCGGACGATCATGCCGATCGGCATGTCGGACGCGATCACCTTCCAGGTCGCGTTCGACAGCAGCAGCTGGCGCTTCAGCCAGTTGATCTGCGCCCGCCCCAGGAACTCGGTCTCCGGCCCCGGTTCGGGCTGGTCGTTGGCGGAGTTGTCGGCGCGGTAGCTGCGCATGTCGATGACGAACAGGTCCATCAGCGGCCCGCGGCGGATGGTCCGGTAGATCCGCTCGGACTCGTCGGGGTACTGCGCGATCGGCATGTATTCGAGGAACGCCTTGTTGGCGCGCGCCGCCAGCAGCCCCACGCTGGAAACCGCGTAGCGCTCGTCGGCCAGCACCTCGTTCGGATACCAGTTGTTGGTGGTCTCGTGGTCGTCCCACTGGGCGATGATCGGCACCCGGGCGTTGAACGCCCGCACGTTGGCGTCCATCAGGTTGTACTGGTAGCGGCCGCGGAACTCGGCCAGCGTCTCGGCGACCTTGGCGACCTCCTCGGTGACCAGATTGGTCCACAGGCTGCCGTCGGGCAGCGCGACCTCGGCCGCGATCGCGTTGTCGGCATAGATCGTGTCGCCGCAATGCAGGAAAAAGTCCGGCTCGAGCCCATGCATGGTCTGGTAGATGCGCATGCCGCCCCAGTCCAGGTTGATGCCCCAGCCCTGGCCGGCGGTGTCCCCGGACCAGACGAAGCTGACGTCCTCGGCGCCGGCCGATGCGGTCGCGAAGCTGCCGACAGCAGGCTCGCCTTCGAGCGTGACGTCGTCCAGGCTCTGCAGCCGGACCCGGTAGAACATCCGCTGGCCGGCGGGCAGGTCGCCCACCAGCAGCTTTCCCGTGAAGTCGCTGTCCTCCAGCATCGCCGGGCCGCGGATGGTCCGGACATTGGCGAAGCTCTCGGTGGTGGAGAGGTCGACCAGCATCCGAGCCGGGCGGTCGGCGCGCGCCCACAGCATCGCACTGTCGGTGCCGACATCGCCGGACTGCAGGCCGTGGGTCAGCTTCGGCAGCGCCGACTCGGCGCGTACAAGCGCCGGCCGGGCGATCAGTCCGCCGCCGATGGCGGCACCTGTGAGGGTGCCGGCGCGCAGGAAGCCGCGGCGGGTGAAGGACTGGCGGGAAACGATCATTCGGGGATCCTCCGGACTTTGGCGGGAGCCCGCATCCTGCCGCTCCCGCTTTGCGACCCGATGACGTCCGGATGATCGTTGCGTGACGGGCAACGTTTGTCGCCGGCGCCGGCGCGCCGTAAGCTGACGAACAGCGGCGCGCAAGGGACGGGAGGCGGGCAATGGGCAGCGAGACGGCTCGGCCGATGGCGCCGGAGGTCGCAGCGGTCTTTGCCGGCTGCCCGGCCGCCGCGCGCGCCAGGATGATGGCGCTGCGCCGGCAGATCTTCGACACCGCGGCCGCGACCCCGGGCGTCGGCCCGCTGACCGAGACGCTGAAATGGGGCGAGCCGGCCTATCTGACCGCCGCGACCGGCAGCGGCAGTACGGTCCGGATCGGCTGGAAACCGACGGCGCCCGATCGCGTGGGTGTGTACTTCAACTGCCGAACGAGGCTGGTGGACCGGTTCCGGACGATGTTCGCAGGCGAGCTCACGTTCGAAGGCAATCGCGCCATCCTGCTCGACATCTCGCAGCCGTTGCCTGACCAGCCGCTCGCCGCCTGCCTTGCGCTGGCGTTGACCTACCACCGGAACAAGGGGCGGCCTTGACAGCCCGCCGGGCGGCGATTATCTGATCGTCCCTTGCCTGGGGCGGATTAGCTCAGTGGTTAGAGCAGAGGAATCATAATCCTTGTGTCCGGGGTTCAAATCCCTGATCCGCCACCACTCGACACATGACGGCCTGACCCCCGCTGGGTCAGGCCGTCATGGTTTCCAGGCTGCGGAGGTCGGAGGCTATTCAGCCGCCATGTGCGTGATCGAGCGCAATTCTGGCTTCGGCAACGCGCCGGCCTCGGCGTCGGCCTTGAGCGCCGCCTTGCGCTCGCTCATGCGCGCGCCGATCTCCTCGAGATCGATACCGGCCGACTTCGCCTTGGTAAACAGGCCGCCGCGCATCTCCTCCTCGTGGACGTGATGCTTGATCATCTCGCTCAGCACGGACACCTTGGCGTCGTAATACTCGTCCGACGGTGACCCTGCGCTGATTTCGTTGATCAAGGTCTTGGCGCCGTCGTGCTCGACCTGCGCCTCGTCGAGCATCTCGTCGTCGACGTCCTGCTGCCTGCAGGCCGGGTAGAAGATCTCCTCCTCCAGCATCGTATGGATCACCAGCTCCTGGCAGATCTGCTCGGCAAGCTTCGTCTTCTCCTGCTCGCGCGTCGCCTTCTTGTAGCTCTCGAACAGTTGCTCGACCTCCCGGTGATCCTGCTTGAGCATGCTGATCGCATCCTCCGCCTTGGCGGATTTGCGTGTCCCGTTGCCGGATCTGTCTTTCGCCTGCGTCGAGGACGCAGCTTTTCTGCTCTCTGCCATTGTATCCCTCTCATCTGACGGTGACGTGGGAAGCGGTCGCTCCGCCACGCGTGCCACATCAACCCGACGCTCCGACCGGCGTTCCCGCAGCGCGCGATTAATTCCGCCGAGCCGGTAGCGACCGGAACCGCCGGCCGGCGGTCCGGGTTGATGTGCTGGAGAGTCACGATGGCAAACCCGAAGCGCCAGGAGTTGCAGGTCGCGGACGATCCCTCGTTCCAGGCTGCGATGTGGCGGGTCCAGCGCGTGGCGTGGCTCCTGTTCGCCGCCATTCTGGTGGCGGCGGCGCTCGGCTTCACCGGTGCAGGCGGCCCCTTCGCCAGAGACCGCCTTGCCACTGCGCACGGCGTCATCGACCACCCGCGCGTCCTGCGGTGGAACACCGCTGACCGGATCGAGATTACGGCAATCGGCCGCTTTCAGGACCGGAGGGAGCGAGCGCATTCCGTGCCCGGGGGAAATTGATTTTCGGCCTCAGGCGGCCCAGATCACGACCACCGCGCAGAAATCACCGCGCAGAAATGCGATCGGCCCCAGGGCATTCGCCGCTGGGGCCGATTCTGACACGGCAAAACGTGTCTGCTTGGCTGGTGCTTACCGCCGACCTGGGTCAGGCGGTCTTCAAACTCGAATTGTCTGCCGGAACGAGCCGCCCAGCACGTGACGTCAACCGTGGTGGACGGAACGGACCGTTGGCTCCACGAACGCGTGGAGCCCGAACCGATTGCTCGGTGGTTCCAT
Source organism: Alphaproteobacteria bacterium (assembly GCA_050329975.1). Taxonomy (GTDB): domain Bacteria; phylum Pseudomonadota; class Alphaproteobacteria; order CALKHQ01; family CALKHQ01; genus CALKHQ01. The sequence continues at coordinate 26,772 of JBHJOG010000319.1, read as the reverse complement.
GCTGTTACGCACCCTCCCTGTCCGGTGGTTCCACAGTGACGGCGCGCACGTCCGATTGCTCCGGACCACCTGTGCCGCGTGCAACGCTGGCCCCGCGATCCCGGGCGGCGTGCGCAAGTCGTCCCGATCATGCTGCGCCTGATCGGCGTCGACGTCAAGCAGTCTCCGCGACACTGAAGCAAGTTGCGGGTCGGCGGGGCGATGATGATAGTTCGTGAAACCGGTTGGCTGGTGCCCCCGAGGGAGGGTCGGTATCATGGACGAAGGGCTCGGACCGATGACTTCGCTTTCGCGCCGACAGCTGCTGCGTTCCGCGGCCTTGGCCGGTGCCGCCGTGTGTCTTCCCTCTGCGGTGCCGATTGCCTGGGCGGCGCAGCCGACCGCGCTGATGGCGACGTCACGGACACTGGAGGTCCGCGGCCGTGCCGCCACCGTCCTCGGCCTGGAAAGCGAGGGGCGGTTCGACGGCCTGCGCCTTGCCGCCGGCGACCGGTTCCAGGTGCGGCTCGCCAATCGCCTCGACGAGGAGACGCTGATCCACTGGCACGGCCTGACCCCGCCCTGGCGGCAGGACGGCGTACCCGGCGTCAGCGCCGCCCCGATCGCGCCCGGCGATGCTGTCGACTACGACTTCGCCGCCGGCGCGCCCGGCACCTACTGGATGCATTCCCATGCCGGGCTGCAGGAACAGCGGTTGCTGGCCGCACCGCTGATCATCCGCAGCCGCGAGGACGCGGCGGAGGACCGGCAGGAGGTGGTGATCCTGCTGCACGACTTCTCCTTCGCCCCGCCCGAGGAGGCGCTGGCCCGGCTCGCCGGCGGCGGCCATGGCGGCATGGACCATGGGTCCATGGATCACGGGTCGATGAACCACGGCGGCATGGACCACGGGGCGGCGGACGATGGCCCCGGCGCGGCCATGGCGATGGACCTCAACGATATCGACCACGACGCTTATCTGGCGAACGACCGCACCCTCGACGATCCGGAGGTGATCCAGGTCGAGACCGGCGGCCGGGTACGGCTCCGGATCATCAACGGCGCCGCCTCGACCAACTTCACCATCGACCTGGGGGCACTCGACGGGCGGCTGGTGGCGGTGGACGGCCGCGCGGTCGTGCCGCTCGAAGGCAGGCGCTTCCCGCTGGCGATGGCGCAGCGGGTCGACCTGCTGGTCGACCTGCCGGCGGGCGCAGGCGCCTGGCCGGTGCTGGCGCTGCGCGAGGGCGCCCCCGAGCGCACCGGGGTGGTGCTCGCGACCGCCGGCGCGGCCGTCGCGCGTATCGCGGATGCCGGCACCGCGCCGGGGCCGGTGGTCGGCCTCGACCAGGAGCGGGAGCTGCGGGCCGCGACGGGCCTTGCGGAACGCCCCGCCGACCTGCGAGTCGACGTCGCGCTGACCGGCAGCATGGCCGGCTATCGCTGGGGCATGGACGGCCTGTCGCCCGACCTGCGCCTGCAGCGCGGCCAGCGGGTCGAGATCGCGATGCGCAACGGCTCGATGATGTCGCACCCGATGCACCTGCACGGCCACAGCTTTCAGGTGGTGGAGATCGACGGCCGGCGCTTCGGCGGCGCGGTGCGCGACACGGTCCAGGTCCCGCCGATGGCCTCGGTCGTCGTCGCCTTCGATGCCGACAACCCCGGCCACTGGGCGTTCCACTGCCATCACCTCTACCACATGGCCGCCGGCATGATGGCGACCCTGCGCTACGACGGGGTGGAATAGCGGGCCGAAGCCGATGCGCCGCTACAGACAGCGTCGCCCCCTGCGCCTATCCTGGCCTCGCCAGTGGTCAGGTGGTGGGGATGCAATGAAGACTCGGGTTCTGGCAGCGACGGTGCTGATCGCAGCATGCACCTGTGTTGCGCCGCTCGGCGCGATGGCTCAGGAGGGGCCGGGCCTGGCGCAGATGCTGCGCCTGGTCCCCGACGACCAGCGCACCTATCGCGCCTGGCAGCTGTTCAGCTACATCGATTTCCGCGCGGTCGAGACGGCAGCGGGGCTGCCGCATCCCGAGGCGGAAGTACCCCCGTTGACCGGGAACGAGGCGGAGCTGTTCGACGACTGGCCCGAGGAGCGGCGGCAGGCGTGGCGCAACAACCTGGCGCGGATCACGGCAGGGCCGATCGACCTGATCGCCTATGCGCGCGAGCGGGAGTCGATGGCAGACCGCATGGCCGATGCGACCGGCGTCGACCTGTTCGCGATCGATCGGGCGCTGACCTTCTGGGACTATCCGCCGGTATCGCTTTATGCCGGCGCGCCGCCGATCGCGGACGTAGCGGCGATGAATACCTGGAGCGATCTGACCTCCCGCGGCTATGCGCTGGACCGGTCGGACGCGGTGCCGGTGTGGCACCGCTTCGCCGACGACATGTCGGTCGCGATGCTTTCCGACAGGGGCAGCGCGGCCGACCCGTTCGACGGCGACGCGCTCTATTCGGTCAGGCTGGCAGTACTGCCGGACCTGCTGGTCAACGCCCGGAACTGGCCCGACCTGCGCCGGGTGCTCGGCCTGCATGCGGATGGAGGCGGCAGCATCGCCCCGCTGGTCGAGCCGATGGTCGAGGCGGTGCTCGCCCTGGACGGCGTTGAGGGCCGGGTGCTGCAGGCATGGGCGGCGCCACTGGCCGTGCTGGCCCACCGGCAGATGTCGGTGGAGGCGCTGATGGCGGGGCTGACGGCGGAGCCCGATGTGCCGCTGCCCGATGCCGCGACGCTGGAGCGAATGCTCGCAGAGGGCGCGCCGGAAATCGGTCCGCTGCCGCCCTACCCGCTGGCGCTGTTCGTGGACCTGCAGGCCGGCTCGGACCAGGTGCACGCGATGGTGCTGCCCTATGCCGACCGGGAGCGGGCGGAGGCCGCGGCGCGGATCGTCGGCGGGCGGCTGGAAACGTGGATGCCCGAGGGCGGGCCAACCGCGGAGCCGGTCGTCGCCGCGCTCAGCGGCTCGGTCGAGACGCTGGTGGTCGACGTGCCGGAGCTCGCCACCGCCGTCGGACTGTCGTTTCTCAGGCAGGTCGGAGGTGCGTCCGACGACGACCGCGCCGCGGTGCGCGACGGCACCGCCGGCGTCGACGGCGCCGTGGCGGTGATCGCGGTGCGCTATCCGATGCCGCAGGACCTCTCGCAGCCGCTGGACCTCGTTGCCGGTACCGGCGGCCCGGGCTCTCTGGGCCGGATCTGGATCGCGTGGTTGGAGGCTGCGATCGAGGCCCGGTTCACGCCGCTGGCCGTGCCTTGAGCGCTTCGGAGAGCGCCGTGCCGACGATCCAGCCGCCGCCGAGCACCCGGCCGGACCCGTCGGCCGCATAGAGCACGCCAGCCTGGCCGGGCGCGATGCCGAACTGGGGCGTATCGAGCGCGAGCGTGGCCGTGCCGCCCTCATCCACCTTGAGCACCGCAGGTGCCGGCGGCGTGGTGGAGCGAAGGCGTACCGCGACCGGCAGGCTCGCCGGCGGCCGGGCGCCCGCGCCGAGCCAGTTCACCGCACCGAGCCGCACGACATCGCGCGCCAGCGCCGCTTTCGGCCCGACCACCACCCGGCGGGTCTGCGGCTCGAGTCGGACCACGTACAGCGGCTCGCTCGCATCGCCGTCGACGCCGCCGACACCGATGCCGCGGCGTTGGCCGATGGTGAAGCCGACGATGCCGTCATGGGTGCCGAGGACGCGGCCGTCGACATGGATGATCTCGCCCTTGGCCGCACCCTGCGGCCGGAGCTTGCGGACGATCTCGGCGTAGCTGCCGTTCGGCACGAAACAGATGTCCTGGCTGTCGGGCTTGGCGGCGACCGGCAGCGCGAAGCGCTCGGCAAGCGCGCGGGTCTCGGACTTGGGCAGCCCGCCAAGTGGGAAGCGCAGATAGTCGAGCTGGGCGCGTGTGGTGGCGAACAGGAAATAGCTCTGATCGCGGCCGGCATCCACCGCGCGGTGCAGTTCAGCACCGCCCGCGCCCTCGATCCGCTGGACGTAGTGCCCAGTCGCCAGGGCATCGGCGCCGAGGTCGCGCGCGGTGGCCAGCAGGTCGGCGAACTTGACAGTCTGGTTGCAGCGCACGCACGGGATCGGCGTCTCGCCACGCAGATAGGCGTCCGCGAAGTCGTCGATCACCGCGGCGCGGAACCGGCTCTCGTAGTCCAGCACGTAGTGCGCGATGCCGATGGTCTCCGCCACCCGGCGGGCGTCGTGGATGTCCTGGCCGGCGCAGCAGGCGCCCTTGCGCGCCGCGGTGGCCGCGCCGTGGTCGTAGAGCTGGAGGGTGATGCCGACCACGTCGTAGCCGGCCTCGGCCATCAGGGCGGCCGTCACCGAGGAATCCACGCCACCCGACATGGCGACCACGACGCGGGTCTCTCCCGGCGCCTTGTGGCCGACGACCGGCTGGATCGGATGCGGGCTCGCGCTCATGGGGCGGTGATATAGGCGGGTTGGCCCCCGATGGCCAGAGAGTCCGCCGCGGGACACCCCTATCCCAGGACCTCCGCCAGGCGGTCGAAGGGGCGCTGGTCGCGCAGGACATTGATCGGGGTGCTGAAATGGCCGCGGCGGCCGACGAACAGGTTCTCGGGCGGCAGACCCCAGACCTTGGCCATGGCTGCGCCGAGCGCATAGGGTGTCACCGAATCCCGGGTGCCCAGCACCATGATCACCTTGTCCGGGCCCATCACAGGCGGCCGCATCGGATCGGTCAACGGACGCAGCCGCTCAAGCAATTCCGGTGTCCAGCCGGCACGGGTCAGCGCCCGGTCCAGGCCGAGTCCGCGGGCGAGAGCGCTGTCGAAGGTCAGCAGGTCCATCCGGTCGGCGGCGGTGAGCAGGAACATCGCGTCGGGGCGGAACTCCACCGGCCAGTCGCGGGCGACATCGGCAACCAGCTGGGCAGCCAGCGCGCCGAGGCTGATGCCGGCCAGCGCCACCGGGCCGCGCGAGGTCTGCCGCGCCCATTGGATCAGCGCCGCCGTCTCCCTGGCCTGGGCCTGGAAGAACCGGATCGGGCCGAGCGGGGCGGTGGCGAAGAAGGGCTCGCCTGACCAGTATCCGGCCGGCCGGCGTGCGCCGTGCCAGGGCGCCTGCAGCTCGATCACCCGCATGCCGCGCGCGACCAGGGCGGAGAAGTCGCCCATCGGGTCGCAGCCGAGGTCCGGCTCGATGCCGACCCCGGAGCCGTAGATCACCGTCGGCGGATCGGCCACGTCCAGCGGCTCGCGCACATGGACCGTGAACAGGTCGCCCATGTGCGGCGCGGGCGAGCGCAGCCGCAGCCAGTAGTCGCGCCTGCCCTGCCCGATGAGCTCGTGCGAGCGCTCGATCGCCGCGGCCGGATCGGGGGCGAACCAGCGGGCGCGGTCGTCGAGGCCGGCGGCGACCTCGGCAAAGACCGCTTCCGGCCCATGGACCTCGATCCGCACCGGCCGCAGCCGGGCGAAGGCGCGCAGCGGCCACAGCGCGAGCCGGCTGTTCATGGCGCGGTCGCAAGCAGCCTGCCGCGCCCGTTCACGCCGCCACAGGAGCTGGTGCGGCGACGCCGCGTCGTCCCAGAACGCGGCGTCGCGCGCGGCGGTCGCGGCGCGGGCGGCCTCGCGGCAATCGGCGATGCGGACGAGCGCGCGCGCCACGCGTCCGCGCAGCCAGCCCGGGACCCGCACACCGCTCTCCTCGACGAAGCGGTCGACGTCGCGCCCCGCCAGCTCGGCGGCGGCCCACATCCGCGACAGCGGGAAATAGACCCGGATCATCGCCGCAAGCGCCGGCCGGTCGATCCACCAGCCGGTCGCCAGCCGGCCGACTGGCGACAGCAACGCGCGGGCGCCGAGGCCGCCCTGGGGGCCGCGGACGACGGCCGGAGAATCGCTCATTTCACCTCGCACGGAAACGCGCTTTTCGCGCAGGGCGGCATTCAGCCCGACGCGCCGGGATTTGCCAAGTCACATTGCAGTTCGGTGACGCGGCGTCGCTACGCTGCGTCGGCGATGTCGAAGCCCATCTGCCAGAAGCTCTCTTCCAGCCGGGTCGCGGTGGCGAAGGTGCGCCGGAGGTCAGGTAGGCGGGCGGGGCTGCCGCGACGGGCGAACAGGCGGTCGATGACCTCCTGCTCGGCGCGGGCGGCCGCCTGGAATTCGTCGCCGCCGTACATCTCGATCCAGCTCAGATAGGGATTGCCGTCGCGCTTGGTCGCCGGGTCGCGGAGCAGGCGGGCGCCGATCTCGCCGTAGCCGAGCATGCACGGGGCGAGCGCCACGTGCAGGTCGAGCAGGTCGCCGGCCATGCCGGTGTCCAGTACGTAGCGGGTGTAGGCGACGGTGTGCGGGTGCTCCTCGGCGGCTTCGAGCGCCGCCTCGGCGATGCCCCAGTCGGCGCAATAGCGCACGTGCAAGCCCATCTCCAGGTTGAGGATGGCGTCGAGCCCACCGGTGGCCTGGCGCATGTCCTCGAGTCGGTCGCTCTTGTAGGCGGCGAGCGCGAAGGCGCGGGCGAACTGAATCAGGAACAGGTAGTCCTGGACCAGATAGGCGCGGAACACCGGCTCGGGCAGCGTGCCATCGGCGAGCCCGCGGACGAAAGGATGGTCGACAAAGCACTGCCAGTCGGCGGCACAATCCGCGCGCAGCGTACCGAACAGGCCGCCAGGGTCGCTGGTTCGGCCGGTCATTCGAGCAGGTTGCGCACCGCGTCGGGCAGGCGCACGGTCAGACCGTCCAGCTCGTCGCTCATGATCAGCTGGCAGCCGAGCCGCGAGGTCGCAGTGAGGCCGAAGGCGAGATCGAGCATGTCCTCCTCGTCCTCGCTGGCGTCGTCGAGCTTGCCGTACCAGGTCTTGTCGACGATCACGTGGCAGGTGGAGCAGGCCAGCGACCCCTCGCAGGCGCCCTCGATGTCGATGCCATGCCGATGCGCGATCTCCAGCACGGACAGGCCGAGAGGCGCGTCGACCTCCTTCGGCGTCCCGTCCGGATAGATGAACGTCATTTTGGGCATCGTCTGCTCCGGTCTTCGGAAGAGCGCCGGGTTGCTCGGCCGCTGGCTCAGGAACGCGCTGTATGGGAGAGCGACCCGCACCCTGTCAAGTCATGGCCGAACAGGGCGAAGTCAAGCGGCCCGGCGGGCGTTGCCGACCATCGCGAGCCACGCCGCGGCAAAGCTCTCCAGCTCCTGCGGGGCGGTGGCCCAGCCGGCGCTGACCCGGATCGCAGCGCCGGCGACCGCTTCGTCCAGCCCCATCGCACGCAGCACGTGGCTGGGCGCCACCTTGCCCGACGAACAGGCTGCGCCGGCACTGACCGAGACCCCGGCGAGGTCGAGCAGCATCACCTGGGTCTCGGCCTTCAGCCCTGGCACGGCCAGGCAGCTGACGCCGGGGGACCGCGCGGCGCCCGCCCCGACCACGACAAGCTCGGAACAAGCGGCGCGCAGCCGCCGTTCCATCGCATCACGCCGCGACGTCAGGTCCGCCAGGCCGGGAAGCTCGGCGACGGCTGCGGCCACCGCCGCGGCAAAGCCGGCGATACCGGCCACGTTCTGGGTGCCGGGCCGGCGCCCGCGTTCCTGACCGCCGCCGTGGAGAAGCGGCGGCGGGACCAGGCCATCGCGCAGCACCAGCGCGCCGACGCCTTGCGGGCCGCCGATCTTGTGCGCCGAGAGCGACGCCATGTCGACGTCGAGCGCTGCGAGGTCGAACGGGATGCGGCCGAGCGCCTGCACCGCGTCGCAATGGATCAGCGCCCGGTGCTGCCGGCACAGCGCCGCCGCTGCGGCGACGGGCTGGATCACGCCGGTCTCGTTGTTCACCGCCATCAGCGACAGCAGTGCGCCGGGACCGGTGCCGGCGAGCAGCCGGTCGAGCGCCGCCAGGTCGACGGTGCCGTCCGGCGTCACTGGTACGATCGTGCCGCCGCGGGCCATGGCCGTCCGCAGGACCGAATCATGTTCGATCGCCGAGACCAGCAACGGCCGTTCGGCGCCGAACGCCAGCGCGAGGTTGTTGGCCTCGGTGCCGCTGGCCGTGAACACCACACCGGCGGGCGGGGCATTCACAGCTGCGGCAATGGTTTCGCGCGCGGACTCGACAAGCCCGTGCAGCTGCCGGCCATGGCGATGCACCGACGATGCGTTGCCGGTGTGCTCCCACGCCGCCGCCATCGCCGCGCGCGCCTCAGGCCGCAGCGGGGCCGAGGCGTTGTAGTCGAGGTAGATGTGTGCGGAGGGCATGGGCTCCCGGGCCAATGCGCGCTGCAGGGACCCTGCCGGGGGTCAGACCCGCCCGGCGCGGTGCGCGGCGCGTTCGCCGTCGTGGGGCGGCGATGGCAGGGGCTCGACAGGGCGTTCGGCCAGTGTCCGCTCCAGCTCCTGTACCCGCGTCGACAGCGCCGTCACCTGGTCGATCAGACCCTGGATCGCGCGCGCGGCGGGGTCCGGCAGGTCGCCCAGCGGGGTGCCGTAGGGCGCGAAGGTGTCCTTGCAGGCCTTTTCGCGGACCACCTGGCGCGCCGGGATGCCGACCATTGTCGCGCCGGCCGGCACGTCCTTGGTCACCACGGCGTTGGCGCCGATGCGGGCATTGGCGCCGACGGTAACCGGACCGAGGATCTGCGCGCCCGAACCCACGATGACGCCGGCCTCCAGGGTCGGGTGGCGCTTGGTGTTGCGCTGGCTGTCGGAATCGACCGAGGGCGCGACGCCACCCAGGGTGACGCCGTGATAAAGCGTCACACCGTCGCCGATCTCGGCGGTCTCGCCGATCACCACGCCCATGCCGTGGTCGATGAAGAAGCGCTTGCCGATGGTGGCCCCGGGGTGGATCTCGATGCCGGTGAGAAGGCGTGAAATGGCCGAGATCCAGCGGCCCAGCAGGTACCAGCGCCGCCGCCAGCAGGCATTGGCCAGGCGGTAGAACATAATCGCCTGGAAACCGGGGTAGCAAAGGACTACCTCTAGGCGGGAGCGCGCCGCCGGGTCGCGCTGCATGGTGGCGTCGATTTCGGCCCTCAGAGACTTGAACATCGCTTCGTCCATCGTGCTAATATCGCCGCCCTTCGCGACCCCCTGGGCGACCTCTCGCGCGGATGATGCGCTGCGGGGGCCGGCGGCTGCAATACTGGAGATATAATAAGCCCGAGTAAAATGGTCAAGTTTGCAGCCGGCCAACCAGCATTGGATCTCGGCGAACCCAGCATATCGGACCGAAGTCCCAGCGACCAAGTCCGATCAATTTAGTCGGATAAAGGCAGAGCACGCCGCCGGACGCCGGCCCGGGCGCCGAGGCGCCGAGAACCAGACCGGGCGCGGTAGCGCCCACCCAAGCAAGGAGCCCGCCCGTGTCGGGGCTCGAGGAAAGATAGGAATTTAGGGTCTATGCCTGACGTGATCTTCAACGGGCCCGAAGGCCGTCTTGAAGGACGCTACCAGCACAGCAAGCGCCCCAACGCGCCGGTCGCCCTCATGCTGCATCCCCATCCGCAGTATGGCGGCACCATGAACAACAAGGTGGTCTACACCCTGTTTCATGCCTTCGTGCGCCAGGGCTTCTCGGTGCTGCGCTTCAATTTCCGCGGCGTCGGGCGCTCCCAGGGGACCTTCGACCGCGGCGAGGGAGAGCTCTCGGATGCGGCGTCGGCGCTCGACTGGCTGCAGTCCTACAACGACAACGCCGCCTCCTGCTGGATTGCCGGGTTCTCCTTCGGCGCCTGGATCGGCATGCAGCTGCTGATGCGGCGGCCCGAGATCAACGGCTTCATCTCGGTGGCGCCGCCGGCCAACATGCACGATTTCAGCTTCCTGGCGCCCTGCCCCTCCTCCGGCCTGGTGATCCAGGGCGCCAAGGACGAGGTGGTGCCGGAACCCTCGGTGAAGAAGCTGGTGGACAAGCTGTCGAGCCAGCGCGGCATCTCCATCGACTACCGGGTGGTGCCCGGCGCCGGGCATTTCTTCCAGGACGAGATGGAGGAGCTGTCCGCCCACGTCGACGACTACCTGGAGAAGTCCCTGGCCGCCGAAACCAGGCACACCGCCGCCGGCTGAGCCCGGTAGCCGACACCGCTGTCGTCCTCGGCCTTCCACCTGCTGGATTCACGCAGCTCGCTTGGCCACCCGGATCGTCATCCCGGTCAAGCGAGCAACGCGAGCGCGCGCCGGGATGACGGATGAATGGGAGATAGGCCCGCGTTCGCTAAGCGCTCGCTTGGCCGGGATGACACGATGCCCTGCCTCAGCTTGCGCCCGCCTTGTGCAGGCGGCCGCCGCTGGCCGGGCGGCTGGCGCCGGTGGTGGTCGGCAGGGTGAGCGGCAGGCCGGCCGTGGCGAGAGTCGATGAGCCGCATTGCCGCTAGTGCGTTGCGCAAGCGGTTCGCGTCTCGCTCAATCCATCGAGTCCAGAGGGCTACAGGCTCAATCGCGGTAAGCTCGGATCGCATCGTGATCGAGGTCTGCGGCGGGAACAAGCCGATAGTGCTTCTCGTCGACCACCCGTACATCATCGTTCTGAATAGTTAGCTCGAACAGGGCGACGGTGGAATCTTCCATGAACTGCGCAGCGATTGCCCGGCATTTGAGCCCTGGAAACTTCTCGTAGACAAAATTGATATCCTGAGTCGCCTGCACTATGCCGATCTGATCCTTACCTCCCTTGGCCTGCACCGGGATCACGTAGTGGCAACCGCGTTTGTCGAGCCCAATGTAGAGTTCGTCGATCTCGATCTGCCCAATGCCCTTGACCGTGGTGCGGAGGTGATTCTGCAGGCTGTAGGTCGTCAAGCCGAGGAATGTGTCGATTAATCGATTGTAGCGAACAATCGCAAGCAGCGCCTGTTCGTCATCCAGGGCGTATGCCCGGATCAATTCAGGCGTGGCGTCCGGTATATCGATTCTGACAAGATCGCGGCGGGGAGCGATCCGCGTGGCTTTGACCAACTTGAATCGATATCGAGAACGACCGGCCCCTTCGATTATCCACTCCATGCCTTCCGGTTGCGTAGCGAGGATGCTTTCGGGAAAGGATTTGCGGTATCGAAAGCTGTATGGCACATCGCCCGGATTCAAATCGAGGTCCGGCGCATGTTTGTCCTTGGCTTCTATGATTTCACGGCGAATGAACTCGAATGCGACCTCGCCCTCAGCGTAATGCTTGAAGAAAATATCCTCGACGATGGCATCGTAGGCAGCCGTATTGCCCTTGGTCGATCTAGCCATTCGAGGCTTCCAAAAGACGCTCTCGCTCAATGTCGATCTGCTTGCGTTTCCTGGCCCCGCTCTTGCGATCACGGCGGCTCGGAAGAGGTTCAACGCCAAAATGAGCGGCTGCCTGCGTTAGATCGAAGCGAAGGAGGGAGGAATCGCCAAGGGATAGGGGCTGCATCGGGCGTGTAGGCTCGGCACTGATCGCCTCGCGGACAGCAGTTGCGATCACTCTTGCAAGCGGTGGAGGAACTGCATTGCCAATCTGGCGAGCGCCATGCCACTTGGTAACGTGCAGACGGAACCAGTCGGGAAAGCCGTGCAGCCGCGCCATCTCCCGCACCGTGATACACCGCGGGAAAGCATAGTGAATGGGCCGCGGGCTCGTGAATGCGCCACGGGCGCCGTCCGTGCCTGCCCGCAGGGTGTTCGATGCACCTTGTGCGGGAAGCTTGAAAAATCGGCTGATTGGCTCAGTGGACCCCGGCTCGGTTTCGGCAAAGCGTCGCCGGGAAATCTCCGTGTGGTCAGTGCGTGCGCTCGATGTCAAGGCGAGGCTGTCCCAATCTCGGATGTACCCGAAGTGCCAAGAGTCGTTGGTCAGGCAACGCAACTCGGCAGCATAGGGCGAGGGCTCGCCGTACGTTGCAGCATGCACAGAGTCGATTTCCTGAAGCTCCGGGAACCGATCCGCGTCCGGGAGATCGCCGATCGCATCGGAACAAGTGGGTCCAAGCCGAAGCTGGGGGAACCCCCTCCGCCTTCCGGCAATGTCGGTCGTTGGGTTTGGGTATTCCGGCAAACGTTCGCCGCTGCGTGCCCCCAGGAGAATGAGCCGTTCGCGGAACTGCGGTGTTCCATAGTGGCCAGCGTTGAGAACCTTCCACGGCAGTCGAACCCGATAGCCGATGCCTTCGAATGCCGCGACCAACTCACCTAGAAACTTGCGATGACGACCGACTGTTAAGCCTTTCACATTCTCGAAAACAAAGGTACGGGGCTGCAACTCGCGGACCAACCGGACAAATTCCAGCACAAGCCGATTACGCGGATCGTCCAGCGCGCGGTGACCGATCATCGAGAAACCCTGGCACGGTGCGCCGCCAAACAGGCAATCCAAATCGCGCCTTCCGATCCCGGCGGCATCGCGAATGGCATCGCCTCGCAAATGCTCGACCGACACCGGCAAAACTCTTGTCTGTGGAAAGTTAAACTTATGAATAGCGCAGTGTATGGGATCGATCTCGACGGCTGCCACTACGTCGAATCCAGCCTGTTCGAAGCCGAGGCTTAGCCCTCCCGCCCCTGCAAACAAATCTATTCCGATAGGGCGCACGGAACCGCTCCCTTCTAGTGTTTGCATGAGACACAGGCTTCAATCGGAGCCAGCATCTCATTCCGTCGCTGCCGATCAGGAGTCATCGAGGAAATCGCGGAGCGTTTCCTGCAAAGCATCGGTTTCGACCAGCTGGCACTGCCAAATGACAAGCGCTCGCCACCCTTGCGCCTCGATTGCCTCGATCTTAGCTCGATCGCGCTCAGCATTGCGGGCGAGTTTCGGGAGCCAATAATCGAGTCGCGATTTTGGCGGCCTCCCAATCCGACAGCCATGGCTGTGCCAGAAACAGCCGTGAACGAATATGGCTTTTCGGCGGCCCGGAAACGCGATGTCGGGACTGCCGGGTAGCTTACGGTAGTGGATCCGATATCGGTACCCCATAGCGAACAGAAGCCGCCGAACTTTCCATTCGGGCATAGTATTGGTCGATCTGACGGCACGCATGATGCGCCGGCGCTGCTCCGGCGTCCTACTATCGGCCATGCAGCTACGCCCATTGTTCGAATGACCTCGCATCTATTACCAAACCGGCCCCACTCGTCATAGCGTGACGCCCCGATTCGCCTAAACCATTCGATTCCGCGGGGGCTAGAACCGAAGCCCCCTGCTCGATAGCGTCATAATGGAACAAAACATGAACTTGTGCAAGGCACGATGGTGCCAAGATCGGAAGCGGAAGAGGTAGAGCCAGGCACACCGCCGCCGGCTGAGCCCGGTAGCCTGCGCCGCTGTTGTCCCCGGCCTTCCACCTGCTGGATTCACGCAGCTCGCTTGGCCACCCGGATCGTCATCCCGGTCAAGCGAGCAACGCGAGCGCGCGCCGGGATGACGGATGAATGGGAGGTAGGCCCGCGTTCGCTAAGCGCTCGCTTGGCCGGGATGACACGATGCCCTGCCTCAGCTTGCGCCCGCCTTGTGCAGGCGGCCGCCGCTGGCCGGGCGGCTGACGCCGGTGGTCGTCGGCAGGGTGAGCGGCAAGCCGGCCAGCGACCGCAGGGCGAGCCAGGCGAAGGCCTCGGCCTCCAGGGCGTCGCCCCGCCAGCCGACCGCCTCGACCGGCTCGACAGGGGCGTCGAGGCGTTCCGCCAAGGCGGCCATGAGCGTCGGGTTGTGGCGGCCGCCGCCGGTGACCAGCCAGCGCCGTGGCGGCGCCGGGAAGTGCGCCGCCGCCCCGGCGATGGTCGCCGCTGTGAAGGCGGTCAGCGTCGCCGCGCCGTCCTCCAGCGACAGCCCCGCCACCGCGTCGGCCGTGAAGTCGTCACGGTCGAGCGACTTCGGCGGCTTGCGCCCGAAATAGGGATTGTCGAGCAGAAGCTCCAGCACCGCCGCATCGACCTTGCCGGCGCGGGCGAGCATCCCGTCGCGGTCCAGCGGCTCGCCGCCGTGGCGCTCCACCCAGTCGTCGATGAGGGCGTTGCCCGGCCCGGTGTCGAAGGCAAGCACCTCGTCCTCAGCCGAGCCGATCCCCCCTTGGCCAATCCAGGTCACGTTGGCGACGCCGCCGATGTTCACCACCGCCAAGGGCCGCTCCAGTTCCGCCGCCAGGGCGGCCTGGTAGAGCGGCACCAGGGGCGCGCCCTCGCCGCCCAGGGCGACGTCGTTGCCGCGCAGGTCGGCCACCACGTCGATGCCGGTCTCGGCGGCCAGAAGCGCGCCGTCGCCGATCTGCCAGGTGCGGCCCTCCTGGGGGCGGTGCAGGATGGTATGGCCGTGAAAGCCGATGACGCGCACGGCAGAGGCGGCGACACCGGCCTCCCGCAGCAGGCGGCGCACCGCCTCGGCGTGGCGCAGGGTCAGTTCGCGCGCGACCGCCTCGACCGGCCCCCTGCCGCCCAGCACCGAACGCAGCCGTCGGCGCAGATCGGCGTCGTAGGGCAGGCTGAGGAAGGCCGCGGCGGCGACCGCCGCCGCACCGTCGCTGCGGATCAGCGCGGCGTCGATGCCGTCCATCGAGGTGCCGCTCATCAGGCCGATCGCCCAGTCGCCGGCCGCCTCGGGACTCTCGCTCGTCGTCGCCGCCAAACCCATGAGATGATCCTTCCCGCCTTGCATCCCGCCGCGCCGTCAGCCTTTATCGGGCAAATATTGCCATCCCGTCAATTCGCGGCCGCGAAGGGTGGTGGTCAGTTTGAAATGGGAAGATATTTAGTTCCGGTAGTAGGCGTCGGCGGGGTCGAAACGCTTCGGAGGAATTATGCTCCCCCAGCGGGCGGCAATATCCCGGCACGCGGCTTTCATGTTGCCCAGCGCCCGCCTGTAGTTGGTCGGCGACACGACTAGCTCTTGGCGATAGGTGTGGAACACCATGCACAATTCAGCGCCGGTTTTCTCATCGTCTGCGGCGACACGCTCGCTTACCAGTTCATGTACGAGATAGGCAGAGTGGGTCATGCCTAAGGTCAATTGTGCTTGCGCCTCTTCTGACTTTGGCAGGATGCCCTTGGCTGTATCGACGACTAACGCGCCGCGAAGATTCTTGCCCCTAGGGCGAACTTGGGTGATGAGCGCGTGCGGCTGGACACTGACCTTGACTCCCTCTATCTCAAGCGGCTTAAACGTCGGCGCGCGCTCAAAGCGCAACCCTGAGAGCGGAAGGGCGTTAAGGCTGCGCTCGAAGGCTTCCAGGCCTCGGAGCGCGTAGATGGCGTTGTCTCGCTTCCCTGGGTTGATTGCCGCATCGCGTTCGTCCTCCAACATCTGGCGGCATCTGCCAAGTATTCGATGGTCTCGCGTAGGACTACATAAAAAACCAGAGACAGCATCAGAGACTTTAGTGTAGAGTATACTAGGAGCGATGCGCTCATACTTCATGTCTCTGCGCAACGTTTCTCTAGGTCCGTCACTTGCCGCCATGTATTCGCCCATAGTAAGGACGGTAAAACGGGGGCTGCGATTGACGCGCCATTTCTTTCGGGAGTTCGCCATGAAGCACCTGCTTTTCTCGACGCGCCTTGAGGATGGAAGAGAGCTTTGTGTGTCACCCCTCTCAATCGACGCTTTTGAAGCCAACCGCGCCTATACGTTGGGCGACGACTCCGGCTATTTCATCTATGAGTTTGACACAAACCGTCCATCAGCAGGTATAGAAATACTCGCCAAGGCTGTATCGTTTGATGCCGCCCTCCGCCTAGTGGATATCTACGCCGCAGCGGCGGAGAGAAAGGCTTCGGAGGTGCAGGCCGCCTAACGGCCCTTCTACTTGGCCTTCTTCTTATAGGGGCCGCGCGGCTTAGGGGCGGGCTCGGCATTCTCGACCAGCTTAACGATATCCCCGATCTCCCAAAGGCGATCAGAGACCCCAGCAACCATCGCCGGGCTCATCCGCAGCTTCGAGTGCATCCGCACGAAGTTGTAGTACATCAAGTGCATTGCAACCGCGCAGGCATGGTTCTCGGCCTCCTTTCGGAAGGCGTCGGTGAGTCGCCCACCCGAGCAGGCCCTTACTTCCTGAATTTGCTGGTCATGCACGCCTTGCCTGTCTCCACCAGAAGCTTGGTGATCGCGTTCTTGCTGGTGCCTATCTCCCGAGCCACAGCGCGAATAGACTGGCCTTCGCAGAGAAGGTGGACGATCTGGGTGCGGACATTGGGGCTGAGCTTTCTCATACCTCAAAGCTAGTGAACCTTATGCTTAACATCATGTTTTATCAGTCACTTTAAAATGGAATATCGTCGTCTGTGTCCGCGTGTGCCTCGCCAAATCCTTCGGGAAGGGTGTCCTCTTCGGACGCGGTGGTTTCGAAGTGTTTCAGCTCTATCAGCCCAAATGTATTGGGGGCGGGTCTTGTAAAGATTTCCCCTCGCCGGACGTAGGCAGCCAGAGAGCCGGTAAGTGAAGCCTTTGATTCTCTAGTGACTTTTCGACCTAGGCGATTCAACAGAATGTCAATATGAACGGGGGCGCCTTCCCGGAGTATCACATCACGAGCCCTTGCCACTGCGCTTCCCTTCCTTAAGACGCTCTCCGCTGCTGCATCTTCTGCAGGAGCAGATTCGAAGACTTTGAGTACATCATTTAAGGCTTGGACGTACACTTTAGCAGCCTCCAGCCTTCGCTCAAGCGATTGAATTTCCGCCTGTTTTTTTCTGATCCTTTCCTCAATAAGCGACCGCTCAGACATGGCGTAGACTCCTGTATGGAATATGTGATACGAGTTCTATCACATACGCCGATGGGAGCGCCAGGAAATGTCAGAAGATCTGCCGGAAAGCCTAAAATTTCGCGACACTATGCGCCGCCTTAAAGAGCTTCGCCGCCAATCTCATTCGGGCGTAGAGTACTGGCGGGCAAGGGAAGTAATGGGGGTACTGGGGTATGTTGAGTGGCGGAACTTTGACGGCTTGGTGGAGCGCGCTAGCGCCTCACTTCTGGCGAATAATATCTCTCCGTCCCATCATATTGTTGAAGCCAACAAAATGATGGAAGTGGGGAAGTCGGGTCAACGGAAAACCAAAGACCTCATCCTGTCCCGCGCCGCCTGCTATCTCATCGCAATGAATGGTGATCCCAGCAAACCGGAGATCGCCGCCGCACAAGCCTATTTCACCATCCAGACCCGAACGGCAGAGATTTCTGAGGCGCGGTCAGAGGACCAGAAACGAATTGAACTGCGCGAAAAGGTCCGCCAGTCGTTCAAAACTGTCAGTGGTGTGGCACAGCAGGCGGGCGTACCAAACAGCAAGCAGGCGATCTTCCACGACGCTAGATATCAAGGGCTGTATGGCCATTCGCGCCGGGATGTCGTTTCCCTCAAGGGCCTCCGGCCATCGGACAGTCCATTCGATCATATGGGCGCGCTGGAACTCTCAGCGAACGACTTTCAGATGAATCTTGCAGCAGAAACAATCGAGAAAGAGGGAATCCGAGGCGAGCACCAGACTATCCGGAAAAACAAAGAGGTCGCGCAGAAAGTCCGCCAAACGATGATCGACAGCGGATCGCGCCCACCCGAGGAACTTCCGGCGGCGGAACCTATCAAAGAGGTTCAGAAACGCCTAAAGATCAAATCTCAAAAGAAGCTCCCTAAGAGCCCCACCTCTTAGCCGCCACCTTTTTGGCGATTTCGAATCGCCGCTCAGGAGTTAATTTTGCGGCACGTGACTTGCCTCCCTTCTTGCCGAGAGCCTGGACAGCTTGGTCCTTGTCCTCGACCTCGCCGCTAGCAATGCCCACCATCAGCTTGGCTAGCCGGTTCGGGTCGCGGAAACGCTTCCTTCCGGCGGAACCGTCAGGCATCAGATCAGTTCACCATAGTGGTCAAGGTAGATCGTCCCGACAGGCTTGCCGACATTGTCCTTTACGGGATGATGCCCGGATTCGGACTCGTCTTTTTCGATGCGGTCAGCCAATTTGCGCGGCACATCTGCGGTCCACTTGTTGACCGTTGCATGGCTGGGACCTGAAAGATCCAACTCAATGTCGCACTTCAGATGCGGTATGACCTCTACATGCCTTCCGGTAAGCATATAGAAAGCCAGAGCCAGTCGCGATAGGCTGTCAACCTCGATCATTTTCAAACTGATCCATTATCCCGCAAGGCCCAAATTGTCCTGGCCGGGGGATTGTGTTAAATGCCTGCGCCCGCCGCCGGCGGCGGCCCCAGCCAGCAGGACCAGCCCAGGACCCCGGTAAGGACCATGACAGCGCCCCGTTCCGACTTCCTGCGGATCCTCCGGGACCGCGGATTCATCCATCAGTGCACGGACCTCGACGCGCTCGACAAGCGCGCGCTGGAAGGGCGCCTCACCGCCTATATCGGCTTCGACGCGACGGCGGACTCCCTGCACGTCGGCTCCCTGGTGCAGATCATGATGCTGCGCTGGCTGCAGAAGACGGGGCACCGGCCGATCGCGCTGATGGGCGGCGGCACCACCAAGATCGGCGACCCTTCCGGCCGCGACGAGTCGCGCCAGCTGCTGACCAACGCGCAGATCGACGCCAACATCGCCGGCATCCGCACCGCCTTCGACAACCTGCTGCAGTTCGGCGACGGGCCGGGCGACGCGGTGATGATGAACAACGCCGACTGGCTCGACGGCCTGCACTACATCGCCCTGCTGCGCGACATCGGCCCGCATTTCACCGTCAACCGCATGCTGACCTTCGACAGCGTGAAGCTGCGCCTCGACCGCGAGCAGCCGCTGACCTTCCTGGAGTTCAACTACATGATCCTCCAGGCCTACGACTTCCTGGAGCTCAGCCGGCGCGCCGACTGCTGCCTGCAGATGGGCGGCTCCGACCAGTGGGGCAACATCGTCAACGGCATCGAACTGGCGCGCCGCATCGACCAGAAGCAGCTCTATGGCCTCACCACGCCGCTGATCACCACCGCCTCGGGCGCCAAGATGGGCAAGACCGCCGCCGGCGCCGTCTGGCTCAGCGAGAAGCGTCTCAGCCACTACGATTACTGGCAGTTCTGGCGCAACACCGAGGACGGCGACGTCGGCCGCTTCCTGCGCCTCTTCACGGAACTGCCGCTCGATGAGGTGGCACGGCTGGAATCTCTCGCGGGCGCCGAGATCAACGAGGCGAAGAAGATCCTCGCCTTCGAGGCGACGAAGCTGTGCCGCGGCGAAACCGCCGCCGCCGAGGCGGCGGAGACCGCGCGCCAGACCTTCGAGGAAGGCGTGAGTGCCGAAGGGCTGCCGACCATCGAAGTCAGCGCGAGCGAGTTGCGCAGCGGCGTGCCGGTCTTCGAGCTGCTGCGCCGCGCCGGCCTCGCCAAGAGCAGCGGCGAGGCACGCCGCCTCATCAAGGGCGGCGGCGCGCGCGTGAACGATGTGGCGGTCAGCGACGAGTTGCAGACCGTCGGCCCGGACGACCTCGACGGTGACGGCTGCATCAAGCTCTCCGCCGGCAAGAAGCGCCACGCCCTGGTGAAGATCGCGGCGTGATCTGAAAGCTGTCATCCCGGCTCGCGCTCGCTTAGCGCTCGCTCGGCCGAGATGACAAGAGGGGATTGCCGGGACGGCCGCTAAGCATGTGGCCGGGCCGGTGCCGTACGTGTTGAAGTGATGACGCGAGGTTCGGCGCGGCCGTGGTTCGAGACGGCGCTTCGCGCCTCCTCACCATGAGGTCAATCATTCTCTATGATTTGCCTCATCCTGAGGAAGCCGCGCAGCGGCTGTCTCGAAGGGCGAGGCAAGACGCTCGCACGAGGCGAGAGGGGAAGAGCTATTTGTCGATGCGCTCGCCGCGTTCCGGCACCGCCTGGGGCGGGCCGTCGCCGGGCTGGCCGGCGGTGAATATGCCGCGCAGGAAGCCCGGCGTCAGCGCCGACAGCGGATTGACCGAGACGTCCGGGTCGTCGACCTCGCCGTCGACACTGTAGACCACGGCGATAATCCCTTCGCCCTCGCCGCCGGTGAGCAGCGGGCCGAGCAGCGGGATCTTGCTGAGAAAATTGTTGATCGAATAGGCCGGCACCACGACGCCGGTGAGATCGATTTCGTCGTTGTTGAAATCGATCCGGCCCTTGGCGGTGATGCCCAGCGAGGCACCGTAGACGCGCATGAGGTCGGTGGTCGCCACGCCGTCGTCGAGCACGAAATCGCCGTCCAGGCCCTGGAAGCCGATGCCCTGGCCGCCGAGCAGCTCCAGGACGCCGGTGAAGGAGGCGACGGTCAGCAGCTTGGCCAGCACCGGTGCCCGCACGATGACGAAATCGCGCGCCTCCACCGTGGCCCTGATGGGGTGGGTCGGCGTCGGCCCGTCGCTGCCGCCGGTAACCTGAATGCGGCCGCCGACGATGGTATCGAGAATGTTGGTGGCCCGCAGCAGGGCGCCGAGATCGTCGCTCTGGGCGAGCAGGCGTTTGCCGCCGTTGCCGGCATCGGGGGCGAAGGAAAGCTGCAGATAGCGGCGGTCCAGTTCGACGCTGTCGGGTGGCGGCGCTTCTTCGCCGCCCGCCTGGTTCTCGCCGGCCGGCTGCCGCGGCGACCAGTACTGCCTGGGGATGCTGCCCGACAGGCGGATGGTCTCCCAGCCGGCGAGCCCGCGCCGCAGTTCCAGGTTGACTTCCTCGAGGTGACGTTCCTCGGCGAAATAGAGCCTGTCCAGGTCCGGCGCCCTGACGCTGAGCGGCTCGAAGCTGCGCGGCTCGGCGCTATCTTGCCCGGCCGCGGTCTCGGTTGCCCGAGGCGGCTCCTCCGCCGGGTCGGAGTCGAGGAACGGCTCAGCGTCCAGCGTGCCCTCGCCGATCGCCACGTCGATGCCGTCCTCGCCCAGCGCGACGGAGACGTTGCGCAGGTCGCTGCGGCCGAAGGCGACCCGCTCCAGGTCGATGGTGCCGAGGCCCTGGCGTCCGGCGCCGGGGGTCGCCGTGCCGCGCGCCACGAGGTCGCCGGCCTGCAGCACGATATCGCGGTAGGCCAGCGGGCCGGCGTCGTCCATCTCGATGACGAGGCTGAGGCTGCCTTCGGTGCCGGGCGGCTTGCGCCAGTGGACCTCCGGCAGGGAAACGGTGGCCTCGCGCAGGTCGGTGGAGACCTGCAGCGTCATGAGGCCGTTGTCGCGCGCGATCATGGAGACCGAGGCCCGCAGCGGACCCTCCACGGCCGCCCCGATGTCGAGGCCGAAGCGGGCGCGCCCGGCATCGTCGATGCGGGGAATCTCCGCCTCCATGGCCGAGCGGACCTGCGGGGCGGCGGCGAAGCTTTCGTTCCACTGCACCGTCAGCGGCACGCCGCCGAGGGTCAGCGGCCCGGAGATCTGCATGCCGCTGGCGTCGACATCGACATCGAGCTGCCCTTCAGTCACATCCTGGCCAAGCAGGACGTTCTTCAGTTCGCCGTCGCTGACCCTGGCGGCGACCTGGAGCGCCACGTCGTCGAAACCGAGATCCTTGACGAGGGGAAACTGGAAGGCGAGGTCGGCGTTCACCGTTCCGGCGCTGCCCACCGCCGTCATCCCGAGTTTCGACAGCAGGTCGAGGCGCGGATGCTCGAGAATGGCGAGGGCGTCGTGCACCGGGCCCTCCGTGACGGCGTCGATGGTCAGCTGCTCGTAAATGCCTTTGTCGACATCGGACTTGGAAAACCCGGTGATGGCGACGCGCGATTCGCCGATGGCGAGGCCGTTCAGCCGCCCCGACCGCACCGCGAAGCGCAGCGCGTCGAGGTCGAAGGTCGCGGTGCCGGCGACGGCCTGCACCGGGTCCAGCGGGCGCAGGTAGTGCACCTCGACGTCGCGGTAGTCCAGCGTGCCGTCGAAAGCCATCACCTCGGCGGCCGAGAAATCGCCTTCCGGGACCGTCACCGCGAGGCTGGCGGTCGCCCGGTCGACCGTGCCGCCGGTCACGTTCTCGACCACCCAGGGCCGCGCATTCGAAGCCACGGTGTCCGGCCAGTAGCGGCCCAGCTCCGATACCGGCACGTCTTCCAGCGTCGCCTCGGCCGCGATCTCCCAGCCGCGCGTTGCCGGATCGTGGTCGAACACGCCGGCGATGCTGAACACCGGCCCCGGCGCCTCGAAAGTGCCGAGGGCGATGCGCGCCTCGTCGAGGTCGAAGCGGCTCTCGGTGCTGTCGTAGCGCCCGCGCATGGTGAGGTCGCGCACCGGCACCGGCTCGATATCGAGGCCCGGAATGCCCAGAGTGCCGGCGAAGCCCTGGACCTCGAAGCCGGTGTGGCCCAGTTCGCCCGCGAGGGACATCGAGGTGACGATCGACCCGCTGATGCGCGAGGTCAGGCCGCCGACCGGCGCCAGCTCGGGAAAGGCGTTCGCGAGCGCGGCCAGGCTGATGTCGGAGAACCCGGCCGCGAGGTCCAGGATGCCGTCGCTCTTGTCGAACAGGAAGGCGATGTCGACCGTCGCCGGATCGCCACTGCGCACGAAACCGAGGTTGACGTCCCCGGCCAGCCCGGCGACGTCGCGGCGCAGGGAGATGTCGGCGGCCGGCGCCGCCCACGACAGGCCGAGCCGTTCGTCGCGCACGAAGACCTGGCCGTCGCGCACGCGCACCTCGTTCAGATAGGACAGCGGATTGCCCGCCTGGCGCTCGCCGAGCAGTTCGCGCAGCATGCGGGCGAGCACGATGTCCTCGCCGCGGCTCTCGGTCCCGCCCGCCTCGGGCAACTGCGGCGCGCCCGCGGCCTCGCTGCCGAAGCTCACGCTACCGTCCGGGGCCCGCAGCAGGCGGATGCGCGGGGCCAGGATCTCGATCTCCGACGGCGCCAGGGTGCCGGCCAGCAGGGCGCTGCTGCTGAGCTCGAAGGCCACCTCCGGCAGCGAGGCGATGAGCCGGCCCTCGAGATCGCGCACGTTCACGCCGGCGGCGTGCATCTTGAGGCGGCGGGTTTCCTTGTCCCACACCAGGAAGGAGTCACCGATGCTGACGATGTTGCCGCCCGCCTGGTTGATCGCCGACTGCAGGTAGGGGGTCAGGAAATCGGTGCGGACCGGTCCCTCGGAAAGGCGCCAGGCGCCGACCGCCAGCACCAGGACCGCCGCCGCGAAGAGGCCGCCCAGCACCTCGACCCCGAGGCGGACCGCGCGGCGGCGGCGCGACAGCCGGCGCCGCGGCGGTTTCGCCGCCGCCGTGGCAGCCGGCCCTTGACCGGCCGACCCGCCTTCAGCAGTGTGGTCCTCTTGCGAGCGGCGTGAAATGACCAGATTTCCTTACTTACCAGAGGTTTCGGCCCTGCCCGGTGCCATCGACCCGTCCCGGGCGGAGCCCTGGCTGGAGCGCTGGAGCGCCGCCGCCGCCCCCGATCCGGCAGTCGCCGACCTGGCGGAGTTCCTGACGCAGGACCCCGCGGGACAGCGCCTGCTGCAGGCGATTTTCGCCAATTCGCCCTTTCTCGGCCACTGTTTGATTGCCGATATCGGCCTTCTCCCCGCGGTTTTAAAGCAGGGACCGGGGGAGGTGCTCAAAAAAGTCCTCGAAACCCTCGAAAACGAGACCGCCGGGCTCACTGTTCAAGCAGAATTGATGAAAAGCCTGCGGATCGCCCGCCGCCGCGCGGCCTTCTGCATCGCCTTCGCCGACATCTGCGGCCTCTGGGACGTCTCCGAGGTGACCGGGGCACTGTCCGACTTCGCCGACACCGCCGTCGAGGCGGCCCTCGCCTCGACCCTGCGCCAGGCCGCCGCCCGCGACGAAATCGGCCTCGCCGACACGGCGATGCCGACGCGCGGCTGCGGCATTGCCATTCTCGGCATGGGCAAGCTGGGCTCGCGCGAGCTCAACTACTCCTCTGACATCGACCTTATCGTCATCTTCGATCCCGAGCGCGTCGACTACCGCCACGCCCGCGGCGTGCAGCAGGGCATGGTGCGGCTGACCCGCGATCTCATGCGCTGCCTCGACGACCGCACCGGCGACGGCTACGTGTTCCGCACCGACCTGCGGCTGCGCCCCGACCCCGGCGCCATGCCGCTGGCCATCAGCCTCAACGCCGCCCTCACCTACTACGAGAGCCTGGGGCAGAACTGGGAGCGCGCGGCGATGATCAAGGCGCGGCCCATCGCCGGCGACCTCGAGCTCGGCAAGAGCTTCCTGCGCGAGCTGCGGCCCTTCGTGTGGCGCAAGCACCTCGACTTCTGGGCGATCCAGGACGTGCATTCGATCAAGCGCCAGATCAACGCGCACAAGGGCGGCTCGGTGGTCGCCATCAACGGCCACAACATCAAGCTGGGGCGCGGCGGCATCCGCGAGATCGAGTTCTTCGCGCAGACCCAGCAGCTGATCTGGGGCGGCCGCGACCCGGCCCTGCGCCGGCCGCGCACCCGCGACGCCCTCGCCGCCCTGGCGGCCAGCGGCCACATCGAGGCGCGGGTGGCCGAGGAACTCACCGAGGCCTACTTCTTCCTGCGCCGCGTCGAGCATCGCCTGCAGATGATCGAGGACCAGCAGACCCACAAGCTGCCGGACGACGACGAGGGCGTCGACGCGCTGTCGGTGTTCCTCGGCTACGACGACCCCGCCGTCTTTCGCGACGACCTGCTGCAGCGGCTGCACTGCGTCGAGGACCACTACGCGCATCTCTTCGAGGAATCGCCGAGCCTCTCGGGCCCCGGCAACCTGGTGTTCACCGGCGGCGAGCCGGACCCCGAGACCCTGGCGACCCTGGCGAGCCTCGGCTACCGCGACTGCGAGCGCGTCTGGCAGCTGGTCAGCGGCTGGCATCACGGCCGCTACCGCGCGCTGCGCTCGACCCGCAGCCGCGAGCTGCTGACCGAACTGGTGCCGCTGCTGCTGCAGAACGGCGGCAGGACCCAGGACCCCGACCGCGCGCTGATCAGGTTCGACAGCTTCGTCGCCGGGCTGCCCGCCGGCGTGCAGCTGTTCTCCATGCTCTACAACAACCCGGCGCTGCTGGAGCTGATGACGGAGATCATGGGCAGCGCCCCGCAGCTGGCCGACCGCCTCAGCCGCAACCCGAACCTGCTGGAAGCGGTGCTGTCGGCCGACTTCTTCGATCCCATCCCGCCCGCCGAGGTGCTGGAGGAGGAACTGAGGACGGCGCTGACCGACGCGCAGGACCTGCAGGACGTGCTGGAGATGACGCGGCGCTGGGCCAACGACCGCCGCTTCCAGGTCGGCGTCCACATCCTGCGCCACAAGAGCGACGTCGACGCCAGCGGCGTGGCCCTGAGCGACATCGCCGAGGTGGCGTTGCGCGGGCTCCACGGGCCGGTGGTGGAGGACCTCGCGCGCAGCCACGGCCACCTCGCCGGCTCCGGCCTCGCGGTGGTCGCCCTCGGCAAGCTGGGCAGCCGCGAGATGACGGTGTCCTCGGACCTCGACCTGGTGTTCCTCTACGACCTGCCGGAAGAGGACATCCAGTCCGACGGTGCCAAGCCGCTGGAGCCGCAGCGCTACTACGCGCGCCTGGCGCAGCGCCTGATCAACGCGCTCAGCGCCCAGACCGCCGAGGGCACGCTCTACGAGATCGACATGCGGCTGCGCCCCTCCGGCAACGCCGGGCCGATCGCCACCTCGCTGGCCGCGTTCCGGCGCTACTACCGCGAGGATGCCTGGACCTGGGAGCACCTGGCGCTGACCCGCGCGCGCGCCGTGGCGGGCCCGCCCGAGATCTGCCGCCAGGTCGAGGCCGAGCTGCTGGCGGTCCGCAGCGCGCCGCGCGATCCCGAGCGCCTGCTCGCCGAGGTGGCGCAGATGCGCCGGCGCATCGCCAAGGAGCACCCGGCCGAGACCATCTGGAGCGTGAAGTACGCCGACGGCGGCCTCATCGACCTCGACTTCATGGCCCAGTACCTGCAGCTGCGCCACGCCGCCGAGAGGCCGGAGGTGCTGGCGATCGCCACCCAGCAGGCCTTCGCCAATCTCGCCGCGGCGGGGCTGATCGACACGGCACGTGCGGAACGGCTGATCGCGGCGACGCGCTTTCTCCGCCAGGTGCAGGAGGCGCTGCGCCTCACCGTCGGGCCGGCCTTCGACGCCGACAGCCTGTCGGCGCCCTTGAAAGCGGCGCTCGCCACCAGCATCGGCTGCGACGACTTCGACAACCTGCGCCGCCGCCTCGAGGAAACCCTCGCCTGGGCGCACGGCGTCTACGTCGAAGTGGTCGACGCGCCGGCGCCGGCCGGCGGCGACGAGGCCGCCGAGGGCGTCCTGCCCTTCGCCAAGGGCGCTTGACGACCGCGGCCCGAATCACAGATCGAGACTTTTCAAGACCAGCAGCGAGGAACGGCAGAGATGGTTCAACTCGGCAAGAAAGCGCCCGACTTCAAGCTGCCGACGGACGGCGGCGGCAGCATCTCCCTGAAGGAGCTGAAGGGCCGCAAGGTGGTGCTCTACTTCTACCCCAAGGACGACACGCCGGGCTGCACCACCGAGGCCTGCGGCTTCCGCGACGCGCTGCCGGACTTCTCCAGGGTCGACGCCGCCGTCATCGGCGTCTCCAAGGACAGCGTCGCCCGCCACGACAGGTTCAAGGCCAAGTACGAGCTGCCCTTCACCCTGGCCTCCGACGAAGACGGCAAGGTCTGCGAGGCCTACGGCACCTGGATCGAGAAGTCGCTCTACGGCCGCAAGTACATGGGCATCGACCGCGCCACATTCCTGATCGACGAGAAGGGCGTGCTGCGCGGCGAGTGGCGCAAGGTGAAGGTGAAGGGCCACGTCGAGGAAGTGCTCGAAGCGGCCAAGGCGCTCTGATTCCGTGAACACGCTGGCGCAGCGGGCCGTCGCCGTCCTCGAGACCGCCGCGCCGGCCGCCAAGGCGGCGCTGGCGCGCGAGCTCGCCGCGGCCTGGCGCAGCGGCGCGCTCGACGCCGTCGGCAGTGCCGTGCCGCCG
>JBHJOG010000318.1:0-6314 GCA_050329975.1 Alphaproteobacteria bacterium | reverse complement strand
TACGGCGCCTGCGTGCTGCACGTCGCGCCCGAGAGCCATGTCGGCGGCCCGCTGGCCCTGGTGCGCACCGGCGACCGGATCACGCTGGACGTGCCGAGCCGCCGTCTGAACGTGGAGATCACGGAGGAGGAGATGGCTGCGCGCCGCGCCGAGTGGACGGCGCCGAAGGCGAAATTCCCCCGCGGCTACGGCGCCATGTACAGCGCTCACGTCACCCAGGCGAACACCGGCTGCGATTTCGATTTCCTGCACGAGACGGAAGAGGCGGTGGCGGAGCCGGAGATCCACTGACCGCCGCCTTGAGCATCAAGCACAAGAACGCGGGTCCAACTGTGCGGCCTCGATTGTAGAACTTAGCCGAACTGACAACAGCACGTGGGCGTTGCTGGCGACGCAGTTTGACAGTATTTGTCCAAGCGGCCTAGACTGTTTCATCGCGTTGTCGGGCGATGCAGCATGGCCAACTTTCCGATACCGATCGGCATCGATCGAATGCTTCTCGACATAGCCGAGGGCATCGGCGGAGCGGCGAAGATATTGCCGGAAGCGTCGCGCTCCGCGGTCGGCGCCGTTGCGCTGAAGCGCGCGTCGGTCGAGATCGATTTCGAGTTGTCCACCGCCGCCGTGCGCAAGGACGGCAGCGCCGGACTGGGCGCCAAGACCTTCCTGTTCGGTTTCGGCACGTCGAGCACGACGACGGAGGCGCTGGCCCGCAATCATGGCCGGATCGAGCTCGAGATCGTCGCGTTTGTCGAACCGGAGCCGCAGCCCGCCGACACCAAGGCCTCGGGCGGGAAGCTCGAGCCGCCCCGACCGGGCGGCGAGTCTCCGTCGCCTGTCCTGGACATGGAGCAGATCCGGATCGCAATGGCAGCCATGCGGGCCGAGATCGCGCGGCTATCGCAGTCGGAGGCGGAGCGCGCGAAGCTGGAGCAGGAACTCGACCGCGCGGCCGACCTGATTGCGGCCGGCGACCTGGACGGCGCCGGCGCGATCCTGAAGCAGATCCAGCAACAGCTGAAGGCGCTGTCCGGTCAGTCCGTGACGGACAACCGCGGCAGCGAGCCTTGACGGCACGGAGGGCTCATGCCGCAGATCGAGATCACGCCCAACGAGTATCTGGACACCTTCGTCAAGCCGTTGGTGCAGCGTCTCGGCGGCGCCGCCACCGGGGCCTACACTGTGTTCGTCGGAGCTCTCAACGCCGCGTTCGACCTGGACAAGAAGATCGGGTTCACGATTCCCAACCCCTTCCCGCCACCGCCCGACAGCGGCGGATCCGGCGAGCCGCCCAATCTTCTGCCGCCCCTGCCAAGCCTGCAGCCGATCGACCCGGAAGAAGTCCTCAAGGGCGTGGCAAGGGCCGTCCGTGACGCCGAGAAGCTGCTCAACACGCAGAACCTGGCAATCGGCGGCGCCACAGCGGAGGTCACGCTTGTCGTGCAGGTCGGCGGCATTGCCGGCGCCAACGCCACCTTGAAGATCAGCATCGGTCCAACCCCCCGGCCCTAGTACAAACGGCAGGAGCAAGCCATGGCCCTCAGCACAGCGATCTCAGTCGGCGCGTTTTCCGTCGTGCTGGCGGAAACCTTCGCGGCGGTGACTGCCTCGACACTCGTTCCGGCGACGTTTCTGGCGATCATGCGGGCGGCAAAGAAGAATGCCGGCTCCGCTGCCCCGGACAATGCGGGCGCCGATGCACTGGTAAAGGACATGCTGGGGGTCAAGGAGATCCTGAGCGCGGTCAAGACCGGGGTGTCTTCGATCGACGAGATCGATCTGCTGGTGCCGAAATCGGCCAAGATCCACGCCGAGTTCGAGTTCGAAGCCTCCGAGGCCTACTCGGCGAATGTCGCGATCGGTGCGCTGGTGAACGTGGTCGCGGTCGCGGCGGGATATTCGGCACTCTACGAAACGAGCTCGCGCAACAAGATCACGTTGGACGTCGACTTCGCGGCGGTGAACTATACGCTGAGCTGATCCGCTCAGGGACGGCAGGAGCCTCCCGGAGCGGCCTACGAGCAGCGCTGTCCGACCCAGGATTTCAGGGCCGACTGGGTCGCCGGGTCGGCTATGCCGCTGATCGTGCCGCGGTAGAGGCGTCGCTCGGTCAGCATCTGCTGATCCTCGCCGACCCGTTGCGGCGCCAGGTCCCATTGCCGGTTGAAGTCGGCGACCGCGGCAGCCCTGTCGCCGATCCGGCAATAGGCGAGGGCGCGGGCCCGGTAGACTCGGGCTGCCCCGGGATCGAGCTGGATCGCCTGGTCGTAGTCGGCGATGGCGCGGCCGTACTCGCCGTGTCCTCGATAGGCGTTTCCGCGGTAGTAGTACGCTTCGGAAAAGGTCGGCATCAGGTCGATCGCCTTGTCGAAATCCGCGATCATCGATGACAGCAGCATGCCTTGGTTCATCTGGGTCACGCCCCGGCCGAGATAGGCGATCGGTGTGCCCGGCGCGACCGCGATCACGTGGTTGAAGTCCTCGAGAGCACGCAGATATTGCGGCAGCTCGTTATAGGCCCAGCCGCGGTTTATATAGGCGTAGAGATAGTCAGGATCGAGCTCCAGCGCTGCGTCGAAGTCGTCGATGGCCTGCTGGGCAAGGCCGAGGCGGTTGTAGGCCACGCCGCGGAGGTTGTAGATCGGCGGCAGCTCCCCATCCGTCCATTCCCCGCTCAGCAGCATGGCGGTGCAGCCGACTATGCGCAGGCCCGGGTCTTCGGATTGGTTGCAGTCCTCGACATCGCCGGCGATGGCCGGCGCGATCACTGCCGCCACCAAAGCCAGGGCCAACGCAACGATGCGCCCCATGTCACCTCCAGCCATTGCCCGCCGAGCCACCATGCCTGCTCGCGGGAAGCTACCCGCAGCGGTTGAAGAAACGGTGAAGCCAGTTGCTACTGCGGCTGGCTGGCCGGATAGACGGCGATCGGCGACTGCGGCACCGCGTAGTCCGGGAGGGCGGAGACCACGATCGGTTCGTTGGCCCAGGCGCGGGGGTCGGCCGCTGCGCGCGCGTCACGGAGGTAGTCCTCGACCGACAGCGGCTGTGCAATCCGCTTCGCCCATGGATCCCGGCAGAGGCTCTGCTCGCAGGTAAGCAGTTCGCCGATCTGCTGCATCCGGTCGGTCAGCAGGTGGCGCAACGTCCCGGTGCTCTCCGGCTGCTGCGCGAGCGCGTGCAGGGTCTCCAGCGCGTCGTTCGTCGCCGCGACCTTCACCGTGCATGCCGGGCAGTTGGAGGCGACGACGGTGGGCGGGCCCGCCGGAAGGTCGGTGATGCCACGCGCAAGCTCGAAGCGGCACTCCAGATAGCGCTGGGTCACGCCCTCCAGGCTCAAGCCGTCGTCGCCGCCCATTACGGCCAGTGCCGCGATCTCATTGTCGAGCCGAACGAACACCTCGCGCGGCGTGGTCGCCTCGCGGAACTCCCGGCGCAGGCCGTTGCGCGTCTGGATCATCCCGATTCGAGCCGCCGCCTCTTCGTACAGCTCCGCTATGCCGTTGCACGCCGCATCCTGGGCGGCGGCGGGCGAGGCGAAGCCCAGGGAGATCGCAAGGATGCACAGCGCCTGTTTCATCCATCCTGTTCCCTGGAAAGCGGTTGCGGCCGCCAGAGTGCGCGAACCACCCGGCTGTTTCAACCGAAGATGGTGCGAATTCGCGCCATCGGCACGGGTCGGGACGGGAACCGAGCGAGCTAAGCCGGTCCGGCGTCCCGCATCAGCCGCGGCAGGTATATGAGCAGCGATGCTGTGCGGATCAGCATGAACAGGGTGTAGGCAGTCCACAGTCCATGGTTGCCGTACCAGCCGGCTAGGAGGTAGCCGAGGCCGACGAACAGGGCGACCGAGACCAGCATCGCGTTGCGCATCTCGCGGGTGCGGGTGGCGCCGATGAACACGCCGTCGAGCAGGTAGCTGGATACCGCTGCCAGCGGAATGCCGGCCATCCACCAGCGGTACTCCAGCGTGATTTCGCGCACCTCCGGCAGGTCGGTCATGATCGCCACCAGCGGGCCGGCGAAGGCCGCGTAGGCGACGGCGAACGCGGCCGCCACCGCGAGGCCGAGCAGCCACGTCAGCCGGATGCTGGTGACCAGCATCGCCCGGTCGCGGGCGCCGATCGCCTGGCCGACCAGCGCCTCGGCGGCGAAGGCGAAGGCATCGAGCGCGAAAGCTAGAAAGGCCTGGAACTGCAGCAGGATCGCGTTGGCGGCGAGCAGCCGATCGCCGAGCTGGGCGCTGCGGTCAGTCAGCCAGGCCAGGGCGAAGACGAGCACGAGGGTGCGGACGAAGATGTCGAAATTGACCCCGGCCAGCCGCTTCAGCGCGCTCCGGTCCAGCAGCACTGTCCGTTCGACGCGCAAGCCGGGATCGCCGGTCGCCTGCCGCAGGCGCCGGCGGACCAGGACGACGCCGAAGGCTAGCCCGCCGGCCTCCGCCAGCACCGACGCGGCTGCCACCCCGGCCACGCCCCATCCGAACCCGAGCACGAACAGCAGGCTGAGCGCGACGTTGGCCAAGTTGGTCACGATCTGGGTCGCCATCGCCGCCCGGGTCGCCTGCACCCCGAGCAGCCAGCCGAGCACCGCATAGCTGCCGAGCGTGAACGGCGCCCCCCAGATGCGGACATAGAAATAGGTCTCGGCCAGCGCCTCGACCTGTTCGCTGCCGTTGAGGATGGCGAAGGCGGCAGCACCCACCGGCCACTGCAGGACGACCAGCGCCAGCGCCACGGCGAAGGCCATCGCCAGCGGGCGCGCGAAGGCGGCGCGGAGCTCGGTCCCGACCGCCGCCGAGGGCGCCACGTGCCAGCGCCCGAAGGCCTGGGCGGTGAGCCCGGTGGTGCCCATGCGCAGGAAGCCGAAGCCCCAGTAGACGAAGCTGAACACCACCGCGCCCAGCGCCACCGCGCCGATGTAGGCGGCGTCGGGCATGCGGCCCATGACCGCGGTGTCGACCAGGCCGATCAGGGGCACGGTGACGTTGGAGATCACGATCGGGACCGCCAGATCGATCACCCGGCGCAGGCCTGGCGGTGCCGGGCGCGCGGCTTTCGTGGACGGCTTCACCGCCGCCCGTTCCCGATCGCAGGCGGGTTCACCAATTGTCCCCGGCCTGCTCTTCGCCTAGAGTGCGCCGTCATGTGGCCATACGACTTCACAATTCGTCGAGATTCATGCCGCGCACGCTGATCCTGCTGCGCCACGCCAAGTCCGACTGGCGGGCGGGCGCTTCGGACGATCATGAGCGGCCGCTGAACGCGCGCGGCCAGCGGGCGGCCGCAGTGGTCGGTGTTTACCTCAACCAGCAGGGGCTTGCACCCGATCTGGTGCTGAGTTCGACCGCCATCCGCGCCCGGGAGACCTGCGACTGGGTGCTGCGCCACGGCGGCTTCGCGATCGTACCTCGGGTGGAACGGACGCTCTACCTGGCCGACCCGGCCCGGATCCTCGATGCCGTCCGCCGGGCCGGCGCGGACCATCGCTGCATCCTGCTGGTCGCGCACAATCCAGGCCTGCAGGATCTCGCCGCGGGACTGGCGGCGCGCGGCGGAACCGTCGGCACGGCCATGGCCGAGGGCTTTGCCACCGCGGCGCTGGCGATCTGCACCTGTGCGGTGCCGTGGGCGGAGGCAAGCCTCGACCGGCTGGAGCTGACCGAGGTCGTCCTCGCCAAGTCGCTGCTCTGAGGGCGCTCGAATGAGCCGCGCCGCCGACGCCAGGCCGAACGCGGAGCGCGAGCTGGCCCTGGCGCTTGGCGCGGTGGATCCGGCGCAGGTCGCCGCCCATCCGCTGGTGACGGCGCTGGCGATCGACAAGGCTGTCAGCGAACGCCTGGTCTCCACCTACTACGACACGGCCGACCGCGCCCTGATCGCCGACGCTATCGTGCTCCGGGTCCGCCGCACCCCGGCCGGCCTGGTCCAGACGGTGAAGCGGGGCGGCCCGAAGGGCGCCGGGCTGGCGGCGCGCGACGAGTGGGAGACACCGCTCGACGACCCGGCGCCGCAATGGCCGGTCGAACTGCCCGGCGCGGTCGGGGCCCGGCTGGCGCGCGCCGCGGCCCGCGGTCCCGTGGCGCCGGTGTTCGTCACCGACTTCACCCGCAGCCGGCGGCGGCTGGCGACACCCGGCGGCGACGTGGTCGAGCTGGCGATCGACATCGGCGTCCTGCGTTCAGGCGAGCACAGCCGGCCGATCGCCGAAATCGAACTCGAGCTGAAGCACGGCAGCGCCGCCGGCCTGTTCGAGCTGGCGCTCGGCCTGACCGAGTCTCTGCCGCTGACGCTGCAGATCGTGAGCAAGGGCGA